>JAYSVR010000588.1:0-9915 GCA_043718445.1 Acidobacteriota bacterium | reverse complement strand
GTTTTGCTGGCGACTTCGCGGACCATTTGCGCGCCCATGTTTTCGAGCGAGTCTTTGAGTTCGATTTCTTTCGCCACGGTCACACCGTCTTTGGTGATGGTGGGCGAACCGAATTTCTTGTCAATGACTACGTTACGGCCTTTGGGGCCGAGCGTAATCGCCACTGCATCGGCAAGTTGATTGACGCCGCGCAAGATCGCCTGACGTGAATCTTCGCCGTGAATTACTTGTTTAGCCATATTGATTTTTCCTCCTTAAAACCTGCGGTAAGTTATTTTCCGCCTTTGGCGGCTTTGGTCGCGGTTTCGATGATACCCAGCACATCGTCTTCGCGCAGGATCAGATATTCTTCGCCGTCCAGTTTGACTTCAGTGCCAGCATATTTGCCGAACAGCACCTTGTCACCGGCTTTGATATCCATTGCCACGCGCTCACCGTTGTTGAGAATACGGCCCTGGCCAACAGCAATGACCAAGCCTTCCTGGGGTTTTTCTTTCGCGGTGTCGGGGATATAAAGCCCGCCACGCATCTGCTCTTGATCTTCCACACGACGCGCAATAATGCGGTCATTCAGCGGACGAATCGAACTAGCCATAATATGTGAACTCCTTTCGAGATGTTCAAAGTGATCGTTAAAGGTTAGGTTGTGAATGCTCCGCAAACGCAAATCAATGAAACCTGAGCGCAACCGACTCAAGTTTCACCGGGCAAGTCTTATCAGAATCTTGTCAGAGAAAATATTCTTGGCACTCCGCGTTTGGGAGTGCCAAGAATATGCATCTACCTTAAAACTGTCAAACCCCAATTTCACAAAATTCTGACAATCTTGTCGGGTTGAAGCGATTTCCTGATTTGAGCCGCTTAGGGGCAGGAAAAAATTTGTTGGACAGGTTGAAGGTTGTGACTATAATCCGCGCCGCTTCTTAAACCCTTTAAGAAGCCAGCAGCTTGAACTCCAGTCTGATCGCAAGGCAGCGCCCTTATCTCGTAGTAAAGAGCATCCCGCCTCCTAGTATTTACTGCCTATCAACGATTCCGCATTCCCTTTCGTAAAATCCAAAAGCGCGCGCAAACGGCCTGACTGGGCTATTCAAGTTATTCGGCAAGGTGATGGAAACAAGGATGGATGTTGGATGAATAACTTACCGGAAGGCTTTCTCGAAAACCGCCTACAAGAATTGTTAGCAGATGATGATTTAGACTCGTTGCGCTCTGGCTTTGCGCCGCCCCCACCGCGCCCTCAGCAAGGCGTGAGCTTCGATCAACCGTCAGCGGTGCGTCGGCCTGTCAATTTTGACCAGCCTTCAGCGATGCGCAGACCCGCGCAGCCCAACGATTCGATTGGGCCTGCGATGGGACAAAATCCGGCACTGAATAATTTCGATCAGCCTTCAGGCCGTCGCGTACCCAATAATGTCGCGCCTAATTTCAATCAGCCGACGCGTCCGCCTCAACCACGCCCAGCCGCGCCTGCGCAAGGCAATCTTGATCAAATGCGGCAGGCTGTGCCGCCACGCGCTAATTTCGATCAACCCTCGCGCGCTGGTCAGGCCAATCAGGGCAATCCCGGAAGACGCGTGAGTTTCGATTCGCCCTCGCGCGTGAAGCAACCGGCTCCGCCGCCACAACGCGCGCCGCAAGCGCAGCCCGGCGGCAAAAGCATGGATTGGAGTTCGTCGCTGCTCAATTCGATCAGTTCGTATGACGAAAAGTCGCAGCCCGATACGGCGGAACTTTTGCAAGGCGCACTCGAAGCCCTGACTGACGCCGTCATCATCACTGACAGTTACGGACGCCTCACATGGGTGAATCGTTACGCCAGCGAATTGCTCGATATGCCTTCGACCAGTTTGATCGGTACGCCTGCCACAGCGGTCTTCGGACAATACGCCGCTGCGTTCGTACCCGCAGAATTGTTGCTGCTCGCACCCAGCGGTCGCTTGAATGATTGGCAAATCACGTTGTTGTTGCCTAGCGCCGTACGCCGTTCGATGGTGTTCAACTTCGCGCTGACGCGCCGCAACGGCGAACAAGTCGTAGTCGCCATCGGTCACGAATACCGTGAAGCGCCCGCCCCTGTGCAACCCGCTGCTCCGGCTCCGAAACCGGTCGCGCCCATCAACGTAGCGGAACGCATCACCGTCAGGTTGCGCCCTGACACCGAGCCACCACCGCCGTTGACGGCGTTCTCGCCGATTGCTGCCGCGCCCGTCATCGAATTAGCGCCGCAACCTATCTTCATTGCGCCGCAAGATATTCCGGCTCCGCCCGCACCGCCCGCTTTCACGGCTCCACCAACGAACCCTATGCCCACCGCAGTCGCTGCGCCCGAACCAGTTTACGCCGCGCCTGTACCCGAACCCGTTTATGCGCCGCCCGCACCGGAACCGGTTTATGCAGCGCCCGCGCCGATTGAGATGCCTGCGCCAACGCCGGTGATTGAACTCGCACCAGTGGCAGTTCCCGTTATGCAAAATGCCGCGCTGCCTGAACTGATGACCTTCGCATACGAACCAGTGCCGCCTCCTCTAATACAAGCTGCGCCACCTCCCGTACAAGCTGCGCCTGTTCACATCGCGCCGCCTGTCATCGAAGTTCCGCCCGTCATCGAAGTCACGCCTGCGCAACCAATCGTTGCGCCAGTCGTGCTGGCAGCGCCTGAAGCGCCCGTGGCTGTCACCGCGCCACTAATTGAAGCTATTGAAGCAGCGCCTGTCGCAACCGAAGCGCCTGCGCTGCCTATTGCTAGCGAAGCCACAGAAGCTGAACCCGCTGAATCGGCTGCCGCGCAGTTCTCGCAATTTTTGGAATACGCGCCTGAGCCGATGATGGTGACTGACGAGCGCGGACGCATCGTGCAACTCAATTCGCTGGCTGAGCAATTGTTTGGTTATGAGCGCACCGAGATGCTCGGCGAAAAGGCTTTGGCGTTGTTGGCGAAACGTTCGCGCAATGCCGATCAGCCGCGTTTCCCTTTCGGCATCACCGATCAGCAATTCAACGGCGTCAGCGAGATCGCAGAAGTTTACGTTTGGCATCGCGACGGAACAGAGTTCCCCGTCGAACTCACCCGTCGCCAAATGGATAACGGACAGTACGTTGTGTCGAGCCTGCGCTCGCTGGTTGAACCGACCAGCTTGCCCGTAGTGCCCAGCACACCTTCCATAGAATTGCGGGCGGAATTGCCGCTTGAGCATAGCGTTCCCCCAACGCCCAGCTTGCCGCCCGATTATTTCCCTTCCGCCAATGAGAGCGCCGAAGCCATTACGCCTTCGGTGATGACTTTCAATGAACATCTGCGCCGCCACAATCGCGCGCTGGGCGAGTTATCGCGCAGCACAGCGTGGAAGCAAAACGGACTAACGGCTTCGTTGCAGGAAATTACGGCAGTGACCGCGCAGGCTTTGGATACGGCACGCGTCAGCATCTGGCTGTTTAACGATACGCACACTGAGCTCATCTGTCAGGATTTATTCGAGGCCGTAGACGAACGCCACACGCAAGGAATGCGACTGACCGCGATAGATTTCCCGCATTACTTTGCGGCGCTCGCCGCTGATCGTTCGATTGCCGCGCACGACGCGCACACCGACGAACGCACGGCGGAATTCAGCGAATGCTACTTAAGGCCGAACAACATCAGTTCGATGCTCGATGCGCCGATTCGCGCGCTGGGCCGCCACATCGGCGTCGTCTGCCATGAACACATCGGCACGCCGCGCGAATGGTCAGCGGAAGAAGAAACCTTCGCGGCGTCGGTCGCTGATTTCGTAGCAATGGCTTATGAGGCCGAAGAACGCCAAATCGCGCAGGCTTCACAAGCGCGGCTGGCGGCGGTCTTACAGGCTACGCCCGATTGCGTGAGCATCACCGACGCGCAAGGCCGCCTGCTGTTTCTCAACGAAGCCGGTCGCCAACTGGTCGAACGCACGCAAGGCGAAGACATCGCCGATTTGCTGGTGGCCGATCTCTATTCGCCCGCCGCTTACGCCCAGATGGAAAACGTCACACTGCCCGCCGCCTTGCAAAACGGCGTGTGGACGGGCGAGACCACGTTGCGTCGCGCCGACGGCAGCGAGATGCCCGTCGCGCAAGTAACCTTCGCGCAAAAGAGCGAAGCGGGCGAAGTCGAATTCATCGCGCACATCCATCACGACATCACCTTACGCAAGCAGATGGAAGAAGAACGCCTCGCCGTACTCGCACACGAACAGCAATTGCGCCGTTCGGCAGAAGAAAACATCCAGCACAAAGACAACTTCCTCTCGACGCTCTCGCACGAGTTGCGTACGCCGCTCACCGGCATCGTCGGTTGGATTGACCTGATTCGCTCTGGCACGCTCAACGAAGAAGAACTGGAACGCGCGCTCAACACCATCGAACGCGACGCGCATACCCAGATGAAACTCATTGACGATTTGCTCGACGCTTCGCGCGCCATCACTGATAAGTTCACGATTGACGAACGTCCTATCGAACTGATGAGCGTCGTCGCCGCCGCGCTCGACACGGTGCGTCCGTTGATCGAAGAGAAAGACATCAAGCTGAATATCTCGTTCCAGCCCTGGGTCGGCCCCTTCGTCGGCGATGCCAGCCGCTTGCAACAAGTGGTGTGGAACCTGCTTTCCAACGCGGTCAAATTCACGCCCACAGGCGGCGTCATCGAAGTCGCGCTCGCCCGCAACGACTCACACGCGCTCATCCTCGTGCGTGACAGCGGCGTAGGCATTACGCCCGAATTTCTGCCGCATCTGTTTGAACGCTTCCGCCAGCAAGATGGCTCGACGCAACGTCGTTACGGCGGTCTCGGACTCGGCCTCGCCATCGCCAAACACATTGTCGAATTGCATCACGGCCACATCGTAGCGCATAGCGCAGGCGTCAATCAGGGCACGGAATTCGTGGTCGCCCTGCCGCTCGCCGTCGCAGAGACTGCGCCCGCATCGAAACTTTCCGGTTTGGCAGAAAAGCTGCACAAGCCCCAACAACAACGCCAGCCCTTGCTGGCCGGTGTGCGAGTACTTGCCGTAGACGATCAGCCCGGCGCGCGCGACCTGTTCCGCACCGTACTCACGCAATACCAAGCCGAGGTCCAGCTCGCTTCGTCCGCCGCCGAAGCCCGCCAATTGCTGACGACCTGGCGGCCTCACGTAATCGTTTCAGACATCGGCATGCCCGGCGAAGACGGTTACGAAATGATTCGCAACATTCGCTTGCTCGCCCCCGAACACGGTGGCAACACCCCTGCTATCGCGCTCACAGCTTATGTCAGCGAACAGGATCGTACTCGCGCGCTGCAAGCGGGTTTCAACGCGCACCTTGCCAAACCCGTCAATCCTGACGAGCTTGTACAGACGGTCGCACAACTCATGAACCCGACCCCATTGCGCCAAGCCGTCGAACGGCTTTCTAACAGCGGCTCGTTGAACGACACGGTCAAACTACCTCAGTTGCAATAACGCCACGTACAATTCACGCCACCAGCAAAAGAGGGGCAAGCGAATCACTCGCTTGCCCCTCTTGGTTTTTCAGCCCCCAATTTTTCCTGCCTTCATCTTTCTGCCAGCCACGCTTTCAGCTTTGCCGGACGATTTGTCACGATGCCGTCCACACTCAACGCCTGCATCTTTGCGTACTGCCGCTCGCTATCCGCCGTCCAAACGTAAAGCCGCTTGCCTGCCGCTTCTTTTCCTTTCGCCAGATAACCGAAACACAGTTCGACCTGCATACAAAGCACCTGATAGTTGTAAAACTTGAACGCGCGCCACGGAAAGGCTTCGCGCCAACGCACGCGCGGGTCGAGCGACGGCGTACCCAAAATCAAACCCAACTCAATGTCTTTCACCGCTTCACCCAACTCTCGCATCAACGCCAAATCGAACGAGGCTAGCATCACGTCAGCTTCGCAGCCGCGTGCGCGAATTGCCTTCAGCGTATTCGCCGCCGCGCGCGCCTCTTTGATTTCGAGATAAAGCCGCACCTTGCCCAACGTTAGATCAAGCACTTCATCCAGCGTAGGCACGCGCTCGCCTTGGCCCGCGTCGGCCTTACGAATTTCAGCCAAAGACATTTCAGCAACGCGACCACGCAGATTCGTCGTGCGCTCCAGCGTCGCATCGTGCATCACGATGACGTGGCCGTCCGCCGATTGATCAAGGTCGAGTTCGATCATCTGCGCGCCTTGCTCGATAGCGCGTTGAAAAGCTCGCAAAGTATTTTCGGGTTCGTCAGCCGAAGCGCCGCGATGCGCGATCACCAGCGGTGACTGGCGATGTGTGATGAGTGAAGCCATCGTTGCGCCTTTATAAATCCAGCAGCGTATCGGCTTCGCGTTTGGGCGCGACGGATGGCGGAATCGTGAGGCTAGGGCGCGCATTGTTGCTGAGTTGCGCGCTGAGTTGCGTGACAATGTCTTGCGAAAGGCGCGTGGCGAACTGTTGCAACTGTTGCGAGACTTGCGCTGTGATCTGACTAGCAACGCGATTAACGATGTCGTCAATCACGCTGGGCGGAATCGTCGTGACCGTTTCGAGCGCAGTGACTTTGACCGATTGCGTAATCGCACCAGACGTATTCATCACCGTCACGGGCGCGGACTTCACCAGCAAAGCAGGTAGTAAGGGGGCTGGCACGTGCGCGAACGGCAGCAACACATCGTCGAGTTCAAGAATATCGTCTTCCGAGTGCATGGCCCACTGCGCGGCGTAACTCATAGGCGCAGAAGCCGCCATCACCGGCACAGCTTCTTCCACAAGAGGCATTGGCAACTTGGCAGTGTCGCGCGGCACGAACGGTTCGGGCGGCGGCAATGGTTCGGTCACGTCATCGTCAAGGTCGCCAGTGTCGGGTTCTTTCGCCGACAACACGTCGTTGTCATCTTGCGCGAGAGCCGCTTCGAGAATGTCGCCCGTGTCGCGCAACGTGCCATTAACAATCTTATTCACAATCGGGGGATTCGTCTGAGGCCATTCGATCTCAACGGCTTCAGCCACCGGATGGGAATCAAGTTCGATCAACCCTTTGACCGTCGCAATCAGTGTGCGAATGGATTGAAACGGCTTGGTCAAATGATGATCGGCTCCGACGCGCGCTGCGCGCTCTTCGTCAAAAGGTTCGAAGGCCGGAACCAGCAAAACCACAGGAATTTTTTTCAGTTCGGGATGGCCCTTAATGAACGCGCAAATTTCGTAGCCGTTCTTGCCGGGAATCGAAACATCCGCCATCACCAGCGCCGGACGCAGTGTTTGCAGGCGTCTGATCGCTTCGTCGCCCGTGTTGACGGGCACGACATCTACGCCTTCGTCTGAAAATGTGAGAGTGACGATCTTTTGCACCGTTACGCTGTCATCGGCCAGCAGAATCTTGTGACTCACGACGGTTGCTCCTTGTTGATTGTGGGTCTTGATCTTAGTAAGTCAGTGATGAGCGATGTTTTATCACAAATACAAAAAGACAAAAAGCGGACGTTGGATGCGCCCGCTTTTTGTCTCTTCTGTACTATCTGTCTCTGTGCTAAACGGTTTATTTGAAAATGCCCGCGATGCCGCCTTTTTTCTTTTTCTTCTTGTCGTCCTTACCCGCAGGCGCAGCCGCCGGTTTGGCCTCTTTGCTGTCTTTACTGGCTGTCGCGCTCGCCGTTGGAACTGTCGCCGGAGCCGCTGCTTCAGGCTGCGCTGTGCCGACCGGCGTCTTGGTGTTGGCGCGGACCGAGCCAACGCCGCCAATGGCTTCGCGCGGTTTTTGCAATTCCGCTGCGGCCTCGTCTTTGGCATCGCCTTCGCGGCTGACCAACACACCGTCTTTTGAGATTTCGAGATCGTTCATGCCGAGGATGAGTTTCGCGCGTCCCATGCGGCCCGGACGATCAGGCGAAGCGTTGGCTTTGCCGATGGCGCTCGGTTCGGGAATCGGTTTGCCAAGTTTTTCGAGGTACTTCTTCGCTTCCGGGGCGTATTCGCTCATCGGAATATCAGCCACCAGTTGAGTGAAAAATTGTGCGGCCTCTTCAGGCTGCTCTTGCTCGATCAAGGCGACGCCGAGTTTGAACAGGGCTTCGTCGCGGTAAGTGAACGAAGGATAGTTCGCCACGATGTCGCGCCAACGGCCTTCGGCGGCTTTGTAAGCCTGACGATTGCCCATATAAAAATTGGCGATGTCGCGTTCGTGCAAGCCTAGAATCTGTTGCACCTCATCACGGTTTTGCACGATCTGCGCATAAAGCGGCGAGTTCTTGCAAGAGAGTTCCGTCGCCTTGAGTTGGAACTCAGCTTTCTTCGCCGGCGTCCAGTCGCGGTTATAAGCATTCATCTGGCGCATATGCGAATGCGCGATCTTGAGTTTGACGGCGCAGGCCAGCGGATGCGTCGGGAAGTATTGCGCGAAATCCTTATATCCGCCGATGGCTTGTTCGAGGCTGCTCGAACCGCCCTCGAGATAAAACGAATCGGCGATGGAAAGTTTGGCGAGCGGCAGATATTCGCTGTCGGCGTAAGTCGTGATGACGACGTTATAAAGCAAACGCGCTTCGTCGTAACGGCCTTTTTTTAGCTTCGTCTCAGCCTGCTCATAAAGTTCCTTGTCGCGGCCCGGCGTATAAGCGTTATCGTTTTTGACCTTGTCTTTGCCACCGCAAGCGCCCAGCAAAAGCAACGCAAGTGAGATGGGAATTAAACGTTTCATCATGAAAAAACTCCACTTGAGGTTTAGGCCAACACGCGGTCGGCGTGTTCGGCCTGTTGCGCCGCCGCGAGCATTGCGCGCGCGGCAGCGGCGGGATCAACCTGTCCGAAAACAGATGATCCGGCGACCAGAATTTCGGCTCCGGCGGCGACGACTTCGGCTACGTTGCCGAGCGCAATGCCACCGTCAATTTCAATGCGCGCGTGAGCGCGGCGTTCACGAATTAAAGTGCGCAAGCGGCGCAACTTTTCTAACGAAGCAGGAATAAATTTTTGTCCACCAAAACCCGGATTGACCGACATCAGCAACACGTAATCTACGTCGTTGATGATGTCTTCTATGGCGACGAGCGGCGTCGCCGGATTCAACACGACGCCTGCTTGCGCGCCCGTTTGCTTTATCAAATGAACCGTTCGATGCAAGTGATAAGTCGCTTCAGGATGCACCGAAATCATATCGGCTCCGGCGCGAGCAAAAGCTTCAATGAACTTGTCAGGCGACTCAATCATCAGGTGCGCGTCAATCGGCAAGCGCGTGATTTTGCGAATCCACTCAACGACGAACGGCCCGATGGTCAGGTTCGGTACGAAATGTCCATCCATCACATCTACGTGAACGATATGCGCACCGGCGGATTCGACGAGGGCAATTTGTTCGCCCAGCCGGGTGAAATCCGCCGATAAAATGGATGGTGCAAGTTCAATCATCTTTTGAGCATCGTTAGAGTTGGATTCATTCAGCGAGTTGGCTATTCGATGAACGCCAACACTTTTGCTCACTTGCACAACTATTTGCGTGCGGGCGCGGGCGGTGCGCCTAAACTCAATACGACGCGCACCTGTTGTCCGGTTTTCACCACCGTACCCGGCGCAGGAATCTGTTCGATCACCGCGTTGGTCGCATACTGTTCGCTGTGTGAGCGATTGCGCACGGCCATCCGCAAACCGTTATCTTCGAGCGCATCGGTCGCGTCAGCCTCGGCCTTGCCGACGAGATTCGGCACTTGCACGGTGCGACCACGCAAGGCGAAATACAGCACGAGACCGCTGCTAAATAAAAAGACCGCGCCTAACAACAGCACCGTCAGCAGGCGTCGCAGAATGGGCAACTTCGCAGCCAATGTTTTTGATGAACTCCCGATTGAAAATTGCGGCGCAGTCTAACACCGCGCCTGCGGGCTTGGAAGTAGCATAGGCTTCAGCCTGTGAGACGTATCGTGGACTTTAGTCCGCGCAT
>JAYSVR010000587.1:0-31919 GCA_043718445.1 Acidobacteriota bacterium | reverse complement strand
ACGATCCGCGAAGCTTTCACGCAAGGCCGCGAATACATTGCTAAGTGGGACGCTTATGAAGCCGCCAAAGCCAAGGGCGGGAATCCACTGATGCCGCGCAAAGACCTCAAACTCGAAGCGATGGCCGATATCCTCAAAGGCAAAATTGACATTCACGCGCATTGCTATCGCGCCGACGAAATCATGATGCTGTTGCGCTTGACCGAAGAATTCAACATTCGCGTGCGCACGCTGCAACACACACTTGAGGGTTATAAAGTCGCGCCCGAAATCGCCAAGCACGGCGCATCGGCTTCGATTTTGCCGGATTGGTGGGCTTATAAGATGGAAGCCTACGACGCGATTCCGTTCAACGCGGCGGTGATGACCGACAAGGGCATCGTGGTTTCGATTCACTCCGACAGCAACGAACACGCGCGCCGCTTTTATCAAGAGGCCGGCAAGATGTTGAAATACGGCAACTTGACCGAAGAGCAGGCGCTGCAACTGGTCACGTTGAATCCCGCCAAACAGATTCGCCTCGACCATCGCATCGGCAGCATCGAAGTCGGCAAAGACGGCGACCTCGCCATTTTTAACGGACATCCGTTCAGCGTTTATGCCCACCCCGTGATGACCCTCATCGAAGGCGAAGTTTATTTCGACCGCAAACTCGATGCTGAACGCCGCACGCTGCTCGCCCAAGAAAAGAAAGAACTGATTGAGAAAGAGAAGAAGGCGAACGTGCCTACGCAACCGGTGCAAGGCGCGCCGACGTTTATTCCGACGTTGAGCGAAGAAGAGTTGGATGACCACTTGCACCACGGCAAAAAGAAGCGGCCTTAACACGTCATAGGAGGTAAAGCATGACGAACGATGAGAACACAGCCACTCTCTCAACGGTTGTGGACAGACAAAAGCAATCCGACAAACGGATTGATCGTATTGAGCAAATACTTCAACAGTCCGGCGAAGAACGGCTTAAGTTTGCTCAAGAAGACCAAGAACGACAACGTCGTTTTGACGAGCGGCTTGCTCAATGGGCTCAGGAAAACAAAGAACAGCATCGGCTTTCTAACGAGCGGCTCACTTACATCGAACAAATCATGGCAAAGCTGTCTGAAAAGCAGTCAGAGCATGATGAGATGATGGAACGGCTTGCCGAAAAGCATTTTAAGCAAGATTCGAAAAACGAAGAATTTGAAAGCAAGCTTGCTCGCGCAGCCCAGTTACTGATGCAATCTGCCCTGAACCATGCGCAAGCAAACAAACGGTTTGACCGCATTGAGGCTGAACTTGAACCGTTCAGTAGCTAAAACTTTATGATCGAAAACAATCTGGAAATGCGACTGACCCAAGTCGAAGCCGAGTTCGCCGAGTTAAAAACGATGTATCGGCTTTCGTTGAACTCACTGGAAACTTCGACCAAAGTCGTAGACCTGTTGCTGCAACGGGCGAACGAAACCGACCAGGCTATCGCTGAACTGAAAGCACAAAAGGCTCAAGCGAGCGCGCCTTTCGCGCCCGTCGAGAGCAGCATTCCCATCACCAACGATCCGCAACTCGAACAGCGCCGCCAGCAAATGGAAGCGCTGATCGAACAACGCCGCCAACAGGCCGAAGCGCAGATCGAACAGCGTCGCCAGCAATCAGAAGCGCAACTCGAACAACGACGCCAACAGATGGAAGCACAGTTCGAGCGGCAACGGCACGAACTCGAACGATTGGCACAACGCGCTAAGGCATAAGGTTCAGTAAGGAAAATCAACTCATGAAAATTCGTTTCCTGTCTCTCTCATTGATGATCACGTTCGGTGTTTTGAACGTTCAAGCACAAACCCGCGCCGTCATCACCAACAGCAATACGATTGCCATCACGAACGCCCGCATCGTCACGGTCTCTGGCGCTACGTTAGAAAAGGGCACGATTGTCATCCGTGATGGCAAGATCGTGAGTCTGGGCACGGCGGCTCCGGTTCCGACGGGAGCCAAGATCATCCCCGGCGCGGGGCTGACGGTTTATCCGGGCATGATTGACACTTACACCACGCTCGGCCTGACCGAAGTGGACGCTGTCAACGCCACCGTAGACACGACGGAAATCGGCGATTTCAACGCGAATATGAAAGCGTTGACTGCCGTTCAACCGAACAGCGAATTGATTCCCGTCGCGCGCAGCAACGGCGTGACCACGGCGCTCACTTGCCCGCAAGGCGGTGTGATTTCAGGCCAGTGCGCGTTCATCAATCTCGACGGCTGGACGCAGGAACAAATGAAACTCGTCGCGCCCGGCGCGTTGCATCTGGTTTATCCGCGCGTGCAGGGCTTTCGCGGTGGCGGAGGCTTTGGCGGATTCAATTTGGGTTCGCCCTCCGAAGCGCAAAAGCAGGCGCGCGACAAACGCGTCGAAGACCTGAAAAAGAAACTCGAAGCCGCACAGGAATATCTCAAAGCCAAAGCGGCAGCGGCGAGCGATAAGACGATTCCCGCGCGTCCGATTGATTTGGGCTTCGAAGCACTGGCTCCTTTCCTGAAAGGCGAAGCGCCCGTGTTGATCGCCGCCAGCGGCAAAGCCGAAATCGAAGGCGCGCTGGCATTAGCCGATCAATTCAAACTCAAGCTGGTTTTGTATGGCGCTGAAGACGCGCTGAAAGTTGCCGACAAGCTCAAGGCGAAAAACATTCCCATCGTATTGCCCGCCGTGTTGGATTTGCCCGACAAAGAAGATTCGCCTTATGACGAAGCCTTCGCGCGCGCGGCTGAGTTTCACAAGGCCGGATTGAAATTCTGCTTCTCTTCGTCAGACAGCGCCTCTGACATTCGCTTGCTGCCTTATCACGCAGGCACTGCGGCGGCCTTCGGTTTGCCGAAAGAAGAAGCGCTCAAAGGCGTCACGCTTTATCCCGCGCAAATTTTCGGACTCGACCAACTCGTCGGCAGCCTCGAAATCGGCAAGGTCGCCAACGTAGTCGTAACTGATGGCGACCTGCTCGAACACCGCACGCGCATCAAGCACCTCATCATCAACGGCAAGTCGGTTGATCTGTCGAACAAGCACACGCGGCTTTACGAACGCCACAAAGACCGGCAGTAAACGGCCCAAGTAAGCCCCATCAAGCGCGCAACTGTAGTTGGTTGCGCGCTTTTCTTTTTTTTGCGAGGAGAGTAATAGTGCGGCTGTGACAAGCAAGGATCGCATTCAACCGGAGAACAACCATGAGCGTTATGACCTTTGAGGCCACGATAGAAAATGGGCAAGTAGCCTTGCCGACTGCGCTTAAATTACCAGACCATACCAAGGTGTATGTGGTAGTTCCTGACCAACGTCCGCTGGTTCCGATGGTGGGCAGCCCACGCCTCTTACATCCTGAACAAGCCAATTTCTTTATCAAGGAAGTCAGCGAGGAGGCCGAAAATGCCGAGTTACGATAGCGTTCGTTTCATTCCGCCTGCCCCGGTGGCACAAGTGGTATTACGTCATCCTGCCACCGGAACGAAGCTGCCGGGCGTGCCGTTGTTAATTGATTGTGGCGCAGACGTGACGCTGTTACCCCAGGCTAGCCTAGCGGCTTTAGGCATTGCGCCTGACCACCGACAGGAATTTTCTTTGGTAGGTTTTGACGGCACGGTTAGCACTTCGGTTTCGGCGCGCGTTGACCTGATCCTGCAAGGGAAAACCTTCAAAGGCGAATTCCTGCTGACGGAACAAGCCATTGGCTATCTGGGCCGTGATGTGTTGAATCACCTTTCCACGTTGCTCGACGGCCCTAAATTACTGTGGGAAATTCGATAGCTCACGGGCTTGCCCAATTATCGGCTTGCCGCTAGCATCCCGCCCAAAAATACATCCCCCTAAAACCTCCTAAGAAAGTTCATCGTCCTTTATGACGCACTCATCTTTGCAAATCGGCATTGATCTCGGCGGCACGAATATCAAAGCCGCCCTCGTCAATGTGACTACCGGTGAAATCACTGGTATGACTGCCGTCGCTACGCAAGCGCACGAAGGCCACGACGCCGTCATTCAACGAATGGCCGATCTCGCGCACGACATCATCGCCAAATCCGGCAAACAGAAATCCGACATCGGCGGCATTGGCGTAGGGCTGCCTGGCTTGCTTGATCTCGAACACGGACTGACGCTGTTTCTGCCCAACCTGCACGGCCAATGGCGCAGCGTACCCGTTCGGCAAGAGCTTTCAGAAAAAGCCGGATTGCCTGTTGCGCTGCTCAATGACGCGCGTTCGGCAACGATGGGCGAGTGGAAATTCGGCGCAGGTCGCGGCGTTGAGAGTTGTGCGCTTTACACGTTAGGCACGGGCATCGGCGGCGGATTGATTTTGAACGGCGAGCTTTATCTGGGCATCGGAGGCGCAGCCGGAGAACTCGGACACATTAGCGTTGACCTGAACGGCCCGCGTTGTAATTGCGGCAGTCGCGGCTGCATCGAAGCGATGGCCTCAGGCCCCGCGATTGCGGCGGCGGGAGTGAAAGCAGTTATGCAAGGCGCTACGACCCGCATCACGGCGATGTGCCAAGACGATTTGAATTTGATTACGCCTGAACTGGTTTGTCAGGCCGCGCTCGCGGGCGATCAAGTAGCGCGCGAGATTTATGACACCGCCGGAGCCGCGATTGGTTACGGCATTGCCAACATCGTCATCGCGCTGACTCCGCGCCGCATCATCATCGGCGGAGGCGTCGCAGCGGCAGGTGATTTAATCCTCGAACCGATTCGCCGCACGGTGAGAGAGCGCGTGATACTGGCCGATGCCGACGCTTATGAAATTATTCCCGCCACCCTTGGCAACAATGCAGGCTTGATGGGCGCAGCCGTTTGGGCGCAACAACAAGCGCGCTAAAACCTTCCCGAAATTTTCCATTTTCCATTTTAGATTTTTCATCTGTCATTGCTGGAAGGAAGCCCTCAGCCAATGACCAATAAAAAATCTAAAGTCTAAAATGGAAAATTTCTTCTCATCACTTTGAACGGAGATACAACCCTGTGACGTTAAGCAGTAAAACCATCACGCTCGAACAGTTCGCTAAAACCATTGATCATTCGCTGTTGCAACCGCAGTTGACCGAAGCCGACGTCATCGCCGGATGCAAAATCGCGGCGCAATATCACGCGGCTTCCGTTTGCGTGAAGCCTTATCACGTCAAGCTCGCGGCAGACTTGCTCAAAGATTCCGATGTCGTCGTCAGCACCGTCGTGGGCTTTCCGCACGGCAGCGCAACCATCGAAACCAAACTCGCCGAAGCCAAACAAGCTATCGAAGACGGCTCGGTCGAATTGGACATGGTCATCAATTACGGCCAGTTGCGTTCGGGCCACGTTGATTACGTCGCGCGCGAAGTCAAAGCCATCTGCGATCTCGCACACGCGCATCACGTCAAGGTCAAAGTGATTTTCGAGAACGCTCATCTAACCGACGAACAGAAAATCGCGGCCTGCCAACTGTGCGAAGCCGCCAACGTTGACTGGGTCAAAACGTCTACGGGCTTTGCGCCGACGGGCGCGACGGTGGCTGACATCAAACTGATGCGCGCGAATGTGAGCGAGCAAGTGCAAGTCAAAGCGGCACACGGCTTACGCACGCTGGCGGCGGCACTCGAAATGATTGACGCAGGCGTCACGCGCATCGGCGCTACGGCAACGGCGACGATGTGCGACGATTTCGTCAAATGGCGCAACGGCGAATTGACGATTGAACGTGCTGAGGCGGCAGGCGGATATTAACCATTTGTAGCGCGGGTTAATAACCCGCGCTACATCTCGACAAAGGACAACCAATGGAAAACAAAGCGACCAAATTACTTCCGATTGCAGTCTCTGTCATCGGCTTACTCATTGCCGGTTATGGCTCGTTTAGACAAGGCCAAGGCCGCGACAGCACACTCGTTTGGGTAGGCATCGGCATAGTTTTCGTGGGCGTATTTCTTTCCGCCGCAGCCGCGCAAAAGCCGAAGAGTTAATTTCCCGTCGGTAACGATTATGTTGCTGCCCAACGCTGAATCTGCCGTCGTAGAACTCGCCAAACTGCGCGACTATTCGTTGAACCTGTACCACGAACGCGGCCAACACAAGGCCAGGGTTTTTGAGGCCGCGTTGGGCGTTCGCGCGGAAGATGCTGAATGGTTGCAGGCACAAATACTCATGCGCGTGGTGCTGGATGAGGCGGAAGAAAACGCGCCTTCCGTTTTTGGACGGCGCTTCATTGTGGACCTGCAACTTATACGCGCAGGGAAGTCCGCTGTGGTGAGAACGACCTGGATTATTGAATACGGGGTTGAGCATCCCTGGTTGGCCTCTTGGGTTGACCTCTTGTTACGTGATCTAAAAGAATGGCTTTTATGGACTACATTGAATCACTTGATCTGGTGGCTTTACTGCAAGATTTGCCTGAGTTCGGCTTGCAACGCGGCGATGTCGGAACCGTGCTGGAAGCCTTTGCTCACAATCAACACCATCCGGCGGGCTGGCTAGTAGAGTTTTTCGACGCGCCTCGCAACACCTGGCAGGAAGTCGAAATCACCGATCACGCGCAAATCATGTTGTTACACATGAAACGCAAAGCTGCTTGAGTTTATTGTGCCTTCAGCGCCCTTGCCTTCCATTGACGAATCCTTTGCGCATTGCGAACAACTCGCGCACGCGCATTACGAAAATTTCCCCGTCGGTTCGCTGCTGATTCCCAAGGTCAAGCGGCAACACGTTTACAGCATTTATGCTTTTGCGCGCACAGCGGATGACTTCGCGGACGAAGGCGAATATGAGCCAGCTATCCGCTTGCGCCAACTCAACGAATGGCAAACACAACTCGACGAATGTTACGCGGGCCGCGCGACGCATCCGATTTTCATCGCGTTGGCGCATACGGTGAAAGAGTTGCAGATCGAGAAGTCGCTGTTGAGCGATTTGCTGTCGGCCTTCAAACAGGACGTGGCGAAGCGGCGTTACGCGAATTTTTCTGAAGTGCTGGATTACTGCACGCGCTCGGCCCATCCCGTAGGCCGCTTGATCCTGCGTCTCTTTGATTATCGTCAGCCTAAACTCGACGAATTGTCTGACGCGATTTGTACGGCGCTGCAACTCACCAACTTCTGGCAAGACCTAGCCGTAGACATTCTCAAAGACCGCATCTACTTGCCTGAAGACGAAATGGCAGCGGCAAACCTCACGATCAACGATCTGCGTTCGCGTGATGCTTCGCCCGCGTTGCGGCAACTCATCAAATTTCAAGTCGCGCGTACACGCGAGCTTTTCGAGCGCGGCAAGCCGTTGCCTGATTTGGTGAAAGGAAGGCTCGCCGTCGAATTACGCCTCACGTGGAACAGCGGCCTGCGTATTCTCGAACTGATCGAACAGCAGCAATTCGACACGCTCGCGCGACGTCCGAAGCTCAACACAGTTGATAAATTTCGTTTGCTGACGCGCGCCCTCTTACGTGTTTGACGCCTCTGCCTTCGCCTCTTACCATCCAGCCCATCAGAGAAGGAACCGACCGCAAACCACTGACTCACTTAACGACCATCGCATTATGAAGGCCGTCAGCATTAACGAAATCCATTTCACGCCCTGGCACTTGCGCGACCGCACGCGCAGCTTTCGCCACGACCTGGCAAAGACCGTTCAATCCAATTTTTTCTATTCGTTTCTCTTCCTGCCCAAAGCCAAACGCGACGCCATCATTGATGTTTATCGTTTTTGCCGCGCGGTTGACGACATTGTGGATGATTACGCCACGACGGGCGGAACCGTTGCCACCGCCCAACAATCCCTCAACGATTGGCGCAAGGAAGTCGCGGCTTTGTATGCAGGCCAAGCGACGTTGCCGCTCGCGCTACGTTTAGAAATCGTCTTGCAACAGTTCCCCATGCCGCAGCTTTATTTCGACGAAATGATCAGCGGTTGCGCGATGGACTTGAAACAAAACCGTTATCAAACCTTCGATGAACTTTACCAATACTGCTATCGCGTAGCCTCGATCACCGGCCTGATGTGCATAGAGATTTTCACTTACACTAATCCGCAGACGAAGGATTACGCGATCAACCTCGGCCTCGCGCTGCAACTGACGAACATCCTGCGCGACATCAAAGAAGACGCCGGACGCAATCGCGTTTATCTGCCGCAAGAAGATTTGCAGATGTTCAGTTATAGCGAACGCGATTTGTTCAACGGCGTCATCAACGACAACTTTCGCGCGCTGATGAAATTCGAATGTGATCGTGCGCGTGGCTTCTATCAACGTGCTGCCGAACTCTTGCCCGAAGAAGACCGCTCGACGTTGGTCGCCGCGCGTACGATGGGCAAAATCTATTTCCGCCTGCTCGAAGAAATCGAACGCGCCGATTACGACGTGTTTCACCATCAAGTTAGATTGCATCGGCCTGAACGCTTCCTCATCGCATTGAATGAATGGGCGCACAGCACCGAGGTCAGCCGGTGAACCCCATCCTCATCATCGGCGGTGGCTTCGCCGGACTCAGCGCCGCTGTCGAACTCGCCGAACGCAACCTGCCGGTCATCGTTCTAGAGCGCCGCAGTTTCCTCGGCGGACGCGCTTATTCATTCACCGACAAAACCACCGGCGACGTAGTTGATAACGGACAGCACCTGATGATGGGTTGTTATCACCACACGCTGGCCTTTCTCGATAAGATCGGCGCGCGCGACAAACTCAAGTTCCAAGCCAATCCGCGCGTAGACTTCCTGCACGAACACGAAGGCCACGCCCGCTTTCAATGCCCGGCCTTGCCTGCACCATTGCACTTGCTGGGCGGACTCGCGCGGTTGTCTACGCTCAACTGGCGCGACCGACTGCACGCACTGCGCATAGGTTTCGCCTTGCGCACAATGAACGGCAACCACACTCACCTCGCCGATAAAACCGTACGCCAATGGCTCAACGAACTCGGCCAAACCGAACGCATGCAAAATCGTTTTTGGGATTTGGTCGCGTTGGCGACATTGAACGAATCGCCCGAACGCGCTTCGGCAGATATGTTCGCGCGCGTGCTGAATCAGGCGTTCATGCACACCAAGCAGGATTCGACGATGGTCATCTCGCGTACCGGCTTGAGCGAGCTTTACACGACCGACGCGCAAACGTTTATTGAAAAGCGTGGTGGACAAATCAGGCTGAATGCTGCGGTCAGAACGATTGATTTCGCTGACGGCAAAGCGGTCGGCGTTACGCTCGAAGACGGCGAAACCATCGCGGCTTCAGCCATCATCAGCGCCGCGCCTTACTTTATGCTCAAACGCATGCTGCCGGTTGAACTCGTGCGCCAACACGCGGCGTGGCAAGCCATCAATGAATTTCAATCAGCGCCTATCGTTTCAATCAACTTGTGGTACGACCGGCAAGTGACTGACCTCGAATTCACCGGCTTGCTCGATTCACCGATTGAATGGGTTTTCAACAAAAATGCCATCGCGGGCGATCACGCACGAGTGACGCAACACCTCGCCCTCGTCATCAGCGGCGCGCACGAAGCCGCCCAACAAACCAAAGAAGAACTGCTCGCCGTCGCGCAACGCGAGATGCGCCGCTTCTTCCCTGCCGCGCGTCAAGCCGTGTTGACGCATTCATTCATCATCCGCGAACACGACGCGACGCTGTCGCATACCGTAGGCACTGCGCGGCTGCGTCCGTCGCAGCAAACGCCTTATCCAAATTTCTTTCTGGCAGGAGATTGGACGGCTACCGGCCTGCCCGCCACGATTGAGGGCGCGGTGTGGAGCGGGCAGGAATGCGCGCGGCTCTGGGCAACCGTAGCGCAACCTCGCCAAGGTTGCGCCGATGCGCAGTTAGCCCGTTGATCCTGAAAGAAAACCTGCCCAAGCAACGCAACCATGGCGTGGTTGCACTACGACGTTGGCGGTTGCCTTTCGGTTCTAGAATTTATTTTTCTGAATCATTTGCATCAGCCGCTCGGCGTGATTGCGGGCGATGAGCGGAATGCCTTCGTCTTGCTGAATGTCTTTGAGCAGCGGCAACAATTGGGCGGGATCGGCGAGGTGTTTGCCTTTGAGTTCGGATTCAAGCTGACGCATTTGCGCCGGCGTAGAAATCGGATCGCTCTGCCGCGTGTTCTCGATGTCGAATACGCGCATCTCTTGCGTCGTGATGTTGCGGAAGATTTCAGCCAACTTCATCATCGGCTCGTTGTCGGTGTAATTAAACGTCGTACTGCGTTCCTGCCCGCCGCGTTTCAGCGTGATGGTCATCGTACCGAGATGCGAGAAATCTTTTTTGTGCTGATAGCTTTCCTTGCTGTTGAGAAAGCCGACTTCGTCAAACAACGCATTGATTTGCGCCAGCAGGCTAGTCGAAAGCTTCAGCTTGTTCGTAATCTCTTCGAGGTCTTTGCGCTTGAACGTGTATTGCCCTACGCCCGCGCCGTCAAACTCGACCGTGAGGCGCGGAATGGTGAAACGTTCGTTGACGAAAACGTAACGGTAGGTCGCTTTAGCAGAAGTTTCTTTGGAGGTGTTGGTAAGCGGAAGCGCCTGCGCGTTGGCCTGGCTCACAGCTATTGCACAAAAACCAAAAATAACCAGCGAACAAAATAAACCTTTCGCCATTCGCCCCCAGCCCGCGAACGCGGGCGTAAGCATAAAGCCTGGGGTGGAGCGAAGCGGAACCCCAGGTAACGCGCGCAACGACAACTCAGCCCACGAATGCGGGCGACAGCTAGCCTTATAAATACCGTTCGTCATATTCAATGCCATTGGCTACCAACAACTCTATAAATTCGTCACGAGGCGATTGTTTCTGATGATGTTCTTTCTGTCTTGCAATGTAACGTTCGACAATTTCGATATTAGACTGGCTTACCGTAAAGGCTCCGTAACCACGCTGCCATGAAAAGTCCTTCAATTCGGGAAATACATCGTGCATCCATCCCGAAGCATTTGCCTTGAGATCGCGCAATACATCAGAGAGCGATTTGTCGGGTCGCAATTTTGCCAGCAAGTGAACGTGGTCTTCTGTGCCATTCAGCGCAAGCGAGATGCCACCCAAACCGCGTACCGTTCCGCCAATATAGTCATACAAACGCGGCTGATGAGCTTCGGCAATCAGCGGTTGCCGATTCTTTGTGGAAAAGACAATGTGATAAATCAGATTGGTAAACGTCTCTGCCATAACATCTCACTTCAACGTCTGCCGCCCGCCTTCGCGGGCTAGCGCGTCACTTGCCGATGCGTCCTGGGGTTCCGGCTGCCTCCACCCCAGGCTTTATGCTACCGCCCGCGTTCGCGGGCTGAATACCGCATCAGAGCTTCGAGGGAATTACGTTTAAGCAAAATCAGTTAGTAGCCCTTTGATTTTTCTCTATTAACCGAATAGAAGCGTGAATCGTTGCAAGGTAGAAATAAAAAATCCAGCTATACCAAATAACTCTATCGTAATCCGTCTTTTGCTGGTCGTTGTGATGACGAATTCCAAAATTATTAGCTATGTTAAAAAGGTCACTCTCATCACTTTTTGTTATGACGCCTTTTAACTTAGTGCGTAAAAACTCTAAAACGTCAGCTAATTCTCTTATAGCGTCCTTACGGTCGTCTAAGGAGGAGCGATGTCGCCGAAATTTAGAAATAGCTTTTTCTACTCGCTTGCTAATGTTTTCATCATCCAATGGTGGCAAATTGGCAACAAGCAGATTATCAAAACCTTTTTCTGGGAGGGCTAAGATTTCACCGCTTAAAGAAAGCTCGAAACCTTCCTTATAATCCACAAGAAGTTCATTAACCGCTTCTCGCCATTCTCGACGCCCGGCTTCCAAGTCAAAAGAATTATAGTGCCAACCACATTGATTCCAAGTGTGTTCATAACCATCTATTGGCTTGGAAATATGGTCGTGAAGAAACTCAATAACATCAAAGATATCGTCTTCTGAGTATTCGTTAACGCTTTCCTCAATAATTGGCCACAGGCCTTGCTTACGTACTGCCAGAAGAACCTGAGCCTCAATATCAGTCCCTAAAGTACCTGATACATTCCCTGCATCTACGCATTCATAACCAAAGGCCTCTTGAAAATAGCCATTACTGCAAAATAAAGAAAAACGGCTTCTGAACAATCTGAGCAACATTGGCAGATCAAGACGATCTCCATTCGGAAGTTTGCCCGCTCGTGCTGAAAAATAACGACGATTCCCCATACATCTTTCCTGCCATTAAAAAATCACTGCCCATCATTCGCAGCCTTCGTCTTCTTCGAGCCGTAAGGCTCCGCCAGATACTGCTGCGCCGTCGCCTGTGCGTTTTCGTAATCGCCACCGTTGGTCAGCGCCTTGTTGTAATCAGCCACGGCGCGTTCGCGTTGGCCCAGCGAATCCCAGGCGTTGCCGCGATAAATGTAAGACCAGACTTCGATCCATTCGGGGCGCATGTTGCCGTTGAGGGCTTGCTCAAAAGCGTCGAGGGCTTTGTTGTGGTTGCGTTGCGTGATGTAAAGCAAGCCGAGGTTATACCAGGCCCACGAATTATTGCGGTTGAGTTTGATCGCCGCCTGAAACTGCTGTTCGGCTTCGGTGTATTCCTGCTCGCGGAAGTGTTCGATGCCGCGCCGCACGACGACGCCTTGCCGCAACTCTTCAGACGTTTTGATGATCTTGTAATCGGGGTCAACCACGACTTCGCTGGGCTTGCTCTTGGTCACGATGTCGAAATCAACCGACGTACCTTTCAGCAATACGGTTTGTTTCTCGTTGCCCGCTTCGGTCTTGAGAATAATATCCACCGGCATCTCGAACGTATCCATTTCCTGCTTGACCGTACCCGGCACGCGGAAGCCGTCTTTGGTGCGCAGGATGCGATATTCCGAACGGAACTCAGGCACGCCGGTCGAGTCTACCCATTGGCCGAAAAAGAAACGCATGTTGCGTCCGGCGGCTTTGGTGACTTGGGCCTCGAATTCGTCAAGCGTCAGGTTCTTGCCGTTGTTTTGCTGGTAGTAATTTTTCAGGAACGCATCGAAATCTTTCTCGCCCATCAACTGGCGCAGCATATACATCACGAGCGCGCCTTTGTTGAACACGACCGAGCGATAAGCGGGCGTCTGGTCATCAAGCTGTTTCGGCGCATTGCGAATCGAAGACGATTGCTCAAAGGCCAGCGCCTTTTCGAGCTGGCTTTGCAGCGCGTCCTGAAATTGCGCTTCGTTGGTGCTGTCGCGCAAGGCGAGCAACATGCTGAATTCGGCCAAGCCCTGCGAAATAAAGATGTCGTCGAATGACTGAATGCCTACGGCTTGGCCCCACCATTGAAAGGCGACTTCGCGTCCGAGCCGTTCTGCCGAAGCCGATTGCAAGGCGCGCGGCGAGAGAAACATCATCCCCGGCGCGCTATAAGTCTCAAGCGTCTCGTCGTCAGTTTGCGCCACGATCAGGCGATTGCCGAAAGGGTAAGCGCCGAATTTGGATGAATAAAATTCGAGATGTTCGCCGATGGTTTTGGCCGCGCTGTCAGCCCATTTCTCGTCACCCGCTTTGACATACATATCAATATCAAAGCCTGATTGCTTGATGTTTTTGACGATGTATTTGCCTGCGACCAAGCTGCCGGGCAACACGGGTTTCGTGCTGACCAGCGTGAACGAAACCATCGGTGCAGCCGGTTTCGGCGCAGCGGAAGCCTCAAGCGTAGCCATCGTCGGAATCGTGGTCGTCGTCTTCAACGCGGGCTTGATGGCTTCTGGCAAAACTTCGGCTTCGACCAAGGGCTGCTCGCTGTAACCAGCAACGACGTAGCCTTTCGGCACCGTCACTTTGATTTCATAAGTCGCGCGGTCGGCGGCGTATTCGTGAAAGGGAAACCAGCGCGCGGCATACATCAAATAAGAACCCGACTCGCCGACGTAAGCCAAGCGCGCGTTCTGAATCGGCCCGCCTTGCGAAGTCTCAAGCGCGCCATCGTATTCAAACGCCAACGTCACCGGCTGTTTGGAAGGAACGACAGAGCCGAGGTCTACGCGGACTTCCATCTTTTCTTTTTGGTCTTGAATGAACTGCAAATCGCCCGGCGCAGGCGTCGGCGTGGCTTTGGCATTTGCGGCAGGCGTTTTTGCGGCGGGCGTCGGCGTCGCTTTGGCAGTCGGTTTCGCGGCATTCGCCGCCGGTTTGCGCACCATCGGCGGCGGCGTTGAGGCAGGCCCAGGGCCGATTCCGGGAAGCGCATCTACGCGCGTGACTTTGCGCACGGTGAGCGAACCGTTCATCTCAAACACGACCGAGCGCGTATCGGTGCTGGGGATGAATTTGACTTCAACCCGCGAACGCAACTGTTGCTGGTCAGGCGTCAATTGCGCATCAATCTTGTAATGTTGCACGTCGAAATCAGCGACGCCTTTTTGCGCCTGCGTGAGATCGGTGCTGTAAATAGAGACGAGTCCGAACAAAACTGCCGCCAGCAAACTCAACGTAAAAATCTTTTTCATAGTGTTGGAACCTACGCTTCTGAATTCCCTGCTGTTCAACTGCCGCGCCCTTACTTGTGGTTTGAACGACGGCGATTATAGCATCCGATAAAGGAATGCCCAGCCGACGTTAGAAAGCCCGTGATAGAGAACGCAGCCTGAACGCTGGGTATTCCAAATTCTTGCAAAAGGACTGAGTTACGCTAATGCGCTGGCGCTCGTGGCTAAAATTTTATCGGTACGTGTGGGGCTGGGAAAATTACCTGCTACTTGCGCGTACGTGGCAAGCCGTGCGACTGGTGAAAGGCTTGCTCAACGCGCCTTCTCCAAAATTATCACCTAACTTATCTGGTGCCATCGCCGCCGTACCTGTCTGCTACCTCGCGCCGCAACCGCATTGGCGCATCAGTGAACCTGCCCAAATTTATCTCTTTGCGCATTGGATGGCTGCCGTGCTGGCTGATGGAACTGCTGGCGAAGGAAGCTGCGTACATCGTTCATTAATCGTCTATCGGCTGTTGAATGGTTACGGCATTCCGGCGCGGGTGCAATTCGGCATTCGGCGCGACGGCGAAACGCAACCGGGGCACGCCTGGGTTTACACGTTAAGCGAACCGCAACGCGCGTTCGGTGAACGAGAGAATCCACTTGAACGCTTCCTGCCAGTGTTCACTTCAGCGTTGCCATGAAGCGCGAGCAATCCGATCACCGTAAATTAGTTGCGTGACAGTCAAGACGTCTAACTTGCCACTTACTCCTGCGTAATAAAGTTGTCCGTATTGAATAACACCCGCGCCGCCGCATGTGCTTCGGTCAATCCGGCCTTCGTCAATTCTTTGTTCACTATCTCGTCCGTTTACGCGCTTTGCTTGGTTTCTTACGAAAAAGAACGTGGTCGGAATCAGGGTCGAGTTCGACGACGCAGCCCCGAAACAATTCCGTACCGAGTAAGCCTTCATCAGCATCGGTGGCTTGAATGCGGACTTCGCGCGTTTGCCCGAACCAGACGATCTCTCCAATATGAACTTCGGTTTCCACGACGGAGCCATCGGCCAAAACCGAGAACATCGTCCCGTCGTCCGGTAAGCCAAGCCGGGTAAGCAACGTCTTCGGCAAAATCAGTTCGCCGTTGAAGCCGGAATCAACCACCAGATCAAGGTTCTCGCCAGTCGCCATCGCCACTGCCAAATGGGGCGAGAGGTGTTTATCCCACCATCCTTGCAAGCGTTGCGTTTGTTTCATAAAGAGAGCGGCACCGGATTTTTGAAGGTAACGGCGGCCTTGAAACCGATTCTGACTAAAAAGAACTTTTTGTCAGGATGCTTTGACCGCGCTTGGCTCATCGCGGCGGACATACCATCAGCGACGAAGTATTCGCCCGAATCCGGCTCGATGGCGGCGAACTTCCCGATGCAGATAGGTTCAAGCAAGGCTTTCAGCTTGGTTTCATAAAGGCGCGTAGCCTTGCGCGCGAGAGGCGACATTTTCAAAGGCTTGCGCGCTGATTTTGAGGTTGGTGTGGTTGTTTGTTGTCTGCGTTGTTTGAGACTCATTGTTCTTACCTCCATTGCAAATGTAGCACGAACAGGTTGCTTCTCACTCTCGCGTAATAAAATTGTCCGTATTGAACAACACCCGCGCCGTCGCCGTCAGCGCCGCCGCTTGGGCTTCGGTCAAGCCGGCCTTCGTCAATTCTTTATTCACGAGCGACAGCACCGGCTGGCCTTGCGCCTGCCGTTCGACGTAACCGCGCAATGCCACCAGTTCCGTCGCGTTCGGCGCGCGACTGAAACACAGTGCAAAGGCATGCTTCAAACGTGCATCCAGCACCGCCGCGAATTCGCCCGGCACGTCGCGTACGAGCCGCGCCGCCAAGCCTTGCGCGATTTCTAAAAACGCGGGGTCGTTCGCCAGCGTCAGCGATTGCAACGGCGTATTCGACCGCTGCCGTCGCGTGCAGACCTGTTGAAAATCGGGCGAGTCAAACGTAGTGAACAACGGATAAGGTGCGCTGCGATAAAAGTGCGTATACAGCGCGCGGCGAAAGCGTTCTGCTCCGGCTGCCGTCGTCCAGTTCTTGCGGTTTTGCGTGAAGGCATAAACGCCTTCGGGTTGCGGCGGGCGTACGCTGGGGCCGCCGATTTTCGCGTTCAACAAACCGCTCGCGCTCAACGCGGCGTCACGTACGATTTCAGATTCGACGCGGAAGCGTTCCTGCCGCGCGAGCAACAGATTGCGCGGATCAATTGAGTGCGGAGTGCGGAGTGCGGAGTGCGGATTTTTTGGTTGCGATGTGAATTCCGATGACTGGCGATAAGTGGCGCTGGTCACGATCAAACGGTGCATGGCTTTCAAGCTCCACGGTTTGGCCGGCGGACACGGGGTTCGAGATTCCGCACTCCGCACTCCGCACTCCGCACTCCCAGCTACGAACGTAGCAGAGAGCCAATCCAACAACTCAGGATGCGTCGGAGCAGAGCCTTGCGTACCGAAATCTTCTTCGGTTTCGACGATGCCGCGTCCGAAATAGCGCAGCCAGATACGGTTCATCGTGACGCGCGGCGTAAGCGGATTCGCAGGGTTGACCAACCATTGGGCTAGATCGAGGCGCGTGCGTGTTTGCGTGGTTTCGGGCAAAGTCGGCGCAATCGCACTGATCGTGTTGGGTTGTAACAAACCGACCGCTTTGTCAGGGCGCGTGAAATCGCCGCGCGTGAAAATATAAGACTCACGCGGCGTGTTGGTGTCGCGCATCACCATCGCCATTACCGCATTGCCCGATTGCTTTTCTCTGACGGCGCGCGCCGAAGCGAAAGCCGCATCCACCATCGTTTGCTGTTCGGGCGAACGTCCAGTGGTCGGAAGTCTCAGGGCTTCGAGCAGCGCCGCACCGCGCACGTCGTGCGGCGTTTCAGTAGCGACTTCGATTTTGAAATGACCGATGCCGTGATTGGCTTCGGCTTCGTGCCGCAAGATGAATTGGATTTGGCGGCTCCCATATTCTTTCGGCTTGGCATAGACAAACACGGCTTCGCGCGGAGCGTTGCTATGACCCTCGTTAATTGACCAACCGGTACGCCGGTCGCCATCGGCGGCGGCGCGGGCCGGATAGGCGCTTTGTTCGTCTTCCGTCGCAGGGGCAAAGGCGTCGTTGAAGTTGTGACCGCCCCCTTCTGAAATGATCGAAAATTCGCTCAAGGCAAACGAACCGTCCGCGCCCAAGCCGGGGCCGCTTTTCGGCAAGGCTTCGTGCGGCAGCACACGCAAGCGCACCGCCGCGACGCGCGACGCCGAAATTCGCACCTGAATGCGATAAGCGTCATTCACCGCTGCATTCGACGTAATCAAAAACGATCCGTCATTGAGTTGAGTCAATTTGCCTGCGGCTTCGGTGTCGGCTTTGACCAGTTCAAACGAACGCCACTCGACGGCTTTGTTCTCAGCCGTCACTGCCAGATTTTTTTCGAGCCGCGCGATTTCCGTCTTTTCCCAATCGCCTTGCTTCAATTCGCCCATTGGCATGCCGCGTCGCGCCATCGTCGCGGCATCAGTTACGTCGTTTGGGTTTTCCGGCTTGCCGAACATCTCGCCGCGCTGGACGGGTACGACCGGGCCTTGATTGTTCGCGTCAATCGTCGAGTTAAAGAACGCGAGCATCTGGTAATAATCTTTGTGTGTGATTGGGTCGAACTTGTGCGTATGGCATTGCGCGCAACCCACCGTGAGGCCCATCCAGACCGCGCCCGTCGTGCTGAGGCGATCCATCACTTGTTCGACGCGAGCTTGTTCGGGGTCTACGCCGCCTTCTTCGTTGATGACAGTGTTACGGTGAAAGCCCGTGGCTACGAGTTGGGCTTTCGTTGGATTCGGCAGCAAATCGCCTGCGAGTTGTTCAACGGTGAATTGATCGAAAGGCTTGTCTTCGTTGAGCGCCTGAATCACCCAGTCGCGGTAAGGCCACATCACGCGCTCGCCATCAATCGTGTAACCATTCGAATCGGCATAGCGCGCCTGATCCAACCAATGCCGCCCCCAACGTTCGCCATAATGCGGACTCGCCAATAAGCGTTCGGCCAGCGCGCTGTAAGCCGCGTCCTGATTTTTGTTAAACGCTTTAACAAAGGTTTCAACTTCTTCGGGTTGCGGCAACAGCCCAATCAAATCAAGTGACAGGCGACGCATCAAAGTGCGCGCATCAGCTTGCGGCGCAGGCTGCAAACCTTCGCGTTCGAGCCGCGCCAGAATAAAACGATCAATATCGTTGCGTACCCACTTGGTATTTTTCACGCGCGGCGGCGCAGTCGTCGCCAACGGCTGAAACGCCCAATGGCCTTGATACTTTGCGCCTTGTTGAATCCAACGGCGCAACAATTCAACTTCCTGCGGCGTAACTGCCGCTTTCTTCGCTGAGACAGGCGGCATCACGCTCGCGTCGTGTGCCGTTACGCGCTTGAGCAATTCGCTTTCGTCAGGCTTTCCAGGTGCGATGGCCTTATATCCGCTGCGATCTTTGGTCGCGCCTTCAACCGTATCGAGCCGCAAGCCCGCCTTGCGATTCTTCTCGTCCGGCCCGTGGCACTGAAAGCAGCTACCAGACAAAATTGGACGAATGTCGCGGTTGAATTGCACGTCTTGCGCCGACGCCGCGACCGGCGATTGTGAGCGGTAACAAAAGACCATCACCGCCGCACTCACAAGCCACAAGCTCATAGCAAGTTTTAGTTTTTTCATGACAAGCTTACCAGATGAAAAGGTGAATCGGTTGAATCGGCGCGGATGGTAACACAGGCAAAAAAATCTGACTTGGCTGACACCGAGCGAAACTTGATAAGCAAAGAGAGGGGTTTCTGCTGCAACTTGTCGTAATGATCACCGCGCCACGCGCGCGCCGCCGCCCTTCATTACCTTTTCGACTTCGCTCACCGTCACCATCGAAGTATCGCCCGGCGTAGTCATCGCCAGTGCGCCGTGCGCTGCGCCGTAATCAACCGCGCGTTGCGCGCCTTGCCCCGTGAGAAAGCCGTAAATCAATCCTGACGCGAACGAGTCGCCGCCGCCTACGCGATCAAAAATCTCCAAATCGTTGCGCAAGGCGGCTTCATAAAACTCTCCATGAGACTCTCTGGCGCTGTAACAAATCGCTCCCCAATCATTCACCGTCGCCGTCTTCGCGTTGCGCAACGTAGTCGCTACGACCTGAAAGTTCGGGAAGCCCGCGACGGCTTGCGCGATCATCGTTTTGAAATTAGCCGGGTCGAGTGCGGCCAAATGCTCATCAAGATATTCGTCAACGCCTGCGACTTCAAAGCCGAGTGCGGCGGTGAAGTCTTCTTCGTTGCCGATCATTACGTCTACGAAAGGCGCGAGGCGGCGATTGACTTCGCGGGCTTTAGCTTGTCCGCCGATGTCTTTCCAAAGCGAAGGGCGATAGTTCAGATCGTAAGAAACAATCGTGCCGTGTTGTTGGGCGGCGCGCATCGCTTCTTCAGCCACGAGCGGAGCCGTGTCAGACAGCGCCGCGAAAATTCCGCCGCAATGAAACCAGCGCGCGCCTTCTGTGCCGAAAATTTTCTGCCAATCAATCTCGCCCGGCTTGAGTTGCGACACCGCCGTATGCCCGCGATCAGAACAACCCAACGCCGCGCGTACGCCAAAGCCGCGCTCGGTGAAATTCAAACCGTTGCGGACGGAGCGGCCTACGCCGTCGTCTTTCATCCAACGGACGTGCGATTGGTCTACGCCGCCTTGATAGATCAGGTCTTGCACGAGACGGCCTACGGCGTTGTCGGCGAAGGCCGTGACGACGGCAGTGTTCAAGCCGAAGCAACGTTTGAGGCCGCGCGCTACGTTGTATTCGCCGCCGCCTTCCCACACCTGAAAGCTGCGCGTGGTGTGAATGCGTCCATCGCCGGGATCGAGGCGGAGCATGACTTCGCCCAGCGCGACCAGGTCCCAGCGGCATTGTTCTTTTGGTTTTATGTTCAAACTCATCTGCTTGATTTCAGATTTGAGATTGCAGATTGCAGATTGCAGAAGGGCAGCGTCTCACCCAATCTGCAATCTCAAATCTTAAATCTGCAATGACTATGCACCCAAAGCTTGTTTGCAATAGGCGTAACACTTCTTCATCTCGGCAATCGTATCAGCGCCGCGATATTCATATTCAATATTCGCCGGAATCTTCCATTTGTTTTGCGCGAGCAAGGCCAACGTCTCTTTGATTTTCGTATCGCCTTCGCCAAAGACGACGTTGTCGCCCTGATTTTTTTTACGGTCTTTGATGTGCAGCGTGACGATGCGCGCGTGGTGCTTGCTCAGGTAATCAACCGGGTCGAAATTCGCCGCCGTGAAATGGCCGATGTCGAGGTTGATGCAACTATACTCAGAACTGCCTTCCATCGCTTGGGCGAAGTCTTCCGCCGTAGCGAATTCGTTCGGAGCGATGCGGGAATGGTTGTGCCAACCGACGCGCATCTTGTGCTTGCGGGCATGAACGTCTACGCGCTTGGCAACGCTGACCTGGCCTGAAGCGGTGATGCAATTTGCGCCCATCGCTTTGGCGATCTGAAAGCCGCGCTCAATCTCTTCTTCGGTAAAATCATCACGAAAGCTGTAGTTGTAAGCGTAAAGCGTCACGCCTGCGGTTTTGAATTTTTGGCCTACGGCTTTGAAGGTCGTGAGCGGTTCGGTCAAGCGCCACTTGCGCAATTCATCGCGCTTCAAGCCTTTCGGTTCGACGTGGCCCGACCAGAGTTCGCAGCAATTCAAGCCGACTTCGACGTAACCTTTGATGGCTTCGTCAAGCGAACGGTCGCGGAAGCTGTAACTTTGCGCGCCGAGTTGTACGCCTTTGATTTTCGAGTTGGGTTTGGTTTGCGCGAACGGCGAAGCAGGCAGCGCCAAACCCGCCAGTGCGCCAAAAGCGAACTGTCCGAACTGGCGGCGGCTCAATTCAGAGTGATTGCTGAACGACATTGAGTGATCTCCTAAAAAGTGTTGATGGTGATAACAGTGAAAGCGGTTGCGCCATTGTAACTAGATTGTAGCTGGGTCGTGCCGAAAAAATAAATCGTTCGCCAATGTGCATTGGCCTGTGCATAATGCGCCGCGTTTGGGCAGGTGTCAGGGCAACTCAGGTGACGAATCAGCAAACCCAACACCGCATATTTCACAAGCTAAAGACAGCCACTGCCGTAACGCGAACTCTCCCCTTTTGCTCGCCGCGTGGAAGTAAGACGATTGCATATTCAGAAATTTCGTCGCGTGCGTTTATGAATCACGAACGTCTCAATCTGCTCGAAAATCTTTATCAGGAAGCATTGGCACTCGCGCCCGATCAGCGCCCAGCCTTTGTTGAACTGGCTTGCGGCGGCGACGTTGCCTTGCGCGAAGTGTTGCAAGCCTGGCTCGCGCAAGCGGCTCCGGTGGCTGTTGTTGCCGCTTTGACAACCGCCGCTGTGTCAACGGGTTCTGTCTCGGTTGCCGTGCCGACGAATGCGCAACCAACCGCAGGCGCAACCGCTGATGCCACAGCGCGTGAGACGAATCCGCAACCGCCTGCGAATGCGACGCGGCAACTCGATCAATATCGTTTGCTTGAATTGCTGGGCAGCGGCGCGATGGGGCGTGTCTATCTCGCTGAAGATACGCAACTCGGCAAGCGCGTAGCGATCAAGATTCTGCCCGGCAGCTTTGCCGAAGACGCCGACCGCGTCGCGCGCTTTCAACGCGAAGCCCGCATGCTCGCGCTCGCCCATCATCCCAACATTGCCGAAGCCTATTTGCTGCGTTGCGAATCGCGTCCGCCTTATCTGGTGATGGAATTCGTACCGGGCGAAACGCTCGGCCAACGATTGCAACGCGGCGCACTGCCTTTGCACGAAGCAGTGCCGCTCTTGCGCCAGATGGCCGCCGCGCTCGAAACCGCGCATGCGCGTCAAGTCATTCACCGCGACCTCAAACCCGATAACATCAAGCTCACGCCTGACGGTACGCTCAAGCTGCTCGATTTCGGTTTGGCGAAACAGGTGCGCGACGAACTGACGACGCGCGCCGACGCCGAACCGCGCGCAGAAGTTTTCTCAACCCAACGCCACGTCGTCGCCGGCACCGTGCCTTATATGAGTCCCGAACAAACGCGCGGCGAAGTGTTGGACGCGCGCTCAGACCTGTGGGCTTTCGGTTGCGTAGCGTTTGAAATGCTCACGGGACAACGCCCGTTCGCGGGGCTGGCGACGCACGAAGTGTTGCAAGCCATTCGCACGCAGGAACCCGATTGGTCGTTGCTGCCGACAACAACGCCCGCGAGCTTGCGACAATTGCTGCAAGCGGCATTGCGCAAAAAACGCGAAACGCGATTGGCTTCGGCGACTGATGCAATCAAGGCGTTGAACGCTACGTCAGCGACACTCGCGCAACGCGCGCGTTGGCGACACTGGCGCAAATACGCGCTGGCAGCGGCGGCAATTTTATTGGTGATGAGCGGCATCGCGTTTCGGCAACCGTTGTTGAACTGGTTCAAAGCGAAAGTTCCAACCGTCGCCGTCACGCCACAAATGCCGCGCGAAAAGCGATTGTTGATTTTGCCGTTCACCGAGAAAGGCGCACCGACAGGATGGGGCAAGCAACTGGCTGTCGCATTGCAAACGCGCTTGCGCGACGTGCCGGGCGTGCAAGTCATGCCTTACGCCGAAAAGTTACGCTTGCCCACGCGGATGACCGTGACCGCAGAAAGCCTGCGTCCGTTGGGCGTGAACCTGTTGCTCGCGGGCGAACTCGAACCGCAAGGCGAAAAGCTCGCGGTGCGTTATTGGCTCGACAACGAACGCGGGCAACGGCTCGTCGCACAGAAAACGATTCTCACCACGACGGACTTGCGCGCCGTGCAAACGGAACTGGCTGTTGCCGTCACGAATTCGTTGCAAGCGCAACAACCGACGCCGCGCGCTGACGTGACTTTTCAAGACGCAGCGCAACTTGCGGCTTATTACGACGCGCTCGTTACGTTGCAGGATGACCTTGCGCCCGAAGCCTTGCGCGCCGTCATCGCGCAACTTGAAACGCTGCGTCAGGCTGCACCACGAGCCGCCTCATTGCTCGTCACGCTGGCCGAAGCGCAATTGCGCTTGGCGAAAGAAACCAATGACGACAAGCTCTTTCGCCAGGGACAACAACTCACCGAACAGGCACTGCAACTCGATGCCGCCGACCTCGACGCACGACTTGCGCGTGGACGTTTGCGGTTGTTGCTGGGCGATGCGGCTGCCGCCGAAAGCGACTTGCAAGCAGTGCTGCGCCAACGCCCCAGCGACATCGAAGCCGCGCAGCAATTAGGCGAGGTTTATTTCGAGTTGGGCAAATGGGAGCAGTCCGAGCAGGCGTTCAAATCAGTGACGAACTATTGGCCGGGTTATTGGCGCGGCTATAACGACTTGGGCGCTTTTTATTTTGATCGCGGCAACCTCATCAAGGCGCTTGAAAACTGGCAACAGGTCACGGCGCTGCATCCGGCGGGCGGGAACGGTTACGTCAACGTAGGAACGGCTTACGTGCAAATGGGCAAGTTTAACGAAGCCATCACGGCTTACGAGCAAGCCTTGCGCAACACGCTCGAAGGGCAATCGTCTGCGCTCGAAGCCTTCATCGGATTGAGCGCCGCGCACTATTACGCGAAGGCTTACGAGCAGGCGGCGCGCGTTTCCGCTGACGGCTTGGCGGCTTATCCGAACAACCCTACGTTGCATGGCAATCACGGCGATGCGCTGCGTTATTTGACGGGCAAAGAAGATGCTGCGACTGAGGCTTACACCAAAGCGATCAACTTGATAGAACGCGCACCGCAAGCGGCAGAAGATTGGGCGACGCTGGCGGAGTATTACGCCAAGCGCAGTAAATTATCCGCAGCGAATAACCAAGCTGATCGCGCTACGGCGCAGCGTTATTTGCAACGTGCCTTGCGCGGCGCGAGAACGGCTTCGCTCGAATTGCAGCAACGCGCAATGCTCGCGGCCCATCTGTTGGGCGATGAGGCAGCGGCGTTCGATCATCTGAAAGCAGCCTTGCAACTCGGACTCGAACCCGCAACGCTGAATGCCGAACCTGATCTCGATCAATTGCGGCTCGATCCGCGTTATGCGTTATTGATTCGGCAAAACAAACCCTGACGTGGCGCGGGCTTCAGCCTGTGACCCGTTGTGTAGGCTTCAGCCTGCGCGCGCGATTGTGAACATTGAATACACGCGGACTAAAGTCCACGATACGGGTCACAGGCTGAAGCCTGCGCCACGTCTATAGGAGGAGCTTATTTTATGGAAATGGTTGTGACGGTGACGCTGTTGAAAGATTCGGCTGGGCAGTATTCGTTGAATCTCAACAAGCCTACGGTAACGGTCTCGCCGCTGTATGAAGACGGCGGCGATTTCGATACGGTCAATGTGCGCTGGCTGTTGCGCGAAGACGAAGCCAATCCGAATTATCCCAACAACGCCAAACAACTCACGGTGACGTTCAACACGTTGCCTACGCCTTTCACGCTGACGAGCGACGCCGGCTTGCCCAGCACGGAAGTTTATGTGGCAGGCGCTTTCAGTCCCGGCATCGTCACGGCGGACGTGCAGTACTTGGCCGTTGACCCCGATGCGAATGCCGTGAGTCTCTATAAATACACGATTCAAGTAGACACCCACGACGGCAAACAACTCGTGCTCGACCCACACGTACGCGTGCGACGCAGCCACGTCACGCGCCGCGATGTTTTCAGCCGCTGAAAAGGAGCAACCCAAATGGCGAACAGCAAAAAAACCATAGAATCTATTGACGAATCTTTTGACGCGCCTATTGATTTGAACGAAGCGGCTTCGCTTTCGATGGTGAAGCCTGAATTGATTCACTTGTTTCTTTACGACGTGAGGCCGTTGCCGCCCGCGCAAGCCGTGCAAGTCAAGGTCGTGCGCACGCCAGGCAAACCGCTGGAACTTAACGTGAAACATCCTCGCTTGCTGAGAGAAGGCGAACAGCTTTTTTGGACAAGCACAGACGCGCGGCTTGAGCTTCGTTTCAGTCCGGCGCTCGCGCCCTTTAGTAATGCGGCCTTTGAAGTTCCGCGCGGTGCCAAGGTTTATTCCGGCCTGGCGAATGGCAAGTTCGGGCCGAAGCAAGTGGTACGCTATGTGTTGTTGGCGACGACGACTGACGGGATTTTGCTCGATCAGCAAATTGAATTCACCGTGCAGCATCCGCGTACTCCCGACAAACCCAAAGCCGCCACGGCGAAGGCAAAAAGTAATCGGCGCAAGTAAGCCTCGATAAACACTACGCGGATAAAGAGGTGGCGTTCACCAGATTGAGCGCAGCCATTTGTACGGCACGCAACGCGACCTGATGTTGCTGGGCGGCGGCGCGGCAATCGTCGAATTCAGGCGCGACGTTTTGTATGTTGCCATTTGCATCGCGCGCGACTTTGACGCGAATCGCGCCGTAAGCCGTCTCAACCGTCACGAAGCTGCGTTGCAAAATCACGCGGGCTTCATTGCGTTGCCTGACGCCGAGCGTCGTCGTTTCGCGGAAGAGCAACTCGCACATACGCGCGCTGTCAGCCGGTTGGCACAACAACGTAAGCAAAACGCCCGGACGATTTTTTTTCATCTGCACCGGCGTATAAAACAAATCCAGCGCGCCTGCGGCCAAAGCCTGTTCCATCACGTAACCCAACACCTGCGGACTCACGTCGTCGAGATTCGCTTCGATCACGGTCACGGTGTCGGGCGTAGCGTGTGCGTCTGTTTCGAGCGTGCCGATAATTGCGCGCAATACGTTGGGGAACTTTTCATAAGTGCGCGTGCCTGCGCCGTAACCGCTCCGCTCAATGCGCAGCGGCGGCAAATGACTAAAGCTCTCTGCCAATGACGCCACCAAAACCGCGCCGGTCGGCGTGACGAGTTCGCCCTCAATGTCTTTGGAATAAATCGGCACGCCTTGCAACAACTCTGTCGTAGCCGGGCCAGGCACAGGATAAATGCCGTGGGCGCATTTGAACGTGCCAAAACCTACGTGCAAGGGCGAGCTGATGACGCGGTCAATGCGCAAGGCTTCGAGGCCGATGCACGCGCCGACAATGTCTATGATCGAATCTACCGCGCCGACTTCGTGAAAGTGAATCGTCTCGATGGGTACGTTGTGGATTTTGGCTTCGGCTTCGCCAATGCGCTGAAAGAGTTGCAACGCACGCGCCTTGACGGTTTCGCTCAACGTCGAAGCCACGATCATCCGCTGAATGTCAGACAGCGAACGATGATGCGAATGGGTTGTGTCAGCGAAAGCATGGCTGTGCGTTTGCCCGTTCGCGTGTGTGTGTTGGTGCGCAGTCTCGCCGGACGGTTCAGCTTGATGAACGAGGACATCGAATTTCTGCGCCGCAATGCCCGAACGGTCAACGGTGTCGAGCGTGAGTTCGTAACCCGTCAGTTCGAGTTTGGCGAGTTCACGTTTGAGCAGCGCAAAATCCAACCCGCACGCCAGCAACGCGCCGAGGAACATATCGCCGCTGATGCCCGCAAAACAGTCCAGATAAAGCGTACGTTTCATTTAGTTCGTCACCGAATCATAAATCAGCACGCGCTCCCACAAGTGCGCGCATCCGTCACGAAAGGCATCGTGAATCGGGTCAACCTGATAGGCTTCCTGTTCGGCGTCGCCTTCAAAAACGATGGTGAGCGCGCACGAATAAGTACGATCAATGATCGGACGATCAGTCGCGGCGGGCGTACCGATAAAACAATGTTTGACCGATTTGATCGTGCCCAGCGAACGTACGCCCGCCCAAAACTGGGCTTGGTCGGCTTCGTTGAGATCGGGTTTCAGCCAGAAGTAAACGGCGTGAACGAACATGCTTTTGATAGCTCCTGTGTGATGAAATGGAATTGCTTTGTAGAGGCGGCGAAACTACCAAATGCGTTTCAGGCTCACAAGCCCCGCCAGACGCTGAAGCAACAAAGAAGGGTTTCTTGACGCTCCTCAGACCGTCCACTAGAATCCCCGGCCTGTGAAAAAAAGCCCTTTTTATAATGAAACCAACGATCCCATCCCTGAGGTAAACAAGTCGTAGCCATGAATGCTTTCGATAAATTCCTGACTAAAATTTTCGGTTCCGCCAATGATCGCCTGCTGAAAAAGCTGATGCCGGTCGTGGCGCAAATCCATTCGCATGAGTCTTCGTTGCAAGGTTTGACCGACGATCAGTTGCGCGACAAGACCATCGCTTTCCGCGAACAACTGGCACGCAAGCTCGAAGGTACGCAAGACCTGGAACCCGCGATTCGCAAAGAGCGCGAGCAAGAGGCGCTGGAGGAAATCCTGCCCGAAGCCTTCGCGTGCGTGCGCGAGGCGTCAATCCGCACGACGGGCATGCGGCATTTCGACGTACAGATGATCGGCGGCATGATTTTGCATCGCGGCATGATCGCCGAGATGCGCACGGGCGAAGGCAAAACGCTCGTCGCCACCTTGCCGGTTTACCTGAATGCGCTGCTGGGCAAGGGCGTTCATATCGTGACCGTCAACGATTACCTCGCACGCCGCGACGCCGAATGGATGGGCAAGATTTATAAGTTTCTCGGCCTCACGGTCGGCATCATTCAAAACGATCTCGACGATTTTGAGCGGCAGGAATCTTATAAGTCTGACATCACGTATGGCACGAACAACGAATTCGGCTTTGATTATCTGCGCGACAACATGAAATTCGACGTGGCGACGTGCGTGCAACGCGGCCACTATTACGCCATCGTTGACGAAGTTGACTCGATCCTGATTGACGAAGCACGTACGCCGCTCATCATTTCAGGCGCGACCGACGACACGACCACCAAGTATTACGAAGCCGACGCGGTGATTCCGCGCCTCACGCGCGACACCGATTATCAAGTAGATGAAAAGCAGCATCGCGCCACGCTCACCGAATCGGGCATCGAAAAGTCAGAACACATTTTGGGTTACGGCAACCTGTTCGATCCGTCGAATATGGAAATTCTGCACTGCCTGAATCAGGCGTTGGTCGCACATACGCTTTATCACCGCGATAAGAATTACATCGCCAACGACGACGGCGTCACGATTGTTGATGAATTCACCGGACGCATCATGACGGGCCGCCGCTGGTCAGACGGTTTGCATCAAGCCGTCGAAGCCAAAGAAGGCGTCAAGATCGAACGCGAAACGCAAACGATGGCAACGGTCACGCTGCAAAACTATTTCAGGATGTATCAAAAACTCGGCGGCATGACGGGTACGGCTGAAACCGAGTCGGTCGAGTTCGGCAAAATTTACAATCTGGATGTGGCCCTAGTGCCTACGCATCGGAACATGATTCGCATAGACAATTCCGATGTGATCTATCGCACGCTTGATGAGAAATGGGATGCCGTAGTCGAAGAGATCAAAGACCTGAACGAAATAGGCCAGCCGATTTTGGTCGGTACGGTTTCGGTCGAGAATTCTGAGATCGTGGCGCGCAAACTCAAGGATGCAGGCATTCGCCATAACGTACTCAACGCCAAACCCGAAAACGCCGGACGCGAAGCCGAAATCGTCGCGCAGGCCGGACGCAAAGGCGCGGTGACGATTGCGACCAATATGGCCGGACGCGGTACAGACATTTTGCTCGGCGGCAATCCAGACTTTCTCGGACGCGAATTGCTCAAACGGCAAGAGATCAATCCCGACGAAGCGACGCCGGAACAACTCGAAGCGGCTATCGAAAAGGTCAAGCCTCAGATTGATGCCGAACACGCCGAAGTCGTAAGCCTCGGCGGCTTGCACATTCTCGGCACCGAGCGCCACGAGTCGCGCCGCATTGACAACCAGTTGCGCGGACGCTCAGGCCGCCAGGGCGACCCCGGTTCGTCGCGCTTCTTCCTTTCGCTCGAAGACGACCTGATGCGCATCTTCGCGGGCGACCGCGTCAAGGCGATCATGCAACGGCTGGGCATGGAACAAGGCGTCGCCATCGAATCGAAGATGGTCAGCAAGCGCATCGAAGCCGCGCAGAAAAACGTCGAAGGGCATAACTACACGATTCGTAAACACCTGCTCGAATACGACGACGTGATGAACAAACAGCGCGAGACGATTTATGCGCTGCGCAATCAGTTGTTACAGCAAGAAGACCAACGCGCCGAAATCCAACGCATCGCGGGCAATGTGCTGGACGATTTGATGGATCAATACATGAGCCTCGATCAGTCGCCGCATCAGTGGGACTTTCAGGGCTTTAAGGTACAACTCGAATTCGATTTCGGCCTCAACCTGGATGAAGCGGGCATCCAACTCGGACTCATCGAACGCGACGATATTCGGGAAGCCATCTGGCAAAAACTCGAAGCTGATTACAGCGCGAAAGAGGCGCTCATCGGGCCAGAGGCGATGCGTTATTACGAACGCATTTTCATGCTCAACATCGTTGACGCCCAGTGGAAAGATCACCTGCAAGCCATTGACCATCTCAAAGATTGGATTCACGCGGTCAGCATGGCGCAGAAAGACCCGCTGGTTGAATACAAGAAAGAGTCATACGGTTTGTTCGAAGCCATGCTCGAACGCGTTGATCTCGAAACCGTTCGCATTCTTTATCACTTGCAAGTGACGACGAACGAGCAACCCGAACAGCGCGCGCCGCAACGTCGGACGCCGCGTCGCGGGCAAATGACCTTCACCAAAGCGAACGCGACGGCGGCGGCGGCAGGCACTGAAAACGGCAAGCCGCGGACGGTCGTCAACGATCATCCGCGCGTCGGGCGCAACGATCTCTGCCCCTGCGGCTCGGGCAGGAAATACAAAAAATGTCACGGCGTTGAGGCGTGAGCTTTAGCGTATTAGGAGACAAACCATGGGCGACTATTCGAACTATCTGGTAATGATCGTGTCAGGGCTGGTGATTGGCGCGGTCGCAAAACTGTTGCTGCCGGGCAAAGACCCCGGCGGCATCATCGTCACCGCCATCATCGGCATGGTGGGTTCGCTGCTCGGCACTTTCATCGGACGCCAGTTTCTGGGCTTCGGCCCCGATCACGTAGCAGGTTGGCCGATGGCTATCGTGGGTTCGCTGATCTTGCTCGGAGCTTACCGGTTACTGTTCGGCAGCCGACGCTCTTCAGACGATTAAATCACTTGGTTGTACGAGCAAGGGCACTATGTATAATGCCCTCGCTTCGTCGCGGGGCGTAGCTTAGCCTGGTAGAGCGCTCGGTTTGGGACCGAGAGGTCGGAGGTTCAAATCCTCTCGCCCCGATTACAAAACAAAACACTTACGGTCACGGCAACGTGGCCGTTTTTGCTTTGCGGACACATACGCGGACACAATCGAACGCTTTTCTGCCATTATCTTCGGCCTTCCCTGCCTTTGTGATACCTGCCTGATTGTCAAAGAACCGCACTGCTTTCTCTCTGCGGAGAAAAAAAAGATTGTTGAGGAACTACATTTTCTACATTCCCTACGTTCACGCCGCTGCTTGTAACGCCGGTTCTCTCTGGATGTGGCGATGCCCTATTTTGGAGTTACGCCTATGGAATGCCCACACTGCGGACATCACTTCAACGACTCAGATTTTCAATACAAAGCGCACATCGTCACCACGCCGCGCCAAGAGTTTCTGCGCAAGCTCAAGCAGCATAGCTACCTTATCATCCCGCTTGCGACACTGTTATTTATGGCGGTTGTCCTGTTGTACGCCGTTTTCACTTCCATACCTGTCACTGAACCATTGCCGCCGATTGACGATGACGCGCCGACGTATCGCAAAGTATGACCACCAGTGCGTGCCAGTGGGTTACTTGCCCTTCGTCCTCGCCTTCTTCGTCGCTTTCGCCTTTGACTGGCGCGTAGCCTTTGACTGGCGCATAGCCTTTGCCGGTGCGGTCGCTGGCACACTGCCCTTCGCCGTAGCCGTCACCACTTCCGCCGCGCCGGTTTCGTCTTTTGGCTTCGGCGGGCGTCCGGGCTTCCGATCAGCGACAAGCGCGAGGTCGGATTCGTTTATCAAATGGTCTCTGCCGAGCTTATTGCTGGGTAGTCTTCCGTTAAGAATCAGTTTGCGCACGCCTGAAGGGTCTATGCCTAGCCGTTCGGCTGCTTGTTGTGTGCTTAGTAATTCCATGCCGGTTTTGTACTACGAAATAAATCTGCACGCAAGCGTGAATTTATACTTGACTAAATTGCACGTTAGCGTGCAAAATTTGCTTATCAGTCGGCAATCACGCCGCGAATGAAAGGCAAGGCAATGATTCTCAATACTTCCATCTGGCAAACGGTAATCACGACGGCGAAAACAAAGGCGAGCAAATTCCCCCGGGTGGCTGCGCGCGATTGATCGTGCGGTTGTTGAGATTGAAAAGTCTCGTTACTGGTCGTTTGTGGAGGGCGCGCTGAAGAAGCTGAGGCGTCATAACGCAGTGGGCTTGGAAAGTGCTTCAACACTCGCCAAGCCCTGAACAACAACCACACGCCGAAGCGATAGG
>JAYSVR010000586.1:0-9994 GCA_043718445.1 Acidobacteriota bacterium | reverse complement strand
TTCGACTTGCTGCAAAACCACATCGAAGAAATCGCCGTGGACGATTCCATCGCCATCGTCGCCGCCGTCGGCGACCGCATGCAGGGTTCGCCCGGCATTGCAGGCAAGGTGTTTGCGGCGCTGGGAGAAGCGAGTTGCAACGTCATCGCCATTTCGCAAGGTTCGTCAGAACGCAACATCTCTTTCATTGTTCACGAAGATCAGGCTTCCGACGCGGTGCGTGCGATTCATCAAGCTTTCGAGCTGCATCTTCCGACTTCGGACTAACGACATGCCGTCTGCCAAACGTTCAACCAAATCGCAGCCCAGTCCGCACGACGCCTTCTTTCGGCGCATTCTCGCGCGTCCTGAAAAGGCGGCGGAATTTTTGCGTTGGTATCTGCCTGCTCCTATCGTCGCCGAACTTGATTTGAACGAAGTCACTTACGCCGACACGGCTTTCGCCGATGCCAAATTGCGCAAGCATTTTTCCGACCTGTTGCTGCGCGTCCGTCTGCGCAAAGGCGGCGAAGCCTTCGTACTGATTTTGCTCGAACACAAAAGCGCACCCGACCCGCGCGTAGCGATTCAAGTGCTGCGTTACGCGGCGCTGCTGTGGGATCAATCGCCTTTGCCCTTGCCGCTTATCATTCCGGTCGTCGTCTATCACGGCGCAGAGCAATGGCGCGTCGGCAAAAAATTCAGCGACCTTTTCGGCGCTGTGCCGGTAAGCCGCGACTGGCTGCGTTACCTGCCGGATTTCGAGTATCATCTGTGCGACTTGTCGAAATACGATGACGAGGACTTGCACGGCAACGATGGGTTGGGCGCTGAGTTGAAGCTGCTCAAATACATCTTCCGCCCGGAGTTGACCGAGCGGCTGCAAGGCATCATTGATGAAGTAGAACAAACTGTGCCCGCCGTGCGGGTGCGCGAGGAGATTGAAACCATGATTACCTATATGGAATATGCAGGACGCCCCGACGAAAAGGTACTCAATCGTTTGCGGGCGGAATTGGCATTCACCGATGAAGACCGCAAAGCAGCGGATCGCTTTGTCAAAAAGATAGCTGGGGACCGACTCGAACTCGCCGAGCAGCGAGGTATACAGATAGGCCTGACCGAAGCCGCACTTACGTCACTTAAATATAAATTCGGTAGCGTGATGCCCGCAGCTTCGAAAAAAATCAAGCACCTGACGGTAGAAGCTTTGAAAAAATTGAGCGTTGATTTGCATTCATTTCAGAGCAAGAAAGACCTAGACCAATGGCTGCGGCTGCATGCCTCAACGACGGAGCCAAAAAACAAATGACGCCTTCGCTTCGTTGTCTGGCTTGCCATGCTGTATTCGCCACGACCGAACGGCTTTACACCTGCCCCAAATGCAACGGCTTGCTGGATGTCGTGTATGACACTGCCGCGTTGCGCACCACTGACTTAAAAGCCTTGTGGGATAGCCGTCTCGCTTCGCGCAACGTTGCCGATCAAAGCGGCGTATGGCGCTTCCGCGAACTGTTGCCCGAAAAAGATGACGCGCAAATCGTCACGCTGCGCGAAGGCAATACGCACGTATGGGATGCGCCGCGTTCGGCGCAATACGCAGGGATGGATCGGCTCGTGTTCAAGCATTTAGGAATGAATCCGACGGGGTCGTTCAAAGATTTAGGGATGACGACCGGCATCACACAAGCCAAACGATTGGGCGCGCAAGCCGTAGCCTGTGCCAGCACGGGCAACACGTCGGCTTCGATGGCAGCGTATGCGGCGCGCGCCGGAATGAAATCAGTTGTGTTTATTCCTTCCGGTCAAATTGCTTTGGGCAAGTTGTCGCAGGCGCTTGATTACGGCTCAGAGGTATTGCAAGTCGAAGGCGACTTCGACGACGCGATGCGATTGGTACGCCAAATCGCCGATGAGACGCCGTTGTATCTGTTGAACTCCGTCAATCCGTTTCGCCTCGAAGGCCAAAAGACCATCGCGATTGAATTGCTGCAACAACGCAATTGGAGCATCCCCGACCGCATCGTTGTGCCCGGCGGCAACCTCGGCAATTCGTCGGCGATTGCGAAAGGCTTTCACGAATTGATCGAATGCGGCGTCATTGATCGCATGCCAAAGATCACGATCATTCAGGCGGCGGGCGCGAATCCGTTGTATCAGTTGTGGCAAGCGTTAGAGGGAGAGACGAAGAGACGGAGAGACGGAGAGATCAAACTGACGCCGGTGGCTGGCGCTTCTACGCTGGCGACGGCGATTAAGATTGGCGATCCGATTTCGTGGCCGAAGGCGTTGCGGGGGCTGCGCTGGTCTGACGGCACGGTCGAGGAAGTCACCGAGCAGGAAATCGCCGACGCCAAAGCCATCATCGGACGCGACGGCATCGGTTGCGAACCGGCTTCGGCGGTTACGTTAGCAGGCATCAAAAAACTGATCGCGGCAGGCGTGATGTGCGCCGATGAAGACGTGATTGCCATCCTCACCGGCCACGTATTGAAAGACCCAGATTACACGGTCGCCTATCACGCAAGAACGTTGCGCTATAAAGACACGTTGCTCGAATCAAACTTCGCCAACGCATTCACACAAGTCGCGGCAGACCGCAAAGCCATCTTGCAAGCGTTGAATCTGTAATCAAGTAACTGAGACAAAAAAAGAGGGCAGGAAAAAGTCGCCATTGTTTGGCTACGCTTTTTCCTGCCCCTTGTTTTTGCTGTCAGCCGCTTTCTTACGGTCGTTCTTTCCTCGCAGTGTAGCCTTGCCGCGTACGGGCCTGGAGCTTGCGGTTGTCTTTAGAGTTCACTTCAACGCGGACTTTGCGAAAGGTGCCGTCTTTGTTCGGGTTCGTCGGCTGATAACTCACGATGTATTGCGTGCGTAAGTCTTTAGCGATTTGTTTGGCAATGTCGGCCATTTCGCTAATGTCTTTGGGGAAGAAGTGGCGTCCGCCGGAATCTTCGGCGATGCGAATCAAAAGTTCTTTAGCGCGTTTAGAACCGTTCTTGCCGAAAAGTCCCGACGCCGACTCGTCTTCGTCTATGAAACCCACCAGATAAATCTGCACTTCGTCTTCCTTGATGGCTTCGAGAACTTCTTTCTCTTTGACGACGCTGTTCTTTTCGACGCCATCAGTAATGACGACGATGGCACGACGCTTATTCTTGGCTTTTTCCTGCGCGTAATCCGCCGTGGCAATGATCGCATCAAGCAAAGCCGTGCCGCTGCTGGTGAAAAGCTCGCCCATCGCGTCTTCGAGTTCGCGGCGGTCTTTCGTGAAATCCTGAACGAGTTCGGGTTCGGACTTGAATTGAGCGACGAAGCCTTCATCGTCTTTTTGCATGGAACGAATCAGACTCAATCCCGCATCCGTCACCGTTTGCAGCTTCGACCGCATGCTGCCTGACGTGTCAATTACGAGGCCAAAGCTCAAAGGCACTTCCGTGCGATCTACGCTTTCGATCTCCTGCTTGATCTTGTCTTCAAAGATAGTGAAGTTGTCTTTCGTTAAGTCAGTTACCGGCGCGCTGGTCGGGTCAACCACGAGAACATCCAACTGAACCAAGTCGGTATCAATTTTGATGGTCTCATCTTTTTCACCTAATACAGGTCTAGGGTCTTGCTTAACGACCGCATCCTGACGATTGTCTTTGCGCTTATCGTCTTTTTTCTTCTCGCCTTTAGTTGGCTCTTCTTTGGCTGGAGCCTGGGGCGGAGCGGGCTGTTGCTGGGCAGTCGCCGCGAGAAATCCGATGGCGGTCAACGCCCATAGCGCGACCACGAGTGCGAAGATACGTTGGCGTGAAAGTTGAAGCATAAAACGGCTCCCTTGGGTAAAAGTGGTAGTGACGTGGGTTACGGTTGGAATCGCCCTTGGGGGACTGCCGCATTATACATAGATCGAACTTCAGTGACAGTAAGCCGCATCGGCTGGCGATTCATTAGCGGTGAAAGAACGTACCCTCGCAAGACATTTGCAAGAGGCGATGCTATATTCCGCGCGCTTTCGGCTTGGGTAAGTCGCCCCAATTTCACAACGCCCCGTCTTTCATCTTTTCTCTTTATGCTGAAATCGCTGACCGTCATCCTGCTTTCGGTACTGTTATTGTCCTGGTTCGCCGTGACGAGCCAGCGGCAAGCCACTGCGCAAAGTCGTCCTTACACGATTCAGACGTCATCCAAAGAAACCGAAGAAGAAGCCCGCCTCGAAGCCTCGAAACTCGCCGCCGCGGGCTTTGCGGCGCATTGGCTCAAGGCCGAGGTGAGCGGCAAAGGTACGCGCTATCGCGTCAGGTTCGGACGCTTCGCCAGTCAGGCCGAAGCGAAAGCGCGCGCCGATCAAGCGGTAAAAAAAGGACTGATTGCGGAATACATCATCACGGTTTACGAAACGCCTACCGCCTTGGTAGCTGCGCGCAAACCTACGCCTGCTTCTACGCCAGAGAAAGCCCTCAGCGAAGCTCAACCGACGGCTCCGCCCGTTGAGAAAGCCCTACCACCGAAGATGCCGATAGAATCGGCTCCGCGCGAAATCAAACCCAGCAAGGTCGCGGTAATTCCGATCAAGTCGGCGGCGAGCGAACCGCCTGCTGAACCTGTCACTAAAGAACCCGAACCGGCTAAACCAATTGAAACCGCGCCGGACAAAGTCACGCCGCCGCCAGTCATTGCCAGTCCGCCGATGGCTGAGGCATTAGGCGAAGTGGATTTCACCAATCGCAATTGGAAGGTCGTGCGCAAGAGTACAGGAACGGATAAAAACCTGCGCGCAGTCTATTTCGTAGATTCGATGACGGGCTGGGCGGCGGGCGACGCGGGCGCACTACATCGCACGACCGATGGCGGCAAGACCTGGAAGCCAATGCTGGCAGGCGTACCCGCTACGATCACGCAAATTCAATTCATTGACTGGAACACCGGCTGGTTGCTCGGCGAACAGACGCGCAAAGACGATGAACTGGTAGAAACTGTCATTCTTTCGACCACCAATGGCGGACGTTCGTGGACGAAAAAGACGCTGCCGAACATTCAAGGTATCTGGTTCACCGACGCGCAAAAGGGTTGGGCCGTTGGCAAGAACGCGACGCTCTTGCAGACTTTCGACGGTGGTAACGAATGGAAACCATACGCCGACGCCGAAAAATTGATTGGGCTTCCGGTAGAATCGTCGAATTACAACTTTGGCTTTAGAGAGATATTCTTTCTCGACGCGCAAAGCGGCTGGCTCATCGGCAATTTTTACGGACGCGCGGCAACAAACATCGGCGGCCTATTCGCCACCAACGACGGCGGCGTGACCTGGAAGCGAGTTCCCTTCACCGTGCAAACACAATACAGTTCGGGACGCTTTACGCCGGGCACGTTGCAAGCGGTACGCTTCACCGATGCGAATACGGGTTCTTTGACGGGCGAGATGAACGATGGCGAAGGTCGTTTCTTTTTCGTATTAAATACACGCGACGGCGGCAAGAGTTGGAATCAGTTCCGCACGCCGAGCCGCGCCGCGCATAGTTCGCAATTTTTAGGTACGGGCATCGGCTGGACAGCGGCGTCGGCCATGCGCGAAGGCGGAGCCGATGCGAAGGTTTACGACACGACGCTGATGCGTACCGATAACGGCGGGGCTTCGTGGCGGCACGATTTCGTAGCGCGCGGCAACCGCATTCACGGCGTATTCTTCCTTTCGCCCCAACGCGGCTGGGCCGTCGGTGATCGCGGCATGATTTTGCGCTACGAAGAAAAGACGAGGACGAATTAACAAGTTAGACAATGGTGCTGAGGTTGGACGGGTGCGACTGCGAAGTGAAAAAGCATGGCAGTACTCCAACACAATTTATTCGAAGCGGAAGATTTGAGTTATGCGCCACCACGCTTAGACAAAGCGCAATCGGTGCTGGTGATTCAGTGCAATCCGGCGGCGATGAATCTCAATCTAAGCCAGGCGGTAGCTTCACTTGATGGGATGATGCCCAACCAGTTGCAGGCCGAAACGATTACGGTCGCGTCGTCAGCGGGTTTGACGCAGCGGCTTTACCAACTGCGCGCGTCGGGTCGGCAATACGGCTTGATCGTCTTGGTTGGCAACCTCAATCACACCCATCTCGAACTCGCCAACGGACACCAACTCACCTGGTCAGAACTCGCTTATCAAGTGCTTCTGCCCTTCGAGCCGGAACATGTGTTGTTGCTGTCACCGCTGCCCGACACCGAAGCGCCCGTGCATACGATTTTTGAAGCCGTGCCAATGCTCAAGGCAATTTACGTTTCGCCGGTGATCGAAGCGCGGCTGCAATCCGACGTGTTGAAATTCATGGTGTCTTATCTGGTCGCGCACGCGCTGGATGACGCTGATCGCGCCTTTAGCAGTCAGGTGGCTGAGAAACTTTTCGCTACGCGGATGGTGATTCGCTGGACCTGGCGCGATTCGTTAAAACAGCGTTTGCTGAATATCTTCGAGATGCTGGGCACAATGGAAAAGCTCGAAGTCGCGGCTGAAGTCACGCGCCGTGCGGCGCAAGCGGCTCCGCCTTATGCGCGTCGTGCAACTGAGTAACACGCAACGATTCACCCAAAAGAAAAAGGACGCTCAATCACTTGAGCGTCCTTTTTCTTTCGTACTGGGAAGCAGGGAGTCGAACCCCGATAGGCGGATCCAGAGTCCGCAGTCTTACCATTAGACGACTTCCCAATGGGTGTTATTTGAGACGGGCTGCATACTAAAAATCAGCCTCGCCTTTGTCAACAACCGGGTCAACAACTGAGGCAGTTAAGCAAAGTATTGACGCTTCATTGTGCCTTGACGCGCTGGTTGACAAAGGTCGGTTCAAACCTATAATTGCCGCCTTTTACGAGCCTTGAAATACCCTGAGTTATGCGATGAAACTTTCGCTGTTAAGTATTCCAGCGGGTGGTCAAAATTTTGAACGCAATTACACGCCCGCTGAACTGGACGCGAGCGCCCACGCTTTCACGATCAGCGAACCGCCGCACATCACCGGGCGTGTGAAACCTTCAGGCAAAGACTTTCACGTCACGGGCGAACTCAAGGCGGCGGTCGCCACGAATTGCGACCGATGCTTAAACGATCTTTTCATACCGATTCACGAAACCTTCAAGTTAGTTTACGTGCCTGCCGATGAAGCGCGTTCGTCGCACGGCGAACGCGAAGTCAACGTTCAGGAACTCGACTTTGTTTATCTCGAAAGCGAAGAACTCGACATAGACCAACTCATTCGTGACCAGTTGGAACTGGCACTGCCTACTCACATTTTGTGCCGCGAAGATTGTCGCGGGCTGTGCGCGCAATGCGGGGCCGATTTGAACGAGGCTGAATGCCAATGCGCCGCGCCGATTGATCCGCGCTGGCAGGCGTTGGCCGACTTACAAAACCAAAACAATTAACCCAAAACAATTAACTTATTAGTTATCTGGAGAGAAAGAAATGCCGAATCCTAAACGACGTCACTCAAAATCACGTAGCCGCAAGCGCCGTTCGCATGACGCGCTGACCCCGGCGGGTTACGCCTCTTGCCCGAGTTGCGGAGCGCCGCGCCAATCGCATCGCGTATGCCCCGACTGTGGGCAATATGACGGACGCCAAGTCATGCCCAAAAAGAAATCTTCTGAATAACGTAAACATTCGCTGAAAGGATTGAAGCATCACGCACGCTGAGTTCGCGGGCTTCAGTCCTTTTGTTGTGTAAAGGCCTTGCTGATTCCTCGTATATGCTGACTACGATTGCCGTAGACGCAATGGGGGGCGACAACGCTCCGGCAGTAGAAGTCGAAGGCGCGATTCAAGCCGCCCGCGACCTGCGCGCCCGCATCCTGCTCGTAGGGCAGGAAGATGTCGTGCGCGCCGAACTCGCACGTCAAGGCATTGAAAATCCGCGCCGCCATCGGCTGCACATCGAAGTCGTTCACGCCAGCGAAGTCATCACGATGGATGAACCCGTCGCCACGGCGGTGCGTCGCAAGAAAGACTCCTCGATTCGCGTAGCGGCCAAGCTGGTACGCGATGGCAAAGCGCACGGACTGGTGAGCGCGGGCAATACCGGCGCGGCAATGATTACCGCCAAGATGGTGCTGGGTACGCTGCCTTCCGTAGACCGTCCGGCACTGGCGGGCGTCTTCCCGGTGATAAAGGGCAAAGGCACGGTCGTGCTGGATGTCGGCGCGAATGCCGAATGCAAGCCTGAACACCTGAAGCAATTCGCGGTGATGGGTGCAATTTACGCAAAGGCATTTCTTGATGTCGAGAACCCCAGAGTCGGCGTGATGAGCATCGGCGAGGAAGATTTGAAAGGTAACGACCTCACGAAAGAAACCTTCGCTTTGTTGCGGCAAGCGCCCATCAATTTCATCGGCAACGTCGAAGGCCGTGACATTTTCACGGGCGACGTAGACGTGATCGTGTGCGATGGATTCACCGGCAACGTCATCCTGAAAACCAGTGAAGGTTTGGTTCACGCGATCATGTCACTGCTCAAGAGCGAACTGAATCACACTTATATGACGCAAGCTGGCGCGTTGCTCTCACGGCAAGCCTTTCAGAACGTCAAGAAACACATGGACTATTCCGAACTCGGCGGCGCTCCGTTGTTGGGCGTCAAAGAACTGACGATGATTTGTCACGGAAGCTCGACGCCGAAAGCCATTCGCAACGCGATTCGCATTGCCAAGGAATTCCACAAACGCAACGTCAACGATCAAATCGAGCAGGAGCTAAACCGGGCAGGCAGCGCGCAGTAAACACAGCCACCCCTGCTGAAAACACATGAGCAAATTGGCTTTTATTTTCCCCGGACAGGGTTCGCAACACGCTGGTATGGGACGCGAACTCGCCGAGAACTTCCCTGTCGCACAATCCGCTTTTGCCGAAGCCGACGCGGCGCTGGACTTTCCGCTTTCACAACTTTGTTTCAACGGGCCGGAAGAAGACCTGCAACTGACGGCGAATACGCAACCCGCAATTTTGACGGCTTCGATTGCGGCCTATCGCGCGTTGGCTGAACGCGGCGTGCAGCCTGATTTTGTCGCAGGCCACAGCCTGGGCGAATACTCTGCGTTGGTCGCAGCCGGTGCATTGACCTTGACCGATGCGGTCAAACTCGTAAGACAACGCGGCGAATTCATGCAACAGGCCGTGCCCGTCGGCACAGGCGCAATGGCTGCGATTTTGGGCATTGAAGCTGACGCCGTCAGAGCCGCTTGCGAAGCCGCTGCGCAAGGGCAAGCCTGCTCGCCAGCGAATTTCAATACGCCGACACAAACGGTAATCGCGGGCGATGCCGCAGCCGTCGAACGCGCCATCGAAGAATGCAAAGCACGCGGCGCACGACGCGCGATGTTGCTCAAGGTGAGTGCGCCGTTCCATTGCGCGCTGATGATGCCTGCGCAAACCCATATGCAACCGTTGCTCGACGCAGCGAACTTCAATCAATTGCAATTCCCTATCGTCAATAACGTAGACGCTGCGCTCACCAGCGACGGCGCGACTTCACGCGCAGCCCTCTTGCGACAAATTTCGTCTTCGGTGCGCTGGACGGAAAGCATCGCGGAGTTGCTGAAACAAGGCGTGACGACGTTCGTCGAAGTCGGCCCTGGCAAGGTACTGAACGGCTTGGTCAAAGCGATTGCGAAAGAGTTGGGCGCGGAAGTTACGCTCCTTAATGCAGAGAACCAGGAGAGCTTAGCTGCGGCGTTGACATCACTGAAGGCATAACGAAAAATCAGGTCGTTTTGAAATCAGTAAACAACGTCAGCAAAGGGGGATTAAATGGATCAAGAAGCACATGAACGTTTTCGCAAAATAGACGAAATGATGCTCAAGTTTGCGACGAATAATCTGGTTATTCAGCAGCAGATTGATAACAACAACATCCTGCTTGACCAGCTTATGCAATCTCAGTTGCGGCTTGAAGCTTCAAAAGAACGCCACGAACTAATGATTGCAGAACTCAAAGTTTCTAACGTGGAACTTAAAGTTGCCAACGTTGATGCTCGGCGCAGGGAGTCTCGT
>JAYSVR010000585.1:0-32134 GCA_043718445.1 Acidobacteriota bacterium | reverse complement strand
TGCGTAGTCAGTTAGCCCGTTGCTTTCGATGGGCTAACTGACTACGCAACGCAAGCTCGGCAGCTTGCGCTACGGTTGATTAAGGTTTCTCGCCTCCGCGCAAATAAACGAACTCGGCGCGTCGGTCATTCGCCCACGAAGGCGTCATCTCGGTCGAGCCTTCGCCCGTGCCTTGCGCTTTTTCAGAACCGTAACTCAACGTCTCAATGCGTGCTTCTTCGACGCCGAGACTGACGAGGAAGTTTTTCACCGCGCGCGAACGCCGATCGCCCAAGCCCAGGTTGTATTCCGCCGTGCCGCGCGGATCGCACATGCCTTCAAGGCGAAACGTGATGGAGCGATGGTCAGGCTTGAGCAGCCATTCCGCTGCGCGACGCAACTTGTCTTGCTCGGTCGTTGAAATGTCTGATTTATCCAGCCCGAAAAAGACCGGCAGCAAAACCGTCTTGAACACTTCGGCAATCGGCGGCGCAGGCGGCGGCAGATTCTCAGCCACCGTGCGCGGACGTTCTGCCGGCGGCGGTGGCGGCGGATCGCTGACCGTTACGCGCGTGCTGGCCGAAGCGTTGCCGCCTTCGCCCAGCGCGGTCGCGGTGTAAGTCGTCGAGACGCGCGGACTGACTTCGCGTTCGCCGCTCGCGGGCAATTCGCCCAAGCCGGGAATCGTCACGTTGCGAGCGTTCGCGGCTGACCACATCAGTTTGGTCGTCTTGCCCAACTCGATAGTATTCGGTTCGGCGCTCAACGTAATCGTAGCCGCCGGAACTTTGATGACCGTGACTTCGACTTTAGCCTTGTCGCGGGCTTCTTTCTTGCCCTTTTTGGCGACGACTTCAAAGGTCGTAGTCTCTTTGGGCACGATGCTTTTCGCGCCGATCTTTTCGACCTTTTCGCCATTAAGCTCTACGGTCTTGGCGTCTTTGGTTTCCCAACTGACGGTGATCGGATCACCTTGCTTGATCTCAGTTTTCGAGACTTTGAGTTTGGCAGTCGGCGGTTTGCAAGAGGTGAGCAAACCAGTCATAGCCAACATCAGCAGGAAAAGGGGGAGTGAACTGCGCATGCGAAACATTGTTGTGGGTTCTCCTATATAGAGTTTTGTGTGATTAGCGAACCAGATGTTCACTCAGTTTTCGTAACAAACGTTTGTGGCGTACGTCGGATACTGACCCGATGATGCCCAGAATCTGTTTTTTCGGAACGACGGTTAGGTAGCCCAGCCGAATGAGCGAGTCGTTCATCAATCCACTGCTGGCATAGTCTGCGTCAACCGGCGTGATGAGCTCATCGAACCCAATGACTTGCTGTTGAGTTTTCGTGCTGAGTCCGCAAACCAGCCAATCGCCAAAGGGAGGCATCGCACGTAACGCGAGCGCTGGACGCCGCTTTAGTTGTCCATCGGATTGCGACAGCCTTGCCAGGATGATGTTAGCTTCCTTCATCATAATCGGGATTCACCTCAATCAAGCTGGACAAAGGATATTCAGGCTCATCGTCATCATAAGCTCGTCCGAGATTGGCGGCGGCGAAACGAAACCATTCTTCTCGCTCTCCATCCGACTCTAGCGAATCAGGCATAACAGCGATGCGTAACCGCGCGTTGAGCGGTAAGGTTGTCGGTTCATCCAACACAATTTGAGTGCCGTCGTAATGCGCGCGTAAAAGATTGCTTGTCATAATCAGCTTCTCCTTGTTACTTCGTTGAGGCTAAAAGCTCGTCATCGTTTTTATCTTGTTCCTCTTCGACTGTCGAGACTTCCCGAACCGTGATTTTGAGTAATTTGTTGGGGAAGAGGTGTTGCACTGATTCAATGAAACTCTCATCGAACTCTTCAATGTCACCGCGATAAGTCACTTCCATTTTACTTCTCCGATCTACTTCGCCCACGAAGGTGACCGTCCGCCATTGCGTGTCAGTTGTCGTTGTTCGCTGCCGTCAACGTGCATCGCCCAGATTTCCCAGCGTCCGGTGCGGTTTGATTGAAACGCCAGGTGGCGGCTGTCGGGCGACCACGCGGCGTTTTCGTTACGGCCTTCGCTGGTCAACCGCAGCACCTGTCCCGTCGCCACGTCCGCCAAATGAATGTTGTAAGAACCGCCGCCGCCATTCCACGTAAAAGCAATGTAGCGTCCGTCAGGCGACCACGCGGGCGAGTCCATTTGTCCGCCGAGACTCAGCAGCGGACGTTCGTTCGTGCCGTCCGCCGCCATCACGTAAATTTGCGGAGCGCCGCCGCGATCTGAAACGAAAGCGATTTCGCGTCCTGTCTTGGGATTCCAGCGCGGCGAAATGTTCACGGCGTTGCGCGTCGTCGTCAAGCGGCGCGCGCCCGAACCGTCGCCGTTGGCAACATAAATTTCCATCGAATCGCCGTCTTTGCTCGAACTGAAAACCAACCTGCCATCGGGCGCCAGCGCGGGCGAACTCGTCGTCGCCTTGAATTGCGTAGAGCCGATGATGAGTCCGTCAAGGCTGCGGATGACGACGTTCGGATGTCCGCTGCGATAAGAAACATAGGCCAACCGTGAACCATCGAGCGCCAGCGAAGGGAACAGCGCCATCGAACCGTCGCGCGTAAATTGCCGCGCGCCATAGCCGTCGTAATCCATCAAATGCACTTCGCGGTTGGCGATGAACGCGAGCTTTGACGTAGCGATGCCGTCCTGTCCGGTCATCATCTTCACGATTTGATCGGCGAACTGATGCGCCAGATCGCGTACGTCGCCGCCGCTCAAACGCGCGCTCAACAATTGCGAGTTGGTCTTTACGTCATACAGAAAACCTTGCGCGTCGGTTGCACTTAAAAGATTGCCGAAGCTCACGTAGTCGGCCTTGACCGGATCGTTCGCCCACTCTTCGGGTTTGAGGGAAGCTGGGTCGGCGAGTTTGGTTTTGGGATAAAGACTTTTGCCTACGAGATTGGCGATGCCCGCGAACCGCAGGTCGGCGAGCAACACTTCGTTGAACGTGGCAGTAGGCTGATCGAGTCCGGCGGCGCGGGCTTGAAAGTCTGCCACGGCTAGCATCGGGCCGTTGCCCGGCGTCACGATGATCGTACCGATCTGCTTTTTGAGTTCGTCTTGTGGTGTCGTTGCGGGCGAGGTTTGTACCGCCGCTGGTTGTGAGGGTGATTGTTGGGCGTGTATGGTGCGGAAGGCCATCAAGCTGATGGTCGCGCACAGACAAAACAGAGCAAAACCTTTTTTCATAATTACGAATTAGACGAAGCGGAATGTCGCATCGCGGTACGTTGAAGGTAAAGGATAAAGCCACGGCGATACGTTGGCTTGAGATTACCATCACTTTTCCGAATGGGCTACTGTCGCGCATTGAAAAATGCAGCTTCTCGGTTTTTTCCCCAACTGACTGCCGACAATTGACAACCGAAAAGTAATGAAACCTGCCAGCGACTCACATCAGATTGGCGTCTGTGCCAGAGGTGTTTGAGTCGTGGCGCTTACCTAAAAATAGTCACGATGAAAAAGCCTGAAGCGAAAGCCTCGGAATTGAAAAAGCTAAGTCCGATTGAACAGGCGGCGGTTGAGATATTGGCGCAGTTGGCTGAACAGCAAGTCGCGGTGATTTATGCCGAACGCGTTCGCACGCAACGCACGCGCAGTTTCATGCTCAATAGCCCTCTTAACTTCAATGCCTCTGACGTTCAGATTCAGCACACGCTGTTGGGCATCGAATTGAAAATCGGTCGCAAGCGATTGAGTTGCCCTGATTGGGCTACGGCGCGCTATCTCGCGGTGTTTGCGCGGCTGGGCGCAGCCGAAATCGCTGTGCCTTATGACATCACGCAAATTTCGAGGCTGGCTGATGAGTTGGAATCCGGCTGGTTTCGCATGCAGGCGCTGACCGAACACGTTAGTCAGGGGCAAAGCGTTCGCTGGCACAGCAAGTTGATGAAAGCGTTAGTAAGCCAACAACGCGAGGCGATTCAAGTCGCAGGTGTGGGGCCCAAGGCTCCAGAGTTCATTCAGAATACGAAGCAACAGCGCAAGTAAACTGGTGTGACACAAGATGCCATCTTGTGTCACAGGGATTTTCACGACGAGTGAAAGGGAATGGTGAATGGTGATGAAACGAAATTTATTGTGGTTATTGGTCTATCTCGGCGCATTTTGTGCGCTCTCGCTGCAACCGCACGCCGCGCGTGCCCAACACATCGGCGAACAGCGGGGCGTGAAAATTTATGGCCCCGCGCCCAAAGAAGAAGCCCCCAGCGAAGCTAAACCGCCGACTAAACCTGAAGCCCCGGCGGCGAAAAAATCCGCTCAACCCGCATCAGAAGAAGACGATCTGGAAGCGCAGGACAACGGCGACGGTTACGGCATTTTTACGATGTCGGGCCAGCCGGTGAAACTGGCTGACATGTTGCGCCGAGGCCGTCCTTATGTGGTGACGTTTTGGGCTACGTGGTGTGGGCCGTGCCGTCAGGAACTGCCGCATTTGAGCCAAGCCGCCGATGCCTATCGCGACAGTGGCTTGCAAGTCATCGGCCTCAATCTCGAAGACCCGCGCACCGAAGACCGCAAGGTTCGCGCCTTTCTGAACCAGATGCGTCCGACCTTCCCGATTCTTTATGGTTCGCATCAAGCCTGCCGCGCGCTCAATAACAACCAGCCTTGCAGCTCGATTCCACGCACCTTCGTGATTGCCGCGAATGGCGGAATCATGGCGCGCTTTGCCGGATATAACCCCGGCGCGCTGGGCATCGCCATCGGTCAAGCCGCGCGCACCGCGACGCCGGCACGTCGTTAATCGTCGCTTCATGAGGAGAGCGTCTATGAAGTTTCAACGATTGTTACTGGGCAGCGCAGTCTTTGTGTTGGCGAGCCTGCCGTTAGTCAGCGCACAACAACGCCGTTCGACGGCAGCGCCCGCCGTGAAACCGGCGCCTGTGCCAAACCCCGCTCCGGCACCGCATCGCGTACAAATTTTCGGCCCTTCGCAAACTGCCAGCGAGAGTGCGCCGCGCACGGCGGCACCCTCTGCTCCATCGGTTCGTCGCAATCGTCAGGCGGCGAAATTATTCGACGCGATTCAACAAGCCGATCATTCCGTCATTGCGCTCGACGGTCAGCGCGTCGCGTTGAATAACCTGCTGCGCGATGATCGTCCGAACGTCATCATCATCTGGTCAACCTATTGCCACGTATGCCAAACCGGTTTGCAAGACTGGCAAGCCATTTATGAACGCTTCGGCTCGCGCGACGTGAACGTGCTGGCCTTGAGCGTTCAACCTGCCGCCCATCGTGAACAGGTGAAAACGTTTATGCGCGCCAAAGGCTTGGACTATCCGGTTTATTTCGCGTCGCGTGATTTATACGGACAAATCACCGAAGGCAATTTCGGCACGCCTTCGACCTTTGTGTTTGCGGCGGACGGTTCATTGGTTTCGCGGTTGATCGGCTGGACGGAAGGCCAGGGCCGCGATGCGTTGGCATTAGCGATTCGTCGGGCCGGGCAAAACTGATTTTCAAATAAGCCAAAAAACTCTTCAGCTAATCGCCCCCATAGCAAAAATCAATCGCTCGCTGCGCTGAAAAAAAAGTCGCGCTGCGTTTGTACGACCGTGGCATTGTTGTACACTGCGCGCTCATTTTTTTAGACAGGAGCTTTCACGTACAAATGAGCAAATCCACGCGCGCCGTATTAGTCGGCGCTACCGGATATGCAGGCCGCGAGTTGGTGCAAATGCTCGCGCGCCATTCGCAAATCGAATTGGTCGGTGCCTTCGCTTCGCGCAACACCGAAGCGCAGCCGCTCGCCGCGATTCACCCCAGCCTGACCGGACAAACATCGCTCAATTGCGAACCGTTCGATGAATCCGCCGTCGCACGCCTCAAGCCTGACGTCATCTTTCTCGCTACGCCTAATGAATTTTCGATGGAAGTTGCGCCGACAATGTTGGCGACTGGCGCGACCGTGATTGACATCAGCGGCGCTTATCGCTTGCAGGACGCAACGCTCTATCCGCGCTTTTACGGCTTTGAACATCAGCATCCTGAACTGTTGCCGCAAGCGGTTTACGGCTTAACTGAATTCGCCCGCCCGCAGCTTAGAGGCGCGAAACTCATCGCTAATCCGGGTTGTTATGTGACTTCGATTTTGGTTCCGCTCACGCCGTTGATGAACTTAATTGACGACGCGCAACCGATCATCTGCGACGCGAAATCCGGTGTGACCGGAGCAGGGAAATCGCCCAACGCCGCGACGCACTTTGTCGAAGTCAGCGAGAGCCTGAAAACTTACAAGCTGCTTTATCACCAGCATACGCCTGAGATTGCGCAGGGCTTGGGCATTGCGAATACGTTAGACAAGCTGATTTTTACGCCGCACCTGCTGCCCATCAATCGTGGCATCTTCTCAACGATTTATGTGCGGCTGAAACACGGCGTGACGAAGCAGGACGTTTATCAAGCGTGGTCAGAGGCTTTCGCTGACGCGCCTTGCGTACGTGTGTTTGCCGGGCCACAGATGCCTGAAATCAAGTTCGCCGCGCATACGCCGTTCTGCGACATCGGTTGCGTGATGGACGCGGCTTCGCAACAAGCCGTGATTCTTTCCGCCGAAGACAACCTGCTCAAAGGCGCTGCGAGTCAGGCGCTGCAAAACGCGAACGTCGCGCTGGGCTTTGACGAAAAGGACGGGATTCTATGAGTAGAGCCGTCATCAAACTCGGCGGCAGCATTCTGGTGAATGAAACGCTGCGCGTCCAATTGCTCGAACAAATCGTTGCGCTGCAACAGAGCGGCCACGAGATCGTATTGGTTCACGGCGGCGGCAAACAGATTGCCGCATTGCTCAAACAACTCAACATCGAATCACGCTTTCACGACGGCTTGCGCGTCACTGACGAAGCCGCGCGTGACGCCGTGCAAATGGTACTCGCCGGTAAAATCGGCAAAGACCTCGTAGCCGAACTCGCCCTCCGCAACACCTCCGCCGTGAGTTTGGCAGGCGGAGATGGCTTGAGTTTTCTCGCTGAAAAAACATTGGCCGCAGACGGCACGGATTTAGGTTTCGTAGGCCGCATCGCCCAAACCAACGACGCGCTGATTACGGCTTTGCTTGCTGCCGGGATGATGCCGGTGGTCGCGTGCGTAGCCTTGGGGCGCGATGATTTCGCTTATTACAACGTGAACGGCGATCAGATGGCGGCGGCGGTGGCGGGCGGCGTCAAGGCGGATACGTTGGTGTTCGTGACCGATGTCGGCGGCGTGATGGATGCAGAAGGCAAGACGCTGGCTTCGCTTGATCGTGCTGCGATTAACGAACTGCTCGCTTCAGGCGTAGCAAGCGGCGGCATGCGTCCGAAGTTGCGGGCTTGTTTGGAAGCGTTGGATGCAGGCGTGAAAGATATTCAAATCGTAGGTGCAACGATGGAGCAAGTCTTGTTACGCGCCTTTGACCGGCGTTCGCTCATTGGAACGCGCATCTCTTGAATGGCGCAGCCTATGGAGTGCTGCGGCTTGACGCAGCTTTTCGTTCGCGTGAAGCCCGATCAAAGCAGCGGACGGCTTCGGCTTTGAAAATTCGGCGACAGGCCAATGGGCATAACAAAGCTGCGTCAAAGCCGCAGCACTCCATAGGCTGCGCCGCTTGTGTGACCATCTGTGTGATCTGTGTGAAAAGATATGACTGAAGAAATAGAAATTCCCTTAACCCTTGATTACATCGGCGCGCTCGAATCGCAATACGTCATGAACACGTATAAGCGTCAACCGGTGCTGTTCGTGCGCGGCAAAGGTTCGACGTTGTATGACGACACGGGCAAGGCTTATACCGATTTCATTTCGGGCATCGGGGTGAACGTGTTGGGTTACGATCATCCGGTGATGCGGCGCGTGTTGCGCGAACAGGCGAGCTTGCTGCATACGTCGAATCTTTATTACCACGCTTATCAGGGACAACTCGCCGAACGGTTGGCGAAGGCTTCTGGCTTGGCGCGCGTATTCTTTGCCAACACGGGTACGGAAACGACCGAAGGCGCGATGAAGCTGGCACGCGCTTATCAAAAACGTCGCGGACGGCCCGATCAATTTGAATTTATCGCGCTCGAACACGCTTTTCACGGACGTACGTTCGGCGCGCTTTCGTTGACGGCGCATAAGGCTTACCGCGAACCGTTTGAACCGTTAGTGCCCGGCGTCAGTTTCGTTGATGCGAATAACGACGCGGACGATTATGCAGAGGTTCGCGCGGCGATTACGGAAAAGACTGCCGCGATCATTATCGAAACCATTCAAGGCGAAGCGGGCATTTATCCGATCAATGACGAGTTTTTGAAAGTAGTACGCCAACGTTGTGACGAAACCGGCGCGCTGCTGATTCTTGACGAAGTGCAATGCGGTTTGGGGCGCACGGGCGAAGTCTTTGCGTTCAAGCATACGTCGGTCACGCCTGATATTTTGACCGTCGCCAAACCGCTGGGCATGGGCATCCCGCTCGGCGCGTTTATGGCTACTGAAAAAGTGGCCGAAGGTTTTAGGCCCGGCGATCACGGCTCTACGTTTGGCGGTGGGCCGCTGGCTTGTCGTATGAGTCTGGAATTCATGAAGCAGCTCGAAGAAGGCGGCCTGATGCAGCGCGTGATTGAGGTCGGCAATTACTTTCGCAAAAAGCTGCGCCGCTTGCAGCGCGACCTGCCCGAACACGTCAAAGAAGTGCGCGGCCTCGGTTTGATGGTCGGCATGGAACTGAATTTCAACGGCACGAACGTGATGCACCGCATGCGTGAACGCGGCTTTTTGTTGAACTGTACGCACGAGACGACGCTGCGTTTTCTGCCGCCTTACATCATCACGAAAGGCGAGATCAAAGCATTGGTCGAAGCGCTCGCCGAAGTCATTCCCGCTGAAGCTGCTGCGCACTCTGCTGCCAATTCATCTGGTGGAACTCCGCGACCTTGAAGCCTTAAAGAAACCTGAAAGACGCAATTCACTTTTAGATTTTCACACTTTAACGGAAAGGAGTGTGCTGCCATGCAAATTCGCAAGGCGCTCACCAAAGACGCATTACAGATTCACAGGCTCGTCAACAACTTCGCACGGCAGGAAGTGATGTTGCCGCGTACTTTGTTGAGCATTTATGAAAACATCCGCGACTTTCACCTCGCGGTCGAAAATGACCGCATCATCGGCTGTTCGGGTTTGCATTTCACCTGGGGAGACATGGCGGAAGTTCGTTCGCTCGCCGTTGATCCCACCGCCGGAAGCAAAGGCGTAGGCCGCGCGCTCGTCGAATCAAACATCGCCGAAGCGCGCGAACACGGCTTGGTTCAGGTTTATGCTTTCACTTATGTTCAAGGCTTTTTTGAAAAGCTCGGCTTTCGCGTCGTAGCTCACGAAGCCATGCCGCGCAAGACCTGGATGGATTGCGTGAACTGTCACAAGTTCAATGCCTGCGACGAAATTGCGATGGTGTTGCAACTCATCGAGGGTGTTGAACCCGAAGCCTTCGATGTGTCACAAGTGGGCGTACCGATTGTGCAGATTGCAAAGGGGCAACCGTAGCGCAAGCTGCCGAGCTTGCGCCGCTTGGGTAGGCGAGCGATTACGATTAAGCACGAAGAGTTAAATGCAAAGACGACGCAAGCTCGGCAGCTTGCGCTACGTTTGCGAACAGTGGTTGTCTGAATTCGGACAGTCCGAACAAAGACTTTCATCGCTAACTCGTTGCGCTATTACGGCAACGGGTTTGGCACAGCAATTGGAGAGAAGAAAAAAACTGATGACCCAAACGCCAAACGATGGATCAATGAATTATTCACTCGCCGCGCCGAAAGGCTTTGTCGCAGGCGTCACGCGCGCGGGCTTGAAAAAGGCTGGGGAAGACTTCGCGTTGATCGTGTCGGAACGTCCGGCAATAGCTGCGGCGGTCTTCACGACCAATCTCGTGCAGGCCGCGCCCGTGTTGGTGTCGAAAGAACATCTGCGCAACCGTACGCATCGCGCCATCGTCGTCAACGCCGGATGCGCGAACGCTTGCACCGGTGACGCGGGCTTGAACGACGCGCGGCAGACGACGCAATTCGTAGCCGAAAAGCTGGGCTGCAAACCGCAAGAGGTTTTAGTTTGTTCGACCGGCGTGATCGGCGTTCGGTTGAAAATGCAAAAGCTCGAAGTCGCCATCGAAAGCACCGCCTCGCATCTGACGCGCGAAGCTGGTTGGCGCGTGGCCGAAGCGATTATGACGACCGATACGCGGCCCAAGCGCGCGTTGAAAAAGTTCAAGCTCGGCAGCACGAACGTTACCATCGCGGGCATATGCAAAGGCTCAGGCATGATTCATCCGAACATGGCGACCATGCTTTCGTTCGTGACGACCGATGCCGCGATCAGCAAAACGGCGTTGAATGCGGCGCTGAAACAGGCCGTGCGCGTGACGTTTAACCGCGTGTCGGTAGATGGCGATACGTCAACGAATGATTCGCTGATGATTCTGGCGAACGGCGCGGCGGGTAACGACGCAATCACCAGTGTGAACAGCCCTGAGTTTGAACGCTTCACGAATGCGCTGACCGAAGTTTGCCGTACGCTCGCCATTCAAATCGCCCGCGACGGCGAAGGCGCGCGCAAGCTCGTGACCATTCAGGTCAAAAACGCGCCTTCTGAACTGGCGGGCGAAAAGATTGCCGCGACGATTGCTACGAGTCCGTTGGTCAAGACGGCGATTGCGGGAAACGACGCCAACTGGGGACGCATTCTCGCCGCCGCTGGACGCAGCGGCGCGAAATTCGATCCGGCGCAAGTCGAGATCAAACTGGGCAACCTCGTCGTAGCCCGCCACGGCGGCGGCCTCAATTTCAGTGAAGACCGCGCGCTTGAAATTTTGCAAAAGGATGAAGTCACGATTACCGTTGACCTTCATCAAGGCGAAGCAGACGTAACCGCGTGGACGTGCGATTTGACCGAAGATTACATTCACATCAACGGCGATTATCGAACGTAGTGGCTAGTGGCTAGTAAAAATCTGCAACTCATTCCAAAAACGTTTCGTACCCAGACAACACGTCGCTGAATCTGGCGGGAGCAAAACGTAAATACAGGATAAGGAATTCAAGTTATGCGATTTCAAACTACGGGTTTGAAAAGGAGAGGAGAAACCATGTTTATCAGGTCACTCAAGACCGTTTCGCATTGCGCCTTAGCCGCAATGCTGGCAGCAGTCGGAACCATCACCGTGAGCGCACAGGATGCCGCGAAACCGGCAGGTGCGGCTCCGCAACAAATGCCTTCGGTGTCGCGCGCGTTGCCGACACGGACTTCAGGACTCGAACCGGGCAAAGTCGCGCGCTGGTCGTTGCGCGACGCGATTATGAAGGCGCTCGAAAACAATCCTGACATCGAAATTGATCGCTCGACCGTGAGACAGCGCCAGTTTGATATTACGGCGGCTGAAGGTGCTTACGATCCGGTTTCGACGCAAGGCACGAGCTATAACTCGACCGGACGACCGAACACCCGTCCGTTTAGCGGCGCTGACGATTCCTCGTTGACCAGCAAAACCTTTACTTACAACTTTGGTCATCAAGGGTTTATTTATAAGACTGGCGGCAACTATCAGGTCAATTTCAACAACCAGCGATTCTCGTCCAACTTCGCTTTGTTTACGGCGCAATACGACCCGCAAATAAATTTCAACTTAACGCAACCGTTGTGGCGTGGTTACAAAATTGACCGCAATCGTTACCAGATTCAGATTGCGAAAAAGCAGCTTGATCTATCTGACGCGCAATTTCGTCAACGCGCGATTGAAGTAATTTCACGCGTACAAACCGCCTATTGGAATCTGGCGCTCGCCATTAAAGACGAAGAAGTGCAACGCGATGCTTTCAAGTTGGCTGAAACTCAGTTAGGACAAAACCAACGGCAAGTCGAAGTCGGAACGCTGGCACCGATTGACGTGGTGCAATCGGCGACCGTACTCGAAACGCGCCGCCAGCAAGTCTTTCAAGCGATGGAAGCCGTTGGACAGTCTGAAAATGCGCTCAAAAATTTGACGGCGAACGGCATGAACGATGATTTGTGGAAGACGCAGATTCTGCCGACTGAGTCGTTTGAAGCCGCTCCTACCAATTTGCCGCTGGACGACGCGATGAAGCTGGCGATGGACAATCGCCCCGAACTCAAACAGTTCGCCTTGCAAAAAGAACTCAACCAAACCGACGTAGGCTTTCTGCGCAATCAAACCAAACCGCAAATTGATCTGACGTTCAATTACGCAACCTTTGGTACGGGCGGCACGCCACGCGCCGCCAATAATGCCTCACCGAATTGTTTTTCCCCGGTTTCAATCAGCGGTCAATTGAAATGTCTGGGCGTCGGTGTCGGCAACCTGAACGGGCAGTTCTCGCCGATTATTACCCAAACCGATTATCGGGTGGGTGAAGCGGTGGCGGGCAAATTCGTCGGAGGTTATGGCACGGGGTTGGCGCGTTTGTTCAGCAACCAATTCCGTCAGTGGAATGTAGGCGTGCAAGTTACGTTGCCGTGGCGCAACCGTACGGCGAAAGCCAATCTCGGACGTTCGCTCGAATCAGGCCGTCAACTTGATTTGCAAACACGTCGCACGATGCAACTCATCGAAACCGAAGTTCGCAACGCGGTTCAATCGGTTGATTATGCCAAGCTGCGCATCGAAGCCTCGCGCGCCGCGCGGCTTTATGCCGAACAGCAACTCGAAGGCGAATCGAAACGTTTCGCCGCTGGGCTTTCGACAACGTTCTTTGTGTTGCAACGGCAAAACGAATTGGCGCAAGCACGCGGCTCTGAGTTGCGCGCGCTGGCTGATTACAACCGCAACGTGGCCGACTTGCAGCGTGTGATTGCGACTACGCTGTCGAGCAACAGCGTCGAAGTGAAATCTGAAATCACCGCGCAACCCGGCGACAAGAAATGGGCCGAGATCAAGTAATGCTTGCTAGCCATTGACCCGTCAAGCCAACGAGCGACCCGTCGAAATAGCGGGTCGCTCGTTGGCTTTTTTAAGCACAGGGAAAACGCTTTTTGCGTGCGTCAATTCAGTGTTTGCGCCGTTCTTTTGGGGTGCAGTATTATCCGCTGCCTTTCAGAATTATCTTTGCGGTTTAAGGAGTATTTAGATGTCCATTCGCGTCAAGCTCACGTTGATTACGGTTTCTGCTTTCGTCGCGCTTTATTCGATTGTTGGGGGAATGCTTTCTACTTCGAATAGCTCGTTTCTGCGCGCGTTGGCGCAACCGGGGCCTTATCAGCAATTGCGCATCTTCGACGAAGTCGTCGCCAAGATCGTTTCCGATTACGTAGAAAAACCCGACCTGCAAAAAGTACGCGTCGGCGCGTTGCGCGGTTTGACAGACGGACTCGACCCTTACAGCGCCTACCTCTTGCCGCAACAGGTCAAAGATTATCAATCAGGCAAGGGCACGACCGATGCGACTGGCATGGTGATCGGCACTTATTACGGTTATGCCTACGTCATCGCACTTGTCCCGAATTCACCGGCTGAGAAAGCGGGCATTCGTGTCGGCGACGTGATCGAATACATTGACGGACATGCGACGCGCGATCTTGATTTATACGATGTGCGCACGCTGCTGGCAGGCAATGTGGGTACGTCCGTCGAACTCACGCTTTTCAACCGCAAGACTGAAAAAATCAAAATCGCTCGCGCAGCCATTGCGAATGCGCCCGTCGAAAACAAATTGCTCGAAGCGCAAATTGGTTACGTCAAAGTGCCGATTCTCAGAAAAGGCCAAGCCGATGCGGTCGCCACTGCGGTGCGTGAAGTAGTCAAGAAAGGCGCGAAATCATTGTTGCTCGACTTGCGCGGTTCTGCCGGGGGCGAGTTGCAAGAGGGCGTGACTTTGGCTGATTACTTTCTGAAGTCCGGCTTGATCGTCAAGACGATGGGACGCAAAGAGAAAGTGCTGGCGACGTTTGAAGCCAAGCCCAATAACGAACTGACCGAGTTGCCGGTGGCCGTCATCATTGATCGTACGACGGCGGGTGCTGCTGAAATCGTCGCAGCGGCGTTGATGGAAAACCAACGCGGCGACATCGTCGGCGAACGCACGATCTTTGGTATGGGTTCAGAACAGCAACTGTTTCCGCTCGACGACGGTTCAGCCTTTTTGCTGACGGTGGCGCGTTATGCTTCGCCCAACGGCAAGATTTTTATGACCGACAACGTGCTGCCGAACGTCGAAGTCAAACGCGCCGATCTGGCTGACGTGAATCCTGACGATGCCGAAAACAAACCCGATAAAACCAATCCGCCTGCGCCCGCGCAGCCTGGTTCGGCTCCGCTCGCAATTGTTGCCGCGCCTAAAGCGGGAGACGATCTGATGCTCAAGAAAGCGGTGGAAACGTTGAATGCGAAAGTGAAGAAGCGTTCAGTGTAAGGGCGGCGTAAGGATGGCTTGACGAGATGAACAAAAACGAAAGGCGCAGGGTTTCAATCCTGCGCCTTTCGTTTTTTTAGAGCGGCTTTTCTTTGCCCATCACCATCGTCTCGCGCCAGGTGGCATACGTCGGTCGTCCGTTCAGCTTGGCGGGGGTGAACTTGTAATTGCGCAACGCCTCAACGACTTTCGGGTTGTAAGCTGAATCAGGCGTATCCAGCACGCGCACATTGGTTACGCGACCATCGGGCGTAATGACGGCTTCGAGCGTAATCGTGCCTTTGGGCTGCGAGCTTGGCGGGAACTTCAGCGGCGCACGACTCAGAATCACCGGCATCTCAAACGTATCACTTGCTTCGAGCGTGACGCGCGAACCGTATGCATCAGTGGGGCGCGAAATGTCAGACGGCTTATTTTGCAATCCTTTAGCGACGATGATCGCAGGTGTAACGGTCACGAGAATCGAACGTGGTTCGGGCACGGACTCAATGCCTTCAGGCCCTTTGAATTCGCGGATGCCGAAGCCACTTTTCTCGCCACGCAACATAATCGTTTCGTAATTGTTCGCGCTGATGCTGACGAATTCCATCAGCGGCTTGCCGTCGTATTTGATCGAAAGATCGAAGCTCACGTCTTCGCGCGTCACCAGCTTCGGCGTGACGGTAATCACCAGCGGCTTTTCGTGTACGGATTGCGTTTCGGTGAACGCCTCGCCTTCTTTCAGCCCGACGGATGGACGCAGGAAACGCAGCTTCAAATCCTCTACGCCATAGGTGCGCGAGATGTAATCAATCTCGTCTTCGGGCGTCGAAACCGTCTGCTTGAGCTTCGTCGTCAGGCCGAATTGTTTTGAGCGCTTTTCGTCGAATTGATAGACCGCGATGGTGACGCCTACGCCGTAATCAGACTTTTTCAGCAGTTGTGCTTTTGTTTCTGCTGCGAGCAAAGGCAAAAGGCAAAAGGCAAAAGGCAAAAGGCAAAAGTGAAGAACCGTGTTGGCTCCAATGCGCTTGAACGCCGAAATAGGAAAAAGAAAAGTGCCGACCTTTTGATTTTTGCCTTTTGCCTTTTGCCTTTTGATTTCATTCATCTGTTTCATTCTGTTTCTCCGAAAGCAACAACTGATACGCTTCATTTTTTGAAATCCCGCGCGCCTTGGCGGCTTGCTTGAGCGCGTCGTTGCGGTTGAGTTCGAGCGTTGCCATCAACTCTTCCACTTGCGCCGTAATCGAACCCGTTACGCTTGGTGTGGCAGGAGGTTCAAAGCCTGCGATGATGACGACCATTTCGCCGCGCGGTTCTGACAGCCGTTCGATCAGTTCCGACAACGTACCGCGCAAAAACTCTTCGTGCAATTTGGTGATTTCGCGCGCGACGACGGCAGTGCGATTGCCTAACACTTCCAACGCATCCGCCAGCATTTCACGAATGCGATGCGGCGCTTCGTAAAGAACGAGCGTCGCACGAATGGTTTGCAAGGCTTCCAATCGCGCGCGCCGCGCCTGCTGTTTGGGCGGCAAAAATCCCGCGAAGAAAAAACTATCCGTCGGCAAGCCTGAAGCAATCAAGCCTGAGATCAACGCTGTCGCACCGGGAATCGGTACGACCTCAACGCCGCGTTCGATGGCGGCTTGCACCAAACGATAAGCCGGATCTGAAATGCCCGGCGTGCCTGCGTCAGAGACGAGCGCAATGCTCGCGCCGCTGGCTAGTTGCTCGACTAACTCAGCGGCGCGTTCGCGTTCGTTGTGTTCGTGATAGCTGACGGTGGGCTTGCTAATGCCGAAGTGTTGCAGCAAACGTCCCGTGTGGCGCGTGTCTTCGCAGGCGATGAGGTCTACAGTCTTGAGCGTATTCAAAGCGCGCAAGGTGATGTCCTCAAGATTCCCAATCGGCGTTGCTACTAGATACAACGGCATGTCATTTTTGAATTCCGTCTTTGAGATTCGCATCCTTCCAAACCCAGATGCCGCCCATGATGCCGAAGGTGTTCGACACGATTTGGATGTTGACAGGCAGCTTGAAACGAATGTGTTCGGTGTTGCCGCCGCCCAAATAAAGCGTGTCGTAATGGGTTAGCGTATGCCAAAAGGCGATCGCTTTTTTGAGGCGCTTGTTCCAACGCACGGGGCCGACTTCTTCAAAGGCTTTGTTGCCGAGTTGTTCTTCAAAGGTTTGGCCTTCGCGAAAGGGCGCGTGGCCGAGTTCGAGATGCGGCGCAAGGCGTCCGTCTTCAAAGAGGGCGGAGCCTACGCCCGTGCCGAGTGTGACGACCATCTCTACGCCTTTGCCTTTGATTGCGCCGAGTCCCTGCATATCGGCGTCGTTGATGACGATGACGGGTTTGCCGGTGAACTTTTGCAAGGCCGCGCGCAAGTCGTAATTGCGCCATACGTCGCCGCCCAGATTGACGCCGGTCAGCGTACGCCCGTGGCGAATCACGCCGGGGAAGCCCACTGAAATGCGGTCGTAACGCGGCAGTTGCGCAGTGAGTTCGTTAAACTTTTCGAGCAGCACTTTGGGCGGACACGGCTTCGGTGTAGCCACTCTCACGCGCGGCGTGAGCATGTTGCCTTTCTCATCCAGCAGCGAACATTTCAAGCCGGAACCGCCGATGTCGAAGGCGAGTGTGCGAATGCCTTTGTAATCAACTTTCGGAATTTCAACGGGTGCGGGGGCTGCCGTCGGTGCGGCTTTCTTCGCCGGTTTTTTAGTGGTTTTCTTCGTAGCCTTAGCGACAGCTTTTTTTGCAGACTTTTTTGCGGGCATGTTGGTGATGCATCCTCTTAAAGAATTTATTCGGAGTGTTTGCTTGTTCGTTTGGGGTTTGCGCGTAAAATCGGGACATCGGCACTATAGCTGAAACACATTTTGTTTGCGACACGAGGACACCTATATGAATCGCTTGATGCTCTTGTTTGTATGTTTGGCTTGCACGTTGGCGGCGACGGCTTATCCGCCGACTTATCCGCCGACTTATCCGACGGACCCGCTGAAACCCGGCGCTTATCCCGTCGGCGTCACGACGACGGTTTTCACTGACCACACTCGCATTGACCCCGCGACCAAAGAACCGCGTACGTTGGTCACAGAAATCTGGTATCCCGCCACTGACGATGCGCGCGGCATGCCAAAAAACAAGCTGTCACAATTTTTTCCCGGCGGAGTCACGCCGCAACTCGATCAACTCATCAAGCTGGGCTATCGCAAACCCATTGCCGAAATTGACGCGCAATTTTGGAACGACGCCGTGCGCGATGCGCGCCTACGCGATGGCAAATTTCCCGTCCTGATTTTTTCGCACGGCAATCGCGGCACGCGTACGCAAAACACTTTCTGGTGCGACTTTCTGGCTTCGCACGGTTACGTGATCGTCTCAGCCGATCACACGGGCAATGCGATGCTTACGATCCTGAACGGCAAGCCGCTGCTCTATCAAAACGAAGGGCGCGAACAGTCGTGGAAAGATCGTCCGAAAGACATGAGCTTTTTGCTCAATCAAATTACCTTGTGGGCCAACGGCGCAGACAGCCGCTTTGCGGGCAAGCTGGATTTAAGCAAAGTTGCGGCCACAGGAATGTCGTTCGGTTCGATGACCGCCATTCGTGTCGCCGATGAAGACCCGCGTTTCAAAGCCGTGCTGGCGATGTCGGGCGCGCCTGAATCGCACACGAACCTCGCCGTGCCTTCGCTGTATATGCTGGGCAGCGAAGACACGACGATCAAAGAAGAGGGCAACGCGCGCGTCCGTGAAAATTACGGCAAACACGCAGGCGCAAGCTTTTTGCTCGAAATGAAAAACGGCGGACATTATTCGTTCACCGATATGTTCAAGCTGAACGCGAGCTTCGGCGACGGCATCGGGCCAGGCAAGCGACGCGCGACGGGCGAAGCGTTCAACTTCACTTCGATGGAAAAGACTTACTCGCTCATCAACGCATACAGCCTCGCGTTTTTAGGAATGTACTTGAAAGGCGAAAAGGACTGGCTGCCTTATCTGCAAAAAAATCATTGGGCTGACGAATTGATCTGGCAAAGCAAAGGGCTTTAAGTGATTGCCTGATGATGGGCTGCCGTATACATGGAACGCTTATCCGAAGAGAACCAATCCGGCTCATGGGAATTGACGCAAGCGGCTTTTGCGCGTTTGCTCACGTGGCTGGACGACGGCCACGATTCAGGCGGCGAGCGTTATCTCGAAATGCGCCGCCGCTTGCATGCGTGGTTTGATCGCAAGAGTTGCCTTCACCCCGAAGCCCTCGCCGACGAAACGCTCAATCGCGTCGCGCGACGCTTGGCGCAAGTCGGAGCCATTACCGACGCTGCTCCCGCGCAATACTGTTACATCACGGCGAATTACGTTTGGCGCGAGAGCCTGCGCCAGCCGCAGTTCACCACTTTGCCTGAGAGCGAAATGGCTGAAGCGGTGGCTGACACGACGGTGCGCGAGGCGCGGTTCGATTGTCTGGAAAGCTGCCTGGCGCGCTTGACGGCGGCGGAGCGTGAACTGGTTTTGCGTTATTACACCGGCGCGGAACGCGCCAAAATCGCGCAGCGGCAGTCGCTCGCGGTTGAGTTGGGAGTGACGGCGAATGCGTTGAGCTTGCGGGTTTTCCGTTTGCGCGCGCGGTTGGAAAGCTGCGTCAAAGATTGTCTGGTGGCGTGCGGATGAAGGCCGCCGAAAGATTTTTACGATTTTGTCTTATCCGTTTGAAAAGCCGACAGATTTGCCCGGTTTGCTTGAGATGCCCGGTTTGCTTGAGATGTATTGATGGCACGAACTCTTTACGACAATGAAATGCTGCGGCGCTATTTGCTGGGCACGGCGAGCGCTGATGAAGCCGCGCGGCTCGATGAACTGAGCCTGATTGATGACGATTGCGCGCTGGCTTTGGCGCAAGCTGAAAACGATTTGGTGGATGCTTACGCCCACGCGAGCCTGGCGGAGCCTGACCGCGCGCAATTCGAGCAGCATTATCTGGCTTCGCCCGTGCGGCGTGAGAAGGTGCAATTTGCGCGGACGTTGCAACAACAAGTTGCCGCATCACGAACCGCCGCTGTGGCACGTGCGCCAGCGCCAACTTCATGGTTTGCGTGGTTGAACCTGACGCCGCACTGGCAAGCGGGACTCGCTACGGCAGCATCGTTGTTGCTCGCCGCCGGTGTGTGGCTGGGTTGGGAAAATCGCCGCTTGCGACAACAGTCCGAGGCTGAACGCATTGCGCTCACCCAACGCGAAACGGAACTCAAAGTTGCTGCGGCTCAGAGTCAGGAAGAACTGGCACGGGTGCGGGAAAAACTGACTGCCGTTCAAGTGCCTACGCCGGTGCCGTTGCCCGTCGTGCCTGCTGCGCAATTGTTTACGTTCACGCTGGTCGCGCCGTTGCGCGCTGCGACAGCGTTGCCAAAGGTTGCCATCCCCCTAACTGCCAACGCAGTATCCGTCCGGCTGGAACTCGAAACCAATACTTATCGGCGTTATCGCGCAGCTTTGCGTGATCCCTTAACGAATCGCCTCGTCTGGCAAAGCGGCAACCTGACCACCAAAGGCCAAGCCGTAATCGTGCGTTTGCCGAGCAAACTTTTCGCCGCGCAGCGTTATGCCTTTGAGCTATCGGGCGTGGCGGCGAACGGCGCGGAAGAGCGTTTGAGCAGTTATCCTTTCAGCGTGGTCGAGCCGTCAGCGCGCTGAAGCACAGAGGTTTGTATGCCCTTTTTTATGTCTGTTCAATCAATCCTGTGGCTATGGATTTGGCTCACACCATTCCAGTCACCGTCCGCCAGTCAGCAGGCTCCGGTGATGCTCGCGGCGGGCCAGGTCATTGAACAAGCCCTTGCGCCGGGTGAAACACACGCGTACCAAATCACGCTGGCGGCGGATCAGTATCTGGAAGTAGTGATTGAGCAGCGCAGGGTTGATGTGGCGGCGACGCTCTTTGGGCCGGACGGCAACAAACTGGGAGAGGTTAACCGCGCCAGGGGAAGCAAGGGAGCCGAGACGCTGACCTTCGTCGCCGCTGTCGCGGGAAATTATCGGGTAGAGATTCGTCCGGCAGAAAAGAATGCTATGCCGGGGCAGTATGCGGCGAAGATCAGCGCGCTGCGTAACGCCACAGCAGTGGAACGCACGCTGGAAGAAGCGCGCCGCCTGGCCGAAGAGGCGCGGAGCCTGCGGCAAAAGGGCAAGTACGATGACGCGCTGACACCGGCCACGCGCACCCTCACCATCCGCGAGCAAGTCCTCGGCCCCAATCATCTCGCCGTAGCCGAAGCGCTTTACGGTCTCGCCTCGATTTATGACGACAAAGAAAATTACGAGAAGGCTGAACCGCTTTTCCAGCGCGCTTTGACCATTCGGGAGCAAGGCCTTAGCCCGGCGCACTCTGAGTACATGGACGTGGCGCGGTCGCTCAGAAGCCTCGCCTGGATTTACGGGGTCAGGCAGGATTTCGCACGGGCCGAAGCGTTTTACCAGCGCGCGCTGTCCATACAAGAGCAGGCGCTGGGCACCGAGCATAGTGAAGTTGCCACCACGCTCAACGACCTCGCGCTGCTTTTCAATGGGAAAGGGGATTACGACCAAGCCATTCTGGTCAATCAGCGCGTGTTGTTGATTCGAGAAAAAACCGCTGGGCCTGAGAGTGAGGCCACGGCAACGGCGCTTAGCAACCTCGCGCTGGCCCACCGGGAGAAGGGCAATTATGTGCAGTCAGAATTGTTGCTGCGCCGCGCCCTGCCAATCTCGGAAAAAGCGCGCGGGCCGCAGCACCCACAGACGGCCTTCGCGGTCGAGAATCTGGCCCAGGCCTGTGCTGGTCTGGGGAATTACGCCGAGGCCGAGTCGCTTTACCAGCGGGCGTTAGCCATCCGCGAGCAAGCGTTCGGCCCGACTCACAACCAAGTGGCGCGCACGCTTCACAATCTGGCCGTACTCTATAGGGACAGAGGAGATTATGAGCAGTCGCGCGCACTCTTTCAGCGCGCGATTGCGATTTACGAGAAAGTTTTCGGGCCGGATCACCCCTACGTTGCGACCTCGCTAAGCCAGCTCGCAAACATTTATCTAAGCGAGGCGGATTATGCACAGGCCGAGCCGCTGCTTCACCGCGCGCTGGCAATTCGGGAGAAGGCGCTCGGCCCGCAGCATCCGCAAGTCGCCACCTCGCTGCACCAGTTGGGCCAGTTCTACCGTCTGACTAAGCGGGATTACACGCAGACCGAGTCTTATATCCGGCGGGCGCTGGTCATTTACGAAAAGGTGTTTGGGGCTGATCAATACCCACTCACGTCAGTGCTCGGCAACCTCGCGGCGCTTTACGAGAGCCAGGCAGATTATGCGCAGGCCACGCAGTTCTATCAGCGCACGCTGGTCATCCAGGAGCAGGCGCTCGGCCCTGAGCATTCAGAGGTTGCGCAAACGCTGGCGAGTCTCGCCCGGTTGGCGCGGGCGCGGCAAGACACCGAGCAAGCGCTGGTCTGGTTAAACCGCGCCCACGAAGTGCGTGAGCGCAATTTCAACCTGAACCTGCAACTCGGCTCAGAACGCCAGAAGCTCGACTACCTGAAACTTTACGCGGCTGACACCGACCACGCCTTGTCGCTGCACACGCAGTTCGCGCCGCATAATCCGCAAGCCCTGCGCCTCGCCTTTACGACGCTGCTGCGGCGCAAGGGACGTGGGCTTGACGCATTGAGCAATAACATCGCCACCTTGCGCAGCCGCGCGCTCCCGCAAGACCAAGCCCTGTTTACCCAACTCGCCACCGCACGCGCGCAGTGGGCGGCCCTGACGTTCAAAGAGCCGGGCAAGGACACCGCCTCATACCGCGCGCGGCTCAAACAACTTGAAGCAGAAACCGAGCGACTCGAAGTCGAACTCGGCAGCCGCAGCGCCGAGTTCCGCGCCCAGTCCCGCCCCATTACGCTCGAAGCCGTTCAGGCGACGTTGCCCCAGGGCGCGACGTTGGTCGAGTTCGCGTTATACCGGCCCGACGATGGACCGGCAGAGCGTCCGACCCCGCCGCGTTATGTGGCCTACTTGTTGAACGCGCAGGGTCAGGCGCAGTGGGCAGACCTGGGCGCTGCCGCCGGTCTTGACGCAGCCATCAACGTCTGGCGCGCGGCGTTGCGCGACCCGAAACGCACTGACACGAATAAACTCGGACGCGTCGTCAGCGCCTTGTTGCTGCAACCATTGCAACCATTGCTGGCGGGCGCGCAACACTTGCTGATCTCGCCCGACGGCGCGCTCAATCTGATTCCCTTCGAGGCATTGCCGACGGCGACCAGAAAGAATCTGGCTGAACAGTATCTGGTCGAACGCTATGCGATCAGCTATCTGACCAGCGGGCGTGATTTGTTGCGCTTGCAGCAAAACCTGTCTTCTGTTCGGGCAGAAACCAGCGCACCGAATGTGCCGTTAGTGATTGCCGATCCGCTGTTTGGCGAACCGGGCGCGCTCGCCAATCCTCCGGCTCAGACGATTGCCCAAGCTGGGCGGCTGTCACGTCGCCGCAGCGTCACCACCGGCAACGCGCTGAATGAAGTTTATTTCGCGCCGCTCTTTGGCACGGCGCAAGAGGCGCGCGCGATCAAGACGCTTTTCAGCAATGCCACGCTGCTGACCGGTGCATACGCGACTGAGGCTGCGCTAAAACAGGTCAACGCGCCGCGCTTGTTGCACCTTGCCACGCACGGTTTCTTTCTCGCCGACACCGTGTCACAGCCTACCGCCAAAGTGAATCCACTTTTGCGTTCGGGGTTGGCACTGGCGCAGGCCAATCTGCGCCAACAACTAACCACCAGCCCGGCGACGGGCGAAGACGGCATTCTCACCGCGCTCGAAGCCGCCGGATTGAATCTATGGGGTACGCGATTGGTCACGTTGTCAGCGTGCGATACGGGCTTGGGTGAAGTGCGCAACGGCGAAGGCGTCTATGGTTTGCGCCGCGCCTTCGCTCTGGCCGGAGCCGAGACGCTGGTGATGAGTTTGTGGCCGGTGAGCGATCAAGTGACGCGCGAATTGATGGCGGCTTATTACACCGGGCTGCAACGCGGCCAGGGACGCAGCGCAGCCCTGCGCGCGGCGCAATTGCAAATGCTCAAACAGCCTCAGCGACGTGCGCCTTATTACTGGGCCAGCTTCATTCAAGCCGGTGAATGGGGCAATTTGAACGGTCAGCGTTAGTGTGGAGTGCTGCGGCTCGACGCAGCTTTTCATTTGCCGCGAACCGCTTTCGGCTTCCCTCACCTCACGACCTGCGAACGTAAAGCTAGGTCGAGCCGCCGCACTCCATAAAAAATCTCCTTAGCCCGCGAAAGATTTTCCCGAAAGCTGCTTATCTGAGTGAAACGTACCAGTGACTAAACGAGGTTAAACGGCCTGTGCCGAGACTCGCGTTAGCCGTTCTCTTGCCTGCTGTTTACTCACGGTGGTTTCAGCTTTGGAGTTAAGAAGTGAGAGTCGAATCACGCTGAAACACTTTGTGCTTCAGTCAAACCACAACGTTAAGGCGGCGCATTAACGACTTTGGCATTCACACCAACAGGAGGACTTATGGCTCAACGTAAAATCAAAGTAGTAAGCACTAATCGCTTTCAAACCAGCTTAATGCTGGTCGGGCTGCTCTGGCTGGCTGGCGCAACCTTAGCGCAGGCGGCGGGCAATCAGGCGCTGGGCCGTGCCCAATTGGCAGCGCAAGATCAGCCCCAAGATCAGGCTAATGGCAAAGCCCGCGTCGCACAGGACGTGACGATCATCATTCAGCCACAGCAAGTCAGGTTCATTGCGCAAAAAGCCAACGAAGAAATGCGCTTGCAGGTCTTCGATCAAATCGGCGAAGTCGTTTTTGACAGTGGCGCGCTCTTCAACACCGAACTCCTCTGGCCGTTGCGCACCAGCGGCGGCGTGATGCTCAAGAGCGGCCTTTACGCTTACGCGCTGTCAATCAAAGAAATGAACGCAGAGACCACACGGATGCGGCGCGGCCATTTTATCGTAGACCGCGCGCAAGACCGTGACGGCGCGGCAGATAAGCTCTGGGTCACCAGCCGGAGCGAAGGCGATGTCGGCGTTGAATTGACTATCGCCAAAGATGAGAACTCGACGATTGCTGGCACCGCTACGCGCAGCGACAACTCGCGCGATGGCGAACTGCCAACGCGCGGTGATGGTGAAAAGCAGCCGGACGCCAAAACCCAAAAGAGCGAAGCCGCTGCTCCCACTGCCACTGTCGGACAGATCGCCAAGTTCACTACGGCGACCGTCGTCGGCGATTCGGTGATGACTGAAGCGAACGGCAACATCGGCATCGGCACAACTGCGCCTGCCAACAAGCTGGATGTGAACGGAGGGATCAGAGCCGTCTTCAATAGTTCGACCGGGATGGTTGCCGAAACCACAGGCGGCACGAATGCTTGGGCGCAATACAGGATGAAGACGACGAATCAAACCTGGGGGATAGGTACGTCGCAGAATTTCAATGGCAACCAATTTTACCTGTTTGATGACACGTACAATCAAACACGCTTCACCATTCAGCCGAATGGCGGCGAAGTCGCCTTTCCCAGCCCCGTTTCCAATCACGTCGCCATACGAACATCGGGTGGGACAAATTCGTGGGCGCAACTCAGGATGCAGACTACCAATCAGTCATGGATGTTAGGCACATCGCAAAACTTTAACGGAGATCAGCTCTATCTCGTTGATTTAACCCGCAACCAGCAACGCATGACGATACAACCCAATGGCGGAGCCATCGCCTTTCCCAGCGGCAACGTCGGCATTGGAACAACCAATCCCACGACCAGACTGCACGTCGAAAGTTCGGGCTACGCCGAAGCGACGATCAAGAGTACCAACGAACGCGCGATTCTGGTGCTCGACAACGGCCTCGGCCCATCAAGGATTGTCTGGACGGTCGAGAGCGGCGTTCGCGGCATACCCGGATTGTTCGGCATCTATAACCGCACGGTGAATAAGTCAGGGCTGGAGATTGACGGCAACCTGCTGGTTTACGTCAAGGCGTTGCAAATCACGGGCGGCGCTGATTTCGCCGAAAACTTCGACGTGAGCGCTGAGAACCACGCAGCGTCTGCGATTCAACCGGGCATGGTTGTCGCGATTGACCCGGCCAACCCTGGCAAACTCAATCTCAGCCGCCGCCCTTACGACCGTCGCGTAGCGGGCATCATCAGCGGCGCGGGCGGCGTCAAGCCCGGCATGACGATGGGACAGGAAGGCACGCTGGCTGATGGCAAATACCCCGTCGCGTTGAGTGGACGCGTTTATGTGTGGGTTGACGCTACGCGCGGCGCGATTCGTCCGGGCGATTTGTTGACGACTTCGGCTACGCCCGGCCACGCGATGAAAGCGGGCAATCCGGCGCGAGCGCAAGGCGCGATCATCGGCAAAGCGATGACTGAACTCAAAGCGGGCAAGGGCTTGGTGCTCGTACTCGTCACGCTGCAATAAGTGGCTCATCTACAGAATTCAACGCGGCAGCGTGTGTTCGTCGTAATCGTTAGAGAGGGCTACGGACAAGCTGTCGCGTTGGGCTTAAAAAGGAGTTTCGTTATGAACAGACAACACTCGAAACAGATGGAAAGGTTTTGCTTAACAATATTGCTGTGGGTACTTGTGAGCGGAATCGGGGCGATCAATTCCGAAGCCCAAACAAAAACGCAGCTCCCTCAAACTAATCAGCCTCAAACGGGCCAGGCGCTGGCGAAAAAGAACAACCTTACGCCCGGTTATAAGCTCATCGAGGGCGACATACAGGTGCCTGAAGCCTATTCGCCGGAATCCACTTTTGAACGCAATCTGTGGCCGGGAGGGAAGGTTTATTACGAGTTCGACGGCAATGTCACAGAGGCTAACCGCACCGTGGCGCGCCAGGCCATGCTTGTGTGGTCGAGTATCGCCAGCATCATTTTCTATGATCAGGGCAGAGGCCGCGACGATAGTTTTATTCATATTCAAGATTCAGACAAAAATAGCTCTGCCTTAGGAATGAGGCGGGGCGGACAGGTGCTGAACATCATCAATTGGGACGTCCCATTTGTCATCGTGCATGAACTCGGGCACGCACTGGGTCTGGATCATGAACAGGGCCGACTAGATCGTGACAGCTTCGTCACGATCAATACTGACAACATTCAGGATGGTCAGGCAGGTCAATTCGCTAAATATAACAATTCGTCGAGTTATGGCTCTTACGATTTCGACTCGGTGATGCATTACGGACAATGTTTCTTCGCTAAAAACTGTGATTGCGATGCCAATGGTATCAATTGCAAAAACCCGACCATCACGGTCAAAGCTCCTTTCGGCGCAGAATGGCAGAACAAGATCGGCCAACTTGATCACTTGAGCTATTTCGACCGACTCACCATGTCGTTCCTTTATCCGCCCGGCGATCATCGCTTTGCTGACATCACCAACACGTTCACCCAGGACGGCAGCTTCTTGCAGCCTTATCGACCGCTTTCGATTGCCACTAGCGCGACGCCGTCGCGCGGAACGTTATGGATTCAACCGGGCATTTATCAAGACGTGAAATTGTTGAATAAACCGATGACGCTGCGCGCGCCACTCGGCGACGTCATCATCCGTCCCAGAGACGACCTCCCAACGCTCGCGCGTCCGCTCGCTTCAGTCTCGGCAGCCAGTTACAACGGCGAAGTGGCCGCCGATTCAATCGCGGCAGCCTTTGGCGGAAACCTGTCAGCGGGCACCGCTATTGCCGCGTCCCTGCCGTTGCCGACGCAACTCGGCGGCGTGACGGTCAAGGTGAAAGACGCGGCAGGCACTGAGCGTGACGCGCCGCTATTTTTTGTCTCGCCCAACCAGATCAACTACCAAATTCCGACCGGCACCAGCGTCGGCATCGCGGGTGTGACCGTTTTCAACGCTGGCTCCATCGTGGGCTTGGGAGGAGTGCCAATCACGCCAGCGGCTCCGGCCTTGTTCACCGCCAACGCCAGCGGAGACGGCGTACCCGCCGCCTTGTTGCTGCGCGTGCGCGGCGATGCGCTGTTTTATGAACCGGTGGCGCGTTACGACGGGCAACGGTACGTGCCGGTCGAAATTGATTTGGGGCCGGAAGGCGATCAGGTCTTTTTGATTTTGTTCGGCACGGGCTTTCGCTCGGCGGGCGCAGCGAACGCAAGGACGACCATCGGCGAAGCAGAGGCAGAGGTTTTATACGCGGGAGCAGCGCCGGGCTTTGCCGGACTCGATCAAGCGAACGTACGCATCCCGCGTAGCTTGATTGGCAAAGGCGAAGTCAGCATCGCCTTCACGGCTGACAACCGTTCGGCCAACGCCGTGACCATCAACATCCGCTAGCTCAAATGCAGCGCCGCGTTCGTCAGGCCGGAAGGCGCGGCGCATCACCAACTACTTTAGCATTCACACCAACAGGAGGGCTTATGAATCAACGTAAAATCAAGGCGGTAAACACAACACGGTTTCAAGCAAGCTTCATGCTGGTCGGACTGGTCTGGCTGGCTTGCGCAACCTTAACGCAGGCGGCGGGTCAGCTTCCCGCGCAACGGGCGGCGGGCACGGGCTGTCATTTTTTCGCCATCACCAAGGAGTGTTCAAGATGCTAAGTGGAATTCGCCGCACGTTATTCATCGCGTTATTTTTCGTGGTTGCCATCGGCAGCCAGTTCGTCCCGGCCTTGCGCCCTACGCAGGCGCAATCGGCTCCGGCGCAACCCAGCCCGTCGCCGCAGACCTTGCAAGGTGCAGCCGCGCTCAAACAACTCAAAAAAGACGGACAATACGATTCGTTGGCAGCGGCGATGCGGCAGGCGCGTTACAGCGTCAGCCACGAAGTCAGCACGCCCTTGCGGCGCGCCGCCTGGCATGCGCCGAATCCGGCGCAGGGCTATGACGGATACGTGACCGAAGACGGCGTGAGTATCGCGTTGAACAAAGCCGCGTATGTCAGCCTGAGCTTGCGCGGCATCGGGTATGGCTCCGGCTTGCAATATGTCGGCGGCGGCGCAGTGTCGGGCGATAAGCAAACGATTCGCATCGAGCGCGACGGCGAGTTGCAGTCGCTCAAGGAATGGTACGTCAACAGCGAGAGTGGCTTGGAGCAGGGCTTCACGTTGAATGAACCGCCCGCCGGGAAACGCCACGGACTCAAATTGCGGCTGGCGCTGCAACTCAACGAAGGCTGGCGTGCCGTGGCGAGCGGCGACGGACAGCGCGTGACTTTGCTGGGGCAAGCGGAAGGCGAGGCGGTGGATTACGGCAAGCTGGTGATCTGGGACGCGCACGGCAGCCCCGTCAACGGCGCGCTGTTGGTAGAAGACGAGCGCGTCATTATCGAAGTGGACGATGCCGACGCGACTTATCCGCTGACGATTGATCCGACGTTTGCGCTGCAACAAAAACTCACGGCGGCAGACGGCGCGGCGATTGATTATTTCGGCGGCAGCGTAGCTATTAGCGGCGGAACGGGCAACGGCGAGACGGCGGTGGTCGGCGCTCGCCTGGATGATGTGGGCGCGAACGGGAATCAAGGGTCGGCGTATGTCTTTGTGCGCTACGGCGCGACGTGGACACAGCAAGCCAAACTGACGGCGGCGGACGGCTTGGCGAATGATTGGTTCGGCGTCAGCGTAGCCATCAGCGGCGATACGATCGTGGTCGGCGCTGATCAGGATGATGCGAGCTTCGCCGATCAAGGGTCGGCGTATGTCTTCACGCGCAGCGGCACAACCTGGACCCAGCAAGCCAGACTCACGGCGGCGGACGGCGCGACGAGTGATCGTTTCGGCGTCAGCGTAGCGATCAGCGGCGACACGGTGCTGGTCGGGGCTGACAGCGATGATGTGAGCTTCGCGGATCAGGGATCGGCGTATGTCTTCACACGCAGCGGCGTGACCTGGACGCAGCAACAACAACTCACGGCGGCGGCGAATGGAACAATTTTTGATCAGTTTGGTTTTAGCGTGGCGCTCAGCGGCAACACCGCAGTGGTCGGCGCAGTGCAAGAGGATGTGGGCGCGAACGCGGTGCAGGGAGCGGCGTATGTGTTCACGCGCAGCGGGACGGTCTGGACGCGACAACAAAGACTCACGGCGTCTGACGGTCTGGCGTTTGATTACTTCGGCGGGAGCGTCGCCCTCAGCGGCGAGTCGTTGGTGGTCGGCGCTGCCGGGGATGACGCGGGCGCGAACGCAGATCAGGGGTCGGCGTATGTTTTCACGCGCAGCGGCACAGTCTGGACGCAGCAACAAAAACTCACGGCCACCGACGGCGCGGCGGCTGATAACTTCGGCTTCAGCGTCACCCTCAGCGGCGACACAGCGGTGATCGGCGCTTACCTTGATGATGCGGACTTAGCAGATCAAGGCTCGGCGTATGTCTTCACGCGCAGCGGCGTGACCTGGACACAACAACGAAAACTCACAGCGGCGGATGGCGCAGCGAGTGATCGCTTCGGCGTCAGCGTAGCCCTCAGCGGCGAGACCGTGATGGTCGGCGCGTGGTTTGACGATGTGAGCGGGAACGCTGATCAGGGGTCGGTGTCGGTGTTTACCCAGGCAGGCCCTCCGGCGGTCGTGCAAGCCAAACTCACGGCGGCGGACGGCGTGATGGATGATGTATTCGGAGTCAGCGTGGCGCTCAACGGCGACACGGCGGTCGTTGGCGCAGTTGGGGATGATATGGGCGCGAACGCGGAGCAAGGTTCGGCGTATGTCTTCGTGCGCAGCGGCGCAACCTGGACACTGCAACAAAAACTTACGGCGTCGGACGGTGTGGCGTTTGATAACTTCGGCTCCAGCGTAGCGATCAGCGGCGAGACGGTGGTAGTCGGCGCTGATGGGGATGATAACTCTCGAGGTTCGGCGTATGTCTTCGTGCGCAGCGGGACGATCTGGGTGCAGCAGGGCTTAAAACTCACGGTGAGTGGTGGCCTGACTGGCGATTTCTTCGGCGACAGCATAGCGATCAGCGGCGACACGGTGGTGGTCGGCGCTTACGCTGATGATGTGAGCTTCGCGAATCAGGGATCGGCGTATGTGTTCACGCGCAGCGGCGCGACGTGGACGCAGCAGGCGCAACTCAACGGCACGGGCGGCGCGGCAGGTGATTTCTTCGGTATCAGCGTAGCGATCAGCGGGGACACGGTGGTGGTCGGCGCTCCCGGAGATGATTTCGAGCAGGGTTCGGCGCGTGTCTTCGTGCGCAGCGGGACGATCTGGACACAGCAGGGCCTCAAACTCATAGCGTCGGACGGCTTGACGGGTGATAACTTCGGCTACAGCGTAGCCATCAGCGGCGATACTTTTGTGGTCGGTGCTTTTAGGGATGATGGTAACCGAGGTTCGGCGTATGTGTTCACGCGCAGCGGAGCTACCTGGACACAGCAACAAAAACTCACGGCGGCGGATGGCGGGGCGTTTGATGAATTCGGCGGTAGCGTAGCCATCAGCGGCGAGACGGTGGTAGTCGGAGCTCATGGGGACGATGTTGACCGAGGTTCGGCGTATGCCTTCACCCGCAGCGGGGCAAGCTGGACACAACTACCCAAATTCACAGCGTCGGATAATCAAGCATTAGATAACTTCGGCGGCAGCGTAGCCATCAGCGGCGAGACGGTGATAGTCGGAGCTTATGGGAACAATCTTGACCGAGGGGCGGCGTATGTGTTCGTGCCCTGTCGCTATGACCTGAGTCCTGCGAGCGCGAATATCCCGGTGAGTGGCGGCAGCGGCGGTTTCACGGTGGCTTGCGGCAGCAACTGCGCGTGGACGGCATCGGCCCTGCCCGCGTGGCTCACCATCACCAGCAGCGCCAGCGGCACCGGCAACGGCAACATCACTTTCACCGCAGCGGCCAATCCCGGCTTGCCGCGCAGCAGTTCCATTGCGGTCGCCGGTTCAAATTTCGTCGTCACGCAAGACGGCATCTGCGCGTTGACGATCAATCCACTGGCTCTGCCCGGCGGCGTCATCGCGACGGCGTATAACCAAACGCTGATGGCGAGCGGCGGCAATGGCAGCTATGGTTGGCAACTCGCCAACGGCACTACGCTGCCGCCCGGCCTGTCGCTGTCAGCCGGCGGCGTCATCACCGGTACGCCCACCGCAGGCTCAGCGGGCAATTACACGTTCATCGCTGCGGCGCTTGACACGAACGGCTGCGTCGGCGCGCGTACTTACACGCTGAACATTGCGACGTGCAGCGTCACTTCGCTTTCACCGACCAGCGCCAATGTCGGCGGCACCGGCAGCGCAGGCACATTCACTGTGACCGCGCCGGGTTGCGCGTGGACGACGATCAGTCATGCGTCGTGGCTGGCGGTTACGCAAAACTCTTCCGGCACGGGCAATCTGGTGGTGGGCTATTCGTTTTCCTCCAATCCCGGAGCGGCGCGCACGGGATTCATCACCGTCAACAATCAGGTGTTCGTGGTGAATCAGGCGGGTAGCAACGGCTTACAATACTTTCCGCTGGCCAAACCGATCAGGTTGTATGACACACGGGCTTCCAACGGCGGCGTCTTTGCGTGCGCTTATCTGAATTCACCCATCACGAATGCTTTGCCGCGTACGCGCTCGGCGTTTGTGACCTGTGATGGACAAACGATTCCGAATACAGCCAAAGCGATTGTGGGCAATGCGACAGTGATTGGCCCCGCAGGAGCCGGACACATTACGCTGTGGCCCGACGGACAAACCCAACCGCCCGTCTCCAACCTGAATTATGTGACC
>JAYSVR010000584.1:0-3285 GCA_043718445.1 Acidobacteriota bacterium | reverse complement strand
CGCTCAAGATTTACCAAGCCGTGACCTATCTCGACTGGTCAATCCACAATCCGCCAAAACTAACCGCTCCTAGCGATTAGTTTGGTGGGACACACTCGCAATTTGAAGACTGCCGTGCCCCTCAAACGCAGAAAGGGCCGTTGCCCAACTGCTTGCCAAAGGGATTCAATCCATTTGCGTGACGAGAGTACGCGAAATGCCTTGCAGGTCTTTTAACAGGTAATGCTTTGACCCCCTTCTTTCAACATTGTGGTAACTGCTTCAGCCTGCTGATAGCCCAACTCACAAAGCAAATAATCTGCTGCTTTTAGATGCAGCGGCGTTTCATCCAACAGTTGCCGATAAAAGCTCAACCCGTCTGCGTTATCAGTCAACGCGGAATGCGGCTCCCATTCGCGGACTTCGCGTTGCAGCGTAATCGTCGGCTGGCATGAAGGCTAGATTTTGTACTTGCGCATCAACAGATGTCCGTAAATTTCCGAAACGATAGCGAGAATGGCGCGCACCAGCATCAACGGCCCGATGCCTAACTTTGCCAATAACAAACCGGCGAGTTGCGGGAAGATCAGATCAGAAGCGTCTACGCCGCCTTCGAGGATGCCCATGGTTTTGCTGCGCGAAGACAAGTTGTAACTCGACACCTTCGCCGCGATGGCTCCCCACGTAGGCTTGAACGCCGCCTTGCCGATTTCGTCAATCGCGCGCGCCGTACCAATCACTGTGCCCAGCATCGCCGTCCCCGCAAATGACGGAACCCACCAGAACAAGACGGACGTGATGAGGTTCGCTATCGAACGCAGCGCGATCACTTTGCCCGGCCCGATGCGGTCGGCGACCCAGCCGAAGAACGGGCCGAAGAAAAGCGGAATCAAGGTTTCGGCAAAGAGCTTGATGCCTGACAACTGTCCGGCGGTGACGTTGAGCGTGACGGCGAGCAGCGTGAAAAATTCGCCCGTGACCATATAGGCCGGAGCCGTCAGCGCCGCGCCCAGCAAGGCAAACGCATAAACGTTCGGCTGTTCCTGCGGCGCATCCAAAGCACCGGCTTTGATTTTCTCTTTGTCTTTTTTGTCTTTTTTGTCTTTCTTTTTTTCTTTGATGAACACCGCGACGAGGACGAGCGAGAACAGCGAGAACAGCGTCGAAACCCAAAAGATGACGTTGAGCGTACGTTTCAACGACAGACGATCAACGACGCGCGGCAGTTCTTCGACGGGTACGTCTTTGATGGCGATGGTGCGTTCTTCGACGCGTTCAACGCGGACGGGTTCGCCTTTGTGCGCGATCAGGTTTTGCACGATTTCATCGGGCGAGCTGAAAAACTGTTCAATGGGTTGGCCGCCGCTGCCGCGCTTTTCGAGGATGGCGACTTTGGTCGTCACCGTTTGCGAACCGATGAAAAGCACGAGCAAGGCGCTCAAGGCAAAAGCCGCGAGGGCTTCGCCGATGCCGCCGGAAGTTGATTTCGTGGTCGTATACCACGAGTAAGCCTGCGCCATGTTTTTCTCGTCGGTCGCGTCGGCAATCATCGCCGAGGCCGACGGGCCTTTGGCCGAATCGGCGATGCCACGTATGACGCTGACGGCGAATAAAACCGACGGCACGTTGGCGAAGGTGTAAAGCAATCCGACCAGCGTGCGCACCGCCAGCGAAATCATGAACACAGGCTTCTTACCGTATTTATCCGCCAGTGAACCGAAGAAGCCGCGCAGCAGCAGCGGCACAACGTTTTGCATCAACGAGAGCAACATCACCGTCGTGATGTCGAGGCCGAACACCAACAGGGCGTAAAGCGGCACGGCGGTTTTGATGAGTCCGCTTGAGAGGCGCGAGAAAAAGGCTTCGGCCATCAGCGCCATCACCGTCACGTTGAATGCGCCGCCGCCTTTGGCTTCGGCTTGCGCGACGACCGAAGGCAGCACGGCTTCACCAGCGACGGCGGCTGCGGGTTGTTGCACGACGACGGGCGCGATGGGCAAGACGCCGGTCAGACGATTGAGCGCACGGCCTATGACACCGGCCTTGTTGCCTGAGATGGCTTCGAGTTCCTGCGCCAAATCCAGTACGGTGGGTTGGCGTAAGAAAGGTTCTTTGGCGAGCGAGCGCGTAACGACCGATGACACTCCCTCGTCAATGTCGCCGCGTCCGTAATCGCTGAGGTCGGGCACGGCGCCACCCAGATGCATCTGCGCCAGATGCATGGCGTTGTCTGAATCGAAGGGCAACGTGCCGGTGAGCAATTCAAAAATGATAACGCCCAGCGCGTAAACATCGGTGCGCGAATCAAGTTGCTGCCCCGTCCATTGTTCGGGCGCCATGTATTGCGGTGTGCCGAATACACCCAGCGGGCCGGTCAGTTGTACGCCGCCGCTGATCGAATCATCCACTTTGGCGAGGCCGTAACAATTCACTTTGACGACATCGCGTCCGCTAGCCGAAGTCTCGATGAAAATTGTTTCGGGCTTGAGGTCGCGCAAGACGATGCCGCTTTGGTGCGCCGCGTGAACTGCGCCCGCGATTTGATTTACGAGGCCGACGACGCGCGGCAAACTCAGGCCGCGTTCTTTCAAAATCAAATCGCGCAACGTGCGTCCGCGCAGCGATTCTTCGACGATGTAAGCCGCCCCTTCTTTCGTGTAGCCGAAATCGTAAACCTGCACCGAGTTGGGATGTTTGATGCGCGCGGCGACTTGCGCCTGACGGCGAAAGCGTTCAACTGCCACGGGATCGTTGACGAGTTCGGGACGCAACACGCGAATCGAAACTACGTCGCCCAACAGCGTACGCTTGGCTTTGTAAACCGTACCCGTGTCATCCATGCGTTGCTGGTCGAGCAACTCGTAGCGCTTGTCGAGCGCGACGCGCAGCGGCGCTCCTTGCGCGGGCGCTTCGGGTTGGTTGGGCAACAGCAACTGCCCGGTCATCGCTACTTTATATTTGATGGCGAGCGGCGCGGGCGGCGGTGGTTCAGGTTCAGGCGCTTTGGGCTTTTCAATAGCAGCGGGGACAGCGGGTTTCGCTGACGGTTTGGGTTCGGTGTCTACCTGCGTTGAATAGGCGTCGGTTTTGATCGCGCCGGTCGGAACTTCTTCCAGACTGAAGACGGCTTTGACGCGCCCCATCTGAATCTTGTCGCCGTTGTGCAAGGCGCGCGCTTCGTCGGCGATGAGCTTTTTGCCGTTGACATAAATGCCATTCAAGCTGCCCAAATCGCTGATGACGTATTGCCCGTTCTGCATTCTGATCGAAGCGTGCTGGCGGCTGATGCCGCTGTCGGCGATGACA
>JAYSVR010000583.1:0-10022 GCA_043718445.1 Acidobacteriota bacterium | reverse complement strand
GCCCGTCATCACGCCATCGCGCGGACTGAAGTCCACGCCACGTTCGCCGACTGAAGTCCGCGCTACGTCGGCGACGCGCGCGAATCCGGCGGAGCGCGCCATGCGAGCCAGCGCGATGCGATTGGTTTGCCAGCCGGTTTCGGCCAACTGCAATAAGGCTCGTTCGTTGTGAGGCAAGTTCAGCGGAGCATGCAACAAGGCGTAAGAAGTGGTGAGCGCACAAATGTTTTCGAGCGCGAGCAAGGGATGGCGTACGCCTTGAAACAATTGCTGGCATACGGTCACGTCAAATCGTTCGCCGGAAAGCGCGGCGAGTTCGTCCCACGGCACGAACGTGAGATGCGCGCCACGTGTCGCAATGGTGTCAGTCCATTCACACGCATTGGCACCAACGATGAGCCAGCGTTCGTCGCGTAAGTCAGATGGCAGCGCCAATGCTGCAAGTAAGTTTTTCATTGAATCACTCAAGTTTGCCAAAACAGAAAGCGGTGAGTAATCTGCCCAGCCTATGCGAATCGCCCTCGACGCAATCCCGTTAGCCGCTGCGAAAACTGGGATCGGGCATTATACGGATGCATTGGCCGACAGTCTGGCGCGTCAACATTCGGAACATCAATACACCCTGCTTTCCCCCTTCGATTTTGAATTTCACAGCGGCAACGGCACTCCGAAAAATTTAACCAAGCAATTCACACCCGCCCGCAGCGTCTTTCGCAAGTGGTGGCTGGCGGGTTCGCCTGCGTTATTGCGCGTGCAATCCTTTGACGTATTCCACGGCACGAACTATTGCATTCCGTTGTGGGCTCCGTGCCCGACGGTGGTGACGATTCACGATCTGTCGCTGTTCACGCAAAAGCATACGCACGAAAACGACAACGTCAGGCGCGGCAAACGCCGTATGCCTCTGATGGCGTGGAAGGCCACGTTAATCATCGCGCCCAGCGAGTGGACGAAAAAAGAGATTCTCGAATTCCTGCCCGTCAAAGAACACAAGATTCGTGTCATTGGCGAAGGCGCGCGCCGCCACATCCTGCCGCAACGCGAAGACCAGATGTTGCCCGTGCTGGATAAGTACGACATTCGCGGGCCTTATTTGCTTTATGTCGGAACCATCGAACCGCGCAAAAATCTGTTGACGCTGTTGCGGGCTTACGATGATTTGCTGCGCTCTACGCAACACACGCCGCAACTCGTACTCGCGGGCGGCAAAGGCTGGCTTTACGACGAAGTCTTTCAACTCGTCAACCAGCTCAAGTTGCAAGACCAAGTGAAATTCACCGGCTATGTGGTCGATGAAGATTTGCCGGCGCTTTATTCGGGCGCGCTGGCGTTTGTCTATCCGTCGCTTTACGAAGGCTTCGGACTGCCGCCGCTCGAAGCAATGGCTTGCGGCACGCCGGTGATTACGACCAACGTCACCAGCCTGCCCGAAGTCGTGGGCGATGCCGGACTCTTGCACGCACCTGACGATACACACGCACTGACGCAAGCGATGGTCACAATGATCGGCGATGCCGACGCGCGCCATCATTACAAACTGGCCGGTCTCGAACGCTCCCAACTATTCACCTGGGAACGCGCGGCGCTCGAAACTCAAGCCGTTTACGACGAAGTTTTCAACTATTGGAACAAGTAGTGGCTAGTAGTTAGTGGCTAGTGGCTAGTTCGTTTGCAGCCACTAGCCACTAACCACCAGCCACTAGCCACTGACATCTATGAGCCGTCTCAGTTTCTTTGGAAGCAATCTTAAACTTTTATTTGACCGCGAATGGGCAGAGCATTTGCAAACGCAGGAGCAAACGCTCGACGCGCGCGTCAATGATTTCGAGCAACGCAATGACACGCGCGCCAGTGAATACGAACAGGCGTTTGATGAACGCGTCATTCGCCACGAACAAGCGTTTGATGAACGCGTGCTTCGTTACGAAGCGGCCTTCGATCAACGCGTTGATGCGTTTGAACACAACAACAACGTGCGGCTGGATAGTTACGAACACGCCGTTGACCAGCGCCTTGATGAACGCGAAGCCGCTGCGCGCAAGTGGCTGGAAGAGCAGCACGCCGCGTTGGAGTTACGGCTCGACGAACGCGATCAACTCGTAGACCAACGGCTCGACACCTTTGAAACTGCGCTCACCGAACGCATTACGACATTTGAAAAAGCCTTAAACACTACCGTCAACCAGTTTACGGCGGCGATCAGCGAGCGACTTGATGCCTTTGAAACAGTCATCACCAACCGCCTGAACGAACGCGACAAAGCAATAGATGAACGGCTCGCGCTACGCGAAAAGGCTTTGGACGAAAGGCTTGATGAACGCTTCACTGCGCAAGACAAAGCGCACGACGAACGCGCGGCCAACTACGAAACCAATCTCGACCAACGCTTTGATGAACGCTTCACCACGTTTGAAAAGCGTGGCGATGCGCGCGCTGAAAGTTTAGAAATTCATCTTGATGAACGTTTCGATGAACGGTTCATCGCCTTAGAAAAACTATCTGACGAACGCACGGCTCGCTTCGAGGCGCAACTCGATCAACGGTTGGACGAGCGGTTGGAAGAACGATTCAACACGCTCGACCAGCGCAACGAAGAACGTTTGGGTGCGCTCGAATCCAGCGGCGAAATTCGTCTGACGGAATTGATGCGCAGCTTCGATGTGCGCTTCGATGAGCGAACCCACGCGCTCGACCTGCGTGCTGACGGACGCCTCAACGCGCTTGATCGCCATCTCGATGAACGCTTCATCCGACTGGAACACACCACCGACACACGCCTTGAAACCCACGAACGCCGCGTAGACGGCAAGCTCAAAACCAATCGCGAAGACCTCGTAGACCGCACTGATGTGATGTTGCAACTATTTGAGCAACGCCTTGACGAGCAACGACGCGCGCTTCGCCACTTGCGCGAACAGCTTGCGGCAAACAAGCAAGCACCCAAATCAGAAGCCGCCACTGAACCGCTGCCCGATCTTAAAGACGTATTGCAGGAAGCGCCCGCCGAGCAAGTTCAATCCTTCCGCAAGCTCGCCGAAGGCTATCATCCGCTGCCCGCCAACAAATTGCCGAAAGCCGAGACCGCGCTTTATCACCGCATTCTGGACTGGAAGAAAGTCGCGCACGAAGGCCTCAACGATTTCACGCCCGACGAACAGGAAGTCGTAGATTACGTGATGAGTTTCATCAGCGACTCGGCGGAACGGCATTATGTGATGCAACACATGCGGCGCTTTTTGAGTACGCTCGAACGCATCCCGCCCGCCCGCAGTTCCGCCGACCGCATGCTCGAACTCGGCAGCCTGCTGCATTACGTACCCGCGTTGAACAAATACACCGGCTATCAAATCGTCGGCGCAGACTTTTGGGAAAGCGACGAAAAGGTTTCGACTGAAAAGCTCAAACAAGTGAAAGGCAAAGACGAATACCAAGTCGAGTTGAGCAATTTCAACGTCGAAGCCGACCAGTTCCCTTACCCCGATAAACACTTTCGCGTCGTGCTGTGTTGCGAGTTGATCGAACACCTGCAACGCGACCCGCTGCATATGCTGTGGGAATGCAATCGCGTATTGCAGGACGACGGCTTCCTCTTGCTGACTACGCCTAACATCGCCAGCGCGCGTTCTATCGAAGGGTTGTTGATTACCTGTTCACCTTATCTGCTGTCGCAATACAACCGCGAAACGCCGGTGGATCAGCACAATCACGAATACGCGCCTTATGAAGTCGGCGTCGCACTCGCTGCCGCTGGCTTCACCGTCGTCGCGCTCGAAGCCGAAGACGTATGGCTGCGTTCCAATCCTGCCATCATTGAGTTGTTACAACAGCTTGAGATTTCGACTGACTTGCGCGGCGACAACCTGTTTGCGTTGGCGCGCAAAACCGGTGCGCCGGTTGAGCGGTTTCCGAAAGAGCTTTATGTACAATAGAGACAGAGAGACGGAGAGACAGAAAGACAGAGAGACCGCAAGAAGGAGAAAATGAGCGAACCTGAAATTGAGGCATTACAAGAGAACGAGAACGATGAAGTTGATAGTCTCTCCGTCTCTCCATCTCTCCGTCTCTCCGTCTCTCAAGAGGCGCACGACCAACGCCTAGACCTTTATCTCGTTTCGCAAATCAACACGGCCAGCCGTTCGGCCATTCAGCGCGCGATTACCGAAGGCGCGCTTACCGTCAACGGCAAACTCGTCAAACCCAGCCATCGCCTGACCACCGGCGAAATCATTGCGGGCGTCGTGCCGCACGCGCCGCCCATCGAAGCCGCGCCCGAAAACATTCCGCTCGACATTGTTTATGAAGACGACGCCGTCATCGTCATCAACAAACCCACAGGCATGGTGACGCATCCCGGCGCGGGCGCGCTGTCGGGTACGCTGGCGAATGCGTTGGTTTATCACTTGCAACAACAGTCGCTTGCTTTGCCGAGGCGCGGCGGAAGCTCGCGCCCCGGCATCGTCCATCGTCTTGATGTCGGAACCTCCGGCTTGATCGTTGTCGCCAAAACCGATCTCGCACACTTGCGGCTGGCTGAACAATTCGAAGCGCGCACCATCGGCAAACGCTATCTGGCATTGGTTTACGGCGCGCTTAAAGAAGACAACGGAACGATTGACGCACCCATCGGACGCGACCCGCGCAACCGCGTGAAAATGTCTGTCAACAACGCAGGCCGCCCCGCGCTTTCGCACTTCCGTGTCATCGAACGCTTCGACGAATTCACGCTGGTCGAAGTCGAAATCAAAACCGGTCGCACGCATCAAATTCGCGTACACCTCGCGCACATCAATCATCCGATCATATGCGACGATACCTACGACCGAGGCCGCTCGAAACAAATCGCCAACGTACGCCAACGCGCCGCCATCAACCGTTTGAAACGCCCCTTCCTGCACGCGCTCACGCTGCAATTCGATCATCCGGTCACGCAAGAACGCATCTCGTTGACTGCGCCGTTGCCTGCCGATTTAGTAGAACTGCTCGCGCAGTTTCGCCTCTTGCAAGCAGCCGAAGCCGCCAAGTCAGACAACTACGCCGACAACGCTTCGATGACGCGCGAGCCAGCACAAGAATCTGCCTACGAACCTTTATGACTCTCACGCAAGGCCTCTTGCTCTTTTTCGCCGCGATGGGAGCAGGCATGGTCAATTCAGTCGCGGGCGGCGGTACATTGCTGTCGTTTCCCATGCTGGTCTGGACGGGCGTAGACCCGCGCATGGCGAACGCGACGAATACGCTGGCGATGGTTCCCGGCGCGTGCAGCAGCCTGTGGGCCTATCGCGCGGAGATGCGCGAAATACCGCGCCGCTATTTCGCCTTGTTAATACCGGGCTTGATCGGCGGCATTTTAGGCGGATGGTTATTAGCGCGCACGCCGATGCAAACGTTTGCGCGTTTGGTTCCGTGGCTGGTGTTGTTCGCCACGGTGCTGTTTATGCTGCAACCCATCGTGCAGCGTTGGTTACGCAAATCATCAACTGACCACGCGACGCAACACGCCTCCCAACAATGGCTGATCGGCGCAGCTTTCTTTCAATTTTTCACGGGCGTTTACGGCGGGTATTTCGGCGCAGGCATCGGCATCCTTTTGCTGGCGATGTTGGGCGTATTGGGCATGACGAACCTGCATCAAATGAACGGGCTGAAAAACATTCTCGCCGGAGCCATCAACCTGATTGCCGCGTTATATTTCATCACAGTCAATCTGATTCTCTGGCCCGCCGCAGGCGTAATGGCGCTCGGCTCACTCGTAGGCGGTTATGGAATGGCACGCATCGCACAACGTTTAGGACAAACCTTCGTACGCCGTTCGGTCATCGTGATTGGGTTCACACTGTCAGCAATCTTCTTTTGGCGCAGCTAGCCAAGACACTTTTCGACAGGCAGAATGCGGCGCATCCTATGACAATCAAATGAGAAGCAGGCTCAAAGCAAAATTTTATCTCATCGCCGGATGGATCAGCGTCGCGTTGGGCATCATCGGCATCCCTACGCCGTTGTTGCCGACGACGCCGTTTCTTTTGCTGGCGGCATTCTGTTTCGCGCGCGGCAGCCAGCGCTGGCACGACTGGCTGGTCAATCATCACATTCTGGGTGCATACATCACGGCCTTCCGCGATCAGAAAGGACTGACCGTAAAACAAAAATGGCGCGTAGCCATTTCAATCATCCTCTCGCTCGCCGTCACCGGTTGGTTTGCCCCGCGCATCGAAGGCCGCCTCGGCGTCATCATCATCGGCGCGTTCTGGCTGACGTGGCTTTATCGTTATCGCACCGCGCCTGACCCGCCACCGGCAAATGTTCAGCCCATCTCAACCGCTGCTTCGCTGGATTGCCTCGACAATGGCAAATCAAAAATCTCAAATTGAAAATCGAAAATTTCCTTATGAGGCATTTGGCTGGCTCGCCCTTTGTGCGCTCACTGGCCTCGCCGTTTTGCTGCTCTGGCGCGACGGATGCCAAGCCGATGGCGGATTGCATTACGTACTGGCGCGTTGGGCGTGGCAGCATCCCGCCCTGTTCGTAGACGTTTGGGCGCGTCCGCTCTTCACCTTTCTTTACGCTTTTCCCGCCCTCATCGGTTATCAAGCCGCGCGTACCCTGACGATCATCGTGTGCGTCATCACTGCGCACCAAACGTGGCGGCTGGCAGATGAGCACGGCCTCGCGCGCGCGCCGCTCGTCATTCCGTTTTTGTTTTTGCAACCGTCGTTCGCGCTGTTCATCGCCGACACGATGACCGAACCGCTTTACGCTTTGGTGTTCGTCATCGCGTTGCGGCTGCACTTGAAAGGCCGCATCGCCGCCGCCGCGCTCACCGCTTCTCTGCTAATCCTCATCCGCCCCGAAGGCTTTTTCACCATCGGACTGTGGGCGCTTTGGTTACTGAAACTCCGCACTCCGCACTCCGCACTCCGCATTCCTCTGCTTGGCGCAGGAATGTTCGCATGGTGGTTGGCGTCGTGGCTGATTACTGGCGACGCGCTTTTCATCAAACACAACTGGCCCGCGAATTGGCCTTTCAGCGGCACGATGTATGGCGCTCCGGGATTTTTGAATTACCCCGCGCGCTTGCCTGAAATCATCGGGCCGCTGTTCTTGATTCCGTTTGCCGTGGGGTTGTGGCGTTACCTCAAGCATCGCTCCGCTGTAGCACAAGATGGCATCTTGTGCTGCGTCGGAGCTGCGTGGCTCTCGTTGTTTTTGATTCACACGGTGATGCGCGCTTTCGGGCTGATGGGTTCGGCGGGCTATCCGCGCTACGTGCTGACCGTAGCGCCTGCTGCCGCGTTGCTCACCTTGATTGGATGGAATGCACTCGCTGATAAGTTCTCACATCGGTCTCTGTCGTTGCGCCGCGCCGTCACTGTCACCGTCATCGCGCTTTCGTTCTGCCTCAACGCACTTTACGTTGACGGCGCGGAATGGATGCGCGACGCCGTGCTGGTTGATCGCGTCTTTGTGCAATGGGCGCAATGGCCGCAACACCAACGCCCCATCACGCGCTTCATCTGGAGCCAGCCTTACATGGCGATGCGCTTCAACGCCGACCCGTGGCAAAACGAATTCTTCACGACTGACAAAGTACGCAACGCACAACTAATGCAGGCCATGCCTGCGGGTACGTTGGTGTTTTGGGATCGCCTCACCGGGCCGAAATGGACGGACGTAAAAATCGAAGACTTTCAAGCCAATGGCTTTGAATTGTTGTATGAAGAACAAGCGGTGCTGAAAGGTTACGTGATACCGCGTTCGTTCTTTGGCGTAGGCGGCCCGCGCCATCAACGCATGGCGCTGCTTTATAAACCTGCTCAACCGTAAAAGAAGCTAACGCCTCAAGCAAGCTGATAACAACGATCACCCAGCCCGAGCTTTTCCAAGAGCTCGTTGAGCCATTCGATTTGCACGCGATATTTGGCCGTGTCTTCAGCGGAATAAACCATCGCCAACAACGCGCGGCAGATATAGCTGATCATTTCGGGCGTCACCTTTTCCGAGTTGAACTCAAGCAAGTTGATAATGTCGGCTTCGTCTTGCGCACGTTTACCCATTTCGTGCCGCATCGGCACTGCCCACATTTTCAAGAACAACAAATCACGCAAATTGACGACCTTGATCATTTGCTCGTCCAGCAAGTCGTCAATCGCCGACAGCACGGCTTCGCGTTTGGCGCGCAGGTTCGCGGGCTGTACGTCAATCTTGGTTGCGCCGACTTGAAAGATCAGCACGACCGACGAGCCGTGCAATTCGTGGCCGGCCAGGACTTGCTGCACCAGCGGCATATCTTCAGGCAAGACAAGCAAGTCTACGTCTTGCGTCATGCGCGGAATCGAATGATGAGCGAGCGCCAGTCCGCCAATCAGACAATAGCGAATGCCGCGTTCGTTGAACTGGCGCAAAATATCTTTGACGGTTTCGCGTTCCATAAATTTCCCCCGAGCGAGCATCCCTGCGTATTCTTCCGACAGGATGACCGAAGTCTCGATGCCGTTGTGCCCCTTGATGCAATAGTCTGCGTGTCGTGTTCCAGTAATCATTGCGGAGAGCTTACCTTTAACCGATGGCCTTGAGCAATTTTTCGTGAATCCCACCAAAGCCGCCATTCGACATCACGGCGACGACATCGCCGCTGCGCAATTGCGGCGCGAGCCACGTGACAATCGCGTCGGCTCCATCAATCGCTTGCGCGGTTTTGCCTTGCGCGTTGAGGTCGTCTACGAGTTGGGCGATAGACATTTGCTGGTCGGCGGCAATGCGGTGCGCGTCATACAGCGCAGCCAGGACCACCACCTCAGCCACTTCAAACGCGCGCGCGTAATCTTCCTGAAACACTTTCATCCGCGAAGCCCACGTGCGCGGCTCAAACACGGCGATCAAACGGCGGGTCGGATATTTTTGCGCAATGGCTTGCAGCGTCTCGCGTACGGCGGTTGGATGATGCGCAAAGTCATCAATCACCGTGATGCCGTTCACTTCGCCGCGCACCTGCATCCGCCGCTTGACGCTTTTGAAAGTCGCCAATGCTTCCGCCACCTTTTCAAATGCAATACCCAATCGCGCTGCCGCAGCAATCACCGCCAAACAATTGCGCACGTTGAACGCTCCGGCGAGCGGCGTATGAATCGTGCCGTAATCCTTGCCTTCGCACGTGACGACAAAGCGCGTCATGTCGGGCAAGTATTCAATCGCGCGCGCCGACCATTTTGCGCCCGCGTCTAAACCGAACGTTTCAACCGGCGACCATACGCCTTGCGGCGCGATGGGATGCTCGACGAGTTCGCGCACGAGCGGCGAATCCCAACCCGCGACCAGGCAGCCATCCGACGGAATCAAATTGATGAGCAAGCGAAAGGATTTTTTGACGGCGTTGAGGTCTTCGTAAATGTCAGCGTGATCGAATTCGACGTTGTTTAAAATCACGAGGTCAGGCAGGTAACTCAAAAACTTGGGGCGCTTGTCCCAAAAGGCTGTGTCGTATTCATCGCCTTCGATCACGAAATGCTTAGTGTCAGTGACGCTGAAACTCGCGCCGAAATTTTCAGCTACGCCACCAATCAGAAACGAAGGATTCAATCCAGCAACCTGCATCACCCACGCCATCAGCGAAGTCGTCGTCGTCTTGCCATGCGTACCCGCGACCACTGTCGAATGCTTGCCGCGAATGAATTCCTCTCGAATGACTTCGGTCATCGCGGCGTAGCGCAACTGCCGATTCAACACGGCTTCGATCTCAACATTGCCGCGCGAAGTCGCGTTGCCAACCACGACGACATCGGGAGCAGGTTCGAGATGCGCGGCGTCAAAGCCTTCGAAAGTTTCGATGCCCAGCCGTTTCAATTCATCGCCCATCGGCGGATAAAACGCCTTGTCAGAACCCGTCACGCGATGCCCGCGCGCCTTGAGCATTCCAGCCAGCGAACCCATCGCCGTGCCGGATACGCCAATTAAGTGATAGTGCATAGTGAGAGTGCGGAGTGCGGAGTGCGGAGTGCGGGGTTAAGAAAAAGGCGAATCTCTCTTTT
>JAYSVR010000582.1:0-10024 GCA_043718445.1 Acidobacteriota bacterium | reverse complement strand
TTTTTCGTAACTCCGCACTCCGCACTCCGCACTCCGCACTCCCAAAGACCGGCGCAACCATCGTCACATCAGGCAAATGCGTACCGCCTGCGTAAGGGTCATTCAGAATCACTACGTCGCCCGGTTGCATCTGGCAGTACGCAATCGCCGCGGCGACCGACATCGGCATCGAACCCAAATGCACCGGCATGTGATCGCCTTGCGCAATGACGCGCCCACGCTGATCGAAGACGGCGCACGAATAATCGCGCCGCTCTTTGATGTTCGGCGAAAACGCCGCGCGCCGCAGGCTCACGCCCATCTCTTCGGCAACCGACGTATAAAGCGAACGATAAATTTCGAGAGTGATGGAATCCATAAACAGTCGTGGCGCAGGCTTCAGCCTGTGACCCGTAGCGTGGACTTTAGTCCGCGCGGTTGGCGAAAATCACACGCGGACTAAAGTCCACGCTACGGGTCACAGGCTGAAGCCTGCGCCACTTCGCGCTACTTCAAAAGCTTCAACGCTTCGACCGCAGTCGCTTTGACTGTCACGTCGCGGTCGTGGGCGGCGGTTTCGGTGAGCAGGTCGCGCGCTTCAGGGTCGCCCCAGCGTCCGAGCCATTCGACAGCCTGGCGGCGAAACGGCGGATAATTATGAACCTTGATGATACCCATCAGCTCGCGCAAGCCGTTGCGCGTGTGTTGCAACTCGACGGCAGTGGCTTCGGCAATCGCGCGCAATTGTGGGTCTTTATGATCGAGAAAGCCGAACAGAAAGCCGATGGCCTTGCGCGAAAACCTCACGTCAATCATCTGGTTGACGACGAGGATGCCGAAACAGCGCGCGCGCAGATCGGCTTCGTCTTTGATCTCAGCGCCGCCGGGATTGACCAACACATTCAGCACTGCATTGCGTGCGCGATGCGCTACGAACGAACCGAGTGAATGACCGAGTTGCGCGCGCACTCGCGCATCGGTGTCACTCAAGGCTTCGATCATCGGGTCTACCGATTCAACGCTGCCGAGTTGACCGAGCGCAGCCGCAGCGGCAATACGAACTTCAACATCTTTGTCTTCTTTGAGCGCGGCGAGTAACGGTTCTACGGCGCGTGCGTCACAGCTTTGGGCAAGCGCGTGGGCGGCAGCGATACGTTTTTTGGCAGCAGGGTCTTTGAGCGCAGCGAGTGCGGCATTGGCTGAAGTCACGTCTTTCAACGGCTGTGCGCATTGCGCATAAAGTTCCGGCGTCTTGAGCGTCTGCGCCCAGCCGTTCACGGCAAGCAAGACAACGAAACCAAACCACGCAACAAAACTTCTCATCATTTCACCTTTACGCCACCACATCAGGATTTTGCGCCGTCAACAACTTCATTCCGCGCGCCGCGTGTCCCAACGCAATCACGACATCGCTGATGAATTTCTCGCCCGGCATCTTTCGCAAGCTCGCCCAATCCAATGCACGCAAACCCACAACGGATTCATACAGCGCTTGCTCTCCAACCTGAATGCGTTTTTCCTGCGCGGGCGTAAACGTCATCAATTGATGTTTGCGAATGAAGTTGATGCTCTCAAAGGCGTGGCCTAACAGTTTCAACCGCGCGCGCAGCTTGAACGCCTGCATCACCATCGGCGGAGCCTTTTGTCCCGCCGGAGCTTGCGCGTCGGCTTCGTCGTATTCGACATCGCTCGCCAGCGCGTCGGCTTGCAAACGATAGGTGACGAAATCCATCACCTGCGTCATGCGGCGCGGCAGATCGTTCGCGGTGAAACCTTTTTGCCAGCACGCCAAAAAGCCGTAAACCGAATGCAGCCCGAAACAACTGTAATCCTTGACCCGCGTGCGGAACTCTTTCGGCGCGACTTCGCCGCGCGCCAAAGCGGCTTGCCCCAACGCGCAGATCGTTTCGTATTCAGCCAGCGCACGATCAATCACCGCCACCAAATCAATCTTTTCGCCGTAAGCGTTCGTCCAGCTTGCTTCAGCGGGCTTCATCAAGTTTGAAAAAGCGATCAGGCTCCACGGCAAGTGTTCGTGCAACAACTCGCCGCGTCCGTGCGTCAGCGTCGAAACCGGATCAAAGCGAAACTGCCGATCATCGAACTTATACATATCTGCCGCGTCGGCGCGAAACAGTTGCTCGCCGCCTTCGATTACGTCGCGCAAAGTCAACGCTCTGCCGTTCGCCGTGACTTTTTGATCGAGCGAAACGCCCGCTTCGATAAAGGTTTTCAGAAAACTGTTTTCATGCACTTCGGCATCGCGCGAAAAATAAACCAGACGCTTGCCGCTCACCTCTTTGTCGAAAGCGTATTTACCGCAGAGATGGTCAACCGCGCTCGTGCCGTCATTGAGCTTGAACCCGCGCCCCAGCCCACGCACCGCATGAATCAACGCCGAAGCGTTCGCCAAATCGCGCGCGTAATGCGTCAGCAAATCTTCCGCTGCGCGCAGTGCGTTTTCTGCATTCGCCGCTAACGTAGCGGGCGCGAGATTCTTTCCGGTCGAGCGTGTCGCCTCACTCGCAAAGCTCTGCGGCTTCGGTTCGTCAAACCAGCCCGCGCTATAAGCTCCCGCGCCCGCGACGGCGGCGGCGAGCGCGCCTCCGCCCAACAGCAACATCGTACGGCGGCCTTTGTCGGGCGGCGTTTCGGTCGTGATTGGTTTTGATGATTGAACAGGTTTTTGTTTTTTACTCATAACGCTTTTGGCAAATGCATAGAGCAAGGCTTCGGCGCAAAATCAATTCTTTGCGATTTCCTCTTGGCGGCTCCGCCGCAGTGATGTGCGGAAAGGCTGTGCCTTTCCGTGACGCGATGTGAAGTTTTCGGGCTACGCCCGCCACGTCACTCAATTTTGAAACATCAAGGCAAAGGGAAAATCCATTAAGCTCAATCCTTGATGACCGTGAGGGCGTAGCCCATTCAATTTAGTTTGCCTACCGGAAAGGCAGAGCCTTTCCGCACATCACTGCGGCGGAGCCGCCAAGAGGAAATAAAACCTGGCTCTATTCGTTCTTACTTTTCATCAATGCGAACTCGCTTTCTCTGCGCCCAAGCCTGTATTCGCCCGCACGCTCAACTCGGTAAATTTCGCTTCCGCTTCCGGTTCGCGGCCTGACAGCGTACCCAACACCGCGCCTAAGAATCCTAACGGGATGCTCACGATGCCTGGGTTTTCAAGCGGAAAGATTGCGCCTGTTTTCATGATGCTTGGACTCAGCAAGATCAATATCAGCGAAGCCAACAAGCCCGTCGCCAGTCCGCACACAGCGCCGCGCGTATTGAACCGCCGCCAAAACAACGACAGCACGATGACCGGCAAATTGGCCGAAGCCGCCACAGCAAAGGCCAGCGCGACGAGAAAGGCTACGTTGGCATTGGGGCCGAGCGCGATGGCAATGGAGATGGAAATTGCGCCGACGACAAACGCCGTCACACGCGCGACGCGAACTTCTTCGCCTTGCGAGACTTCTTTACCGTGCTTCAACACGTTCGTCCAAAAGTCGTGCGCGAACGAAGTCGAAGCCGAAATCGTCAGCCCTGCGACCACCGCCAAGATCGTAGCGAACGCAATCGCCGAGATGAACGCAAAGAACAAATCGCCCGCCAACGCCTGCGCGAGCAGCGGCGCACTCATGTTGTTGCCGCCGTTCTTGGCAATGAAATCGCGTCCGACAATCGTCGCCGCGCCGAAGCCCAGGAACGTCGTCAGAATATAAAACGTACCGATAATCGCCATCGCCCATACGACGCTTTTACGCGCCGTCTGCGCATCCGGCACGGTGTAAAAGCGCACGAGAATATGCGGCAAACCCGCCGTACCGAACAGCAACGCCATCCCCAGCGAAATCAAATCCAGCGCGCCGTAAGGCGGTTTATAACGAAGCCCCGGCGTCAAAAAATCCTGTGTGACCAAATTGCCCTGCGCGTCGTGATAGGTCACGTGCGCAATCGCGTCAAAGAACGCGCCGAGCGAAAAGTTGAAATGTTTCAACACTAAAAAGCTCAACAGAATCGTACCGCTCATCAGCAAAATCGCCTTGATGATCTGCACCCAAGTCGTCGCCAGCATTCCGCCGAATACGACATAGACGATCATCAGAATGCCGATGCCGATCACCGCCATGCGGAAACTGATGCCCGTGTCTTTGAGCAACAGCGACACCAACGCGCCCGCGCCGACCATCTGCGCGATCATATAAAACGTACTCACCGTCAGCGTTGACAGCGCCCCCATCGCCCTGACCGGACGCGCGCGCAAGCGATAAGCCAGCACGTCCGCCATCGTATATTTGCCGCTGTTGCGCAACGGTTCCGCCACGACGAGCAGCACGGTGAGATAAGCGACGAGCCAGCCGACCGAATACATAAAGCCGTCGTAGCCCTGAAACGCGATGATGCCCGCGATGCCCAAGAACGAAGCCGCACTCATATAATCGCCCGCCACCGCGATGCCGTTCTGCCACGCGGTCAGCGAACGTCCGGCGGCGAAATAAGCCTGCGACCCCGTATTCTTCCGTGCCGCCCACCACGTAATCACCAACGTGATGGCGATGAATACCAAAAACATCACAACCGAAGCTGACATTTAGCGGCCTCCTTTCAGGTTAGCGATGATGCGGCTAGCCAGCGCATCGAATCGCCCCGCCGCGCGCACGTAAAGCGCCGCCAATATCCACGCCATAAAAAATTGCGACAGCGCGAACAGGTAAGCGACGTTGACTACACCAAAGACCTTGCGCGCCATCAACGCGGGCGCGTAACCCACCAGCAACGGCAACGCAAAATAATAAGCGATGAAAAAGACAGTGGCGGGTACGATGAATTTCAGCTTCGCCGCCAGCAACTCTTTGAACTCAGCAGTAGCCGCGACCCGATCCCAATCGGCTATGTCAACGTCTTCGTCAGCCGTGAGTTCGTGGGCGGGTTTGTGCTGGCGACCCAGCGGCGCTACGTCAGTAGCCGCGCCCGCCACCAGCGTGAGGTCGCGGTCAGAAATTCCATCTTCGTTTGGTTTTGCCATTAAATTTCTCTCTCCGTGCCAAGCAGTATTCCTGCCAGTTTACCATTCAACCGGACGTTCTCGGTGGACGGCAATTTAACATTCTCAATTTTGATTTATCTTGGTACGACTGAACAGATCGTAACGAGAGCTGCTTACTTAACTCAGTGCTAGTACGTCTTCATAGAGCTTCCTTAGGTGTTCGTCGGACATGTCCAAGATCGGCTCATACATGAACGAATTCAGGTGAATGTTTTCTGGTGTCATAAGTACTACACGCTGAATGATTTTTATGGCATCAACCTCTCCACTGAATTGCATCTTGAATTTCGTTAGTAGCTGTGGTGTTTGATTAGAGGTGATATTGGCGACGAACGTAGCGTCGCCAATTTTTCCTACCATGAATTGTTCAGCAACAATTCGTATAGCGATTGAGAGAACAATCTTGTTCTCGAAGTTGATACCATCATTGGCCGTGATGCATGTACCCGCCTCGCTCTGTATGAGGTCAATCACTGGCTTGTCGCCATCGGGCGATGTCTCTGTTGTGCCAAACACTGAATTGTAAATGGCATCAAGATCATTTTGAGTGATGCCAGAGGAGTCGCCTTTCCAATGTAGTAGCGACGTGAGTTTGACAAATGCGGGGTCTTGTTCCCCTTTGGTGTACTCAATTATGTTCCGAATAAAGGGAATGGAAGCGATCTTCTTCTTGGCGTCATTGAAGAAATTAGGCTTCCAATCCTTCACGAAAACGTTCTGGATACCGACAGCCTGATCCAAGGTAAGCCCAGTACTACTCTTGAAAGCCATGAGACAGTGCGAATATTTCACAAACCTACTGTTTATGGTGCGGAAGAAATCAAAGTTGTGCGTCAGAATAATTTGTTTGAAATACGGCTCTTCCGCAATATCCTTAAGGTACTGAATAATCGCATACTTGTTTTTGTAATCGAATGAGTCAGCGATGTCATCGACAATAAAGACGGTTTCCTGATGCGCCTTCTTGCGTGCCTCAACTTCAAAAATGATATTTAAGACGTAGAGAGCCTTCTTCTCACCTGTACTGAGAGCCTGCATCAATGTAGCCTTCTCTACAGGCATTTCATCTGCCCCGTCTTCAAAAGTGAACCCAAGTTTAAGTATCGGCTCTTCTCCCAAGATGACTGACACTCTATTTTTCGCGGTCAGCTTGAACGGGACGAAAAAGCGGTCATTAAAAATCTCAATTACCGATTCCCACTGCGTCCGCTGCCTACCTGCTTCCTCCTCAATCTCCTTTTTCCTCCTCTCAGCAGTTTGATATTTCGCGATCAAATCCTTGTAGAGGTCAATCCGCGCCTTAAAGTACGACTTCCAAAGCTCTTCCTTAAAGCTCTCAATATTTGTCAGTTTGGGAAGAATCTCCTCGTTTTCTGCAAGATAATCCCAAAAAATCCGAACATTCACATTCTTTGTAAGCTGTTTTTCGATTTCTGTGAACCTATTTCTGAGCTCCACATCTTGGGAAATTCCCTCTTTCTCCTTTGTAATGAGCTCCTCAAGTTGCGCTTGGCTGGTGATTTCTAGCTTATTGTTAGCATTCAAGCTCACCGTATGACTAGCGTTGAAGAAACCGTTGTCAGCGAGGCTTTTCGCAATAGTGGTTGCGTTGTAGTAGTTAAACGTACCCTTCTTAAAATATGTTGAGGCAGCCAAGAGTTCATTATATTTCTTGACGTAATCCTCAATCGCCGTCTTGAAGTCTTCGGTTTTCAGTAACTCCAAAACCTTGTCGTCAAAAATTTTGTCGTAGTGAATGTCAGCGAATGGTGCCTCTACTTGGGCCAGCAGTTCATCTTTGACGCGAATCAGCGCACGGTAAAACCCGTCTTCACTCGCAGTGAACGTGGAGGATATTTCTTTTTCCAAGTCCTTCTTTGAACGAGATTGCTCTTTCAGTGCCTTTAGAAATATCGTTTTGGAATTGTCAATTTCTACATGAAGTCGCTCGTATTCTTCCCGCAACGTGGCGTCTACGAGTAGTGTTGAAGTCTTTTCTGTGTGACCAAAGACCTCATCATAGGGAGGAACGACCAGAACATTCTCCTTAGGCAAATCAACACCATTTTCATCGATGATTTTTCTGTTGCACCTGCGGGCTGGGAATATCCGATCCTTGGAATCAGTCGCGTTAGCCACATCCTTGAAAGTCTGTGCTAGAGAAGACTTCATCGCACCATTAGGGGCATAGATGGCGTAGGCGTTTTGCTGCGAGAAATCGAACTCCTTCTGGAGCTTCTTAATTCCATAACAATTCTCAAGATCAACATTCAACTTGTTCATTCCAAGATTATTCCTTTGTAAGGCCGCACCTGCGGCGGTTGGAAACCGAGAACGATGTCAGTTTTGGATACGCCTGCCGCTTTGAGGTCAGCAGCGATGCCCTATCTCAACTCGCCAGTTCTGTCAGGCTGCTTTTTTCTTTGGTAAAAGCACCGTTGGCTCTTTAGGCGGCAAAGAGACCAGGCGGGACGAATTGAGTTGTTCCTGCTTTTTCAAGTCCTCATACATCGCCTCAAGATCGTAGTTAAATCGCGCGGCGTATTCGTTGCGTGCTTTCCGGGTTTCTTCGACAATCGTATCAGTCCACATAAAGTTATCTCCCCAACAGTTAGAATCTGGACAATGCCGCGACGAAAAGTCGAAGTAATCTTCCAACAGCATTGTGTCGTTTACCTCCTTGCGCATTCTAACTGCATTTGCCCTGACGCCAAACCAAACGGCTGCCCTTCATCAATCGTTGGCACAAGCTGTGCCTCGCCCTCGGCAAAACGTTCGTTTGGTCATCCAGACGCAGGCCAAAGAGGTCAGCTTAAAGGCGACAGAAAGGAACGCTTCTCTCAATTCTGACGCTCGCACGCTCATAATGAAAATTTATCTTTTTTTGCAGAAGATTTACTAGACGAATGCTTTTCGGTTGGCTATACTGCCCGCGTTTTAAGAAATGGAACGCTTTCAGTTCCAGCTAAACATTCATCAAAAAAGTTTTTATGCCCGGTTTATTGCTACAACTTTTCGCCCGTGAAGATGCGCTCCCTGTTGAGCGACTTAGCGGCGTAAGCACTGTAGTAACGGTTATCGGCATTATCGTAGTAGGCGTAATCATTACGCCGCTCGCCGGGTGGGTCGCCTGAGACACAGGCCAACCAAGATCACACCGCCCTGGCGAGCATCCTGATTCGCCGGGGCTTTTTCGTATCCGGCTTTAGTCATCCAGTTAGTATCCAGTTAAAGGGGTCAACACTTATGAAAATGCGTGGCGCACGAATTTTGCTCGAAGCCTTACGCTGTGAAAACGTCAAGCATGTTTTCGGTTATCCCGGCGGCGCAGTGCTGCACATTTATGACGAACTCGCCAAGCACGAAAAAGCGCTTGGCATCAAACATTATCTCGTAAGGCACGAACAAGCCGCGTTGTTTGCGGCGGCGGGCTACGCGCAAGCAACCGGCGACACCGGCGTAGCCCTCGTGACTTCAGGCCCTGGCGGTACGAACGCGATCACCGGCATCACGAATGCCTTTATGGATTCGATTCCGCTCGTGGTTTTTACGGGACAAGTGCCTACGCATTTGATCGGCAACGATGCGTTTCAAGAGGCCGATCTCACGGGCATGACGCGCTCTTGCACCAAACACAATTACCTTGTCAAAAACGCCGCCGACCTTGCGCCTACGATCAAGGAAGCCTTTCACGTCGCCGCGCACGGACGCCCCGGCCCTGTGCTGGTTGACCTGCCGAAAGACATGACCGCGCAGGAAGTCGAATTTAGTTACCCCGAAACGATTGAAGTGCGCAGCTACAAACCGCAAACCCAACCTGGCGCGAAACAGATTCGCGCGGCGGTTTCGGCGATGCTCAAAGCCGAACGTCCGGTGCTTTATGTCGGCGGCGGAGCTATCTCGGCGGGCGCGCATAAAGAAGTCCTCAAGCTGGCAGAAAAATTGAATCTGCCTACGACTTGTACCTTGATGGGTTTGGGCGGATTCCCCGCGAGCCATCCGTTGAGTTTGGGCATGCTCGGCATGCACGGCGGTTACTGGACGAACATGGCCGTAGACAATTGCGACCTGCTGATCTCAATCGGCGCGCGTTTCGATGATCGTGTCACCGGCAAGTTGAGCGAATTCGCCAAGGGCGCGAAATTCATTCACGTAGACATTGACCCGGCCTGCATTGGCAAAAACATCGCGTGCGATTATCCGGTCATCGGCGATGCGCGACTCGCCGTGCAAGCCTTTTTGCAGGAACTCGAAACGCAACTCACCGATGGCGCGCGCCCATCGAACCTCGATGGCTGGCACAAGCAGATCGCCGACTGGAAAGCGAAACATCCGTTTTGGGTGAAAGAAGACGGCGACATCATCAAACCGCAAAACGTGATTCATGAATTGCGCCGCATCACCAAAGGCGACGCGTACATTTCGTCTGACGTAGGCCAACATCAAATGTGGACGGCGCAACTGTTCGGCTTTGACCAACCCAATCGCTGGATCAATTCAGGCGGACTGGGCGCGATGGGTTACGGTTTCCCGTCGGCGATGGGTTCGGCAGTGGCCTTCCCTGACAAGTTGTCAGTCGCGGTCGTCGGCGACGGCGGATTCCAGATGTCGTTCAACGAATTGGCGACCGTGAAGCAATACAACATTCCGGTCAAAATCCTGCTCATCAACAACGGCTACTTGGGCATGGTGCGACAATGGCAGGAACAGTTTTACGAACGCCGTTATTCGCACAGCACGCTCGATGTCGCACCGGATTTTTGCAAGCTGGCTGAGGCTTATGAAGTGCCGGCTTTCCGCGCGACCAAAGCGAACGAAGTCGCGCATACGCTTGAGAAGGCGCTCAATACGCCCGGCCCCGTGCTGATCGAAATGCAGGTAGCCCGCGAAGAAAACGTGTTCCCGATTGTTCCGGCGGGCGCGGCGTTGAAAGAAATGATTTTGGCGTAACGCGACGAGAGTGAGGTAAAGATGAATTACGAAATCCTTGTCAGGCCG
>JAYSVR010000581.1:0-3301 GCA_043718445.1 Acidobacteriota bacterium | reverse complement strand
CTGGCGCGGCTACGTCGTCTTGCAATCGTTGGTTGATGGTGTTCGCTTGGCTCATAAACTCAAAAGTTTTGGGTAATGACAAGCCGTTAGCGAGGGCTGCTTTGAGGATGCGCTCCTTCGGCATACAAGCGCGCAACCTGGAGGTAGCCCTCGCTAACGGTCGGGCTACGGACACGATTGCGCAGTTGGTTGTTTTCATCGGCTTAACCGCGCAGAAACGGGTTGCGTGACTTGCGGTTGCTTGCCGGTCAACGCGCCTAAAAACGTAACGAGATCGCGCTGCTCTTCTTCAGTCAAACCCAACGGATGCAGTTCGGTATCGAGGTTGAGATTGTCTTTGCCGCCTTCGTTATAAAACTTCACTACATCAGCCAGCGTCGCCGCGCTGCCGTCGTGAAAGTAAGGCGCGGTCAGGGCTACGTTGCGCAAGCTCGGCGTATGAAACGCGCCGACATCAAGGATGTGTTGGCTGACCAGCATGCGTCCGAGTTCAGCGCCGCCGGGTTGTGACGCAAGTTGTTGGGTGAGCGCGCCGCGTTCGTCGTCGCTCGCGGTAAAAAGCTGGCGCGCAAGTTTTTCAAATTCAGGATGCCGCGCCGCGACGCCCGTGTTGCGGTATTCGTAATCGCTAAACAACATACGGTTTTCATTCATCGTGTGGCAGCGCGTGCAACGTCCGCGTCCGCGAAAAACGGCCATGCCACGCAACTCGGCTTCATTCATTGCGGTTTTGTCGCCCGCCAGATAACGATCAAGCGGCGCTGCGCCTGAGAGCAAGGTGCGTTCAAAGGCCGCGAGGGCTTGGCCTATGTGATTGATGTTGATCGTCGCAACGTTGAACGTTTGCTGAAAAGCCGCGACGTATTCAGGCAGCGCGCGCAAGCGTGCGATCACGTCATCGTGGGTTTGGTCGCCCATCTCAAGCGGATTGATAAGCGGCAACACGGCTTGATCTTCGAGCGTGTCGGCGCGACCATCCCAAAACTGTCCGTTGGTATAAATCACGTTGAGCAGGCTGGGCGAATTGCGTGTGCCGCGACGTTGCGCGATGCCTTCGGCAAGGGGCTTGTCGTCGGCGAAAGCGCGTTCGGGCTGATGGCAAGTGGCGCACGCGACCGAACCGTCTGCCGACAGCCGCTTGTCGAAAAACAGCTTGCGACCGAGTTCGACTTTGGCGGCGGTCTGCGGATTCTGGCGCGGTACGTGATGCAACCAAGTGTCGGCAGGCAATCCTAACGGAACGTCATGCGATTGCGCTTCGGTGGATGCAAAGACAAACCAACCGCAGCCGCTCGCCAGCAAGAGCGTGACAAAACTGATTCGTAAAATCCTTTGTTTATTCATCGTTATCCTCAGATTGAGTGGACGATAATCACCACTGACCGCCGCAGTGTAGCCGAGTTGCGCTGCGTGGCTCAACGCGATTGGCAGCACGTGCCGCGCAAAGTAAACTGCCCGCGCGCTGGATTGGGTGTTTAACCAATAACGATTTACTACGGAGCATGCTGATGCGTTATATCAACAACCCGCCCAATCCTTTTTTGAGTACGACCGTTGAATGGGATGGCGAACCGCCGACCGCTGATCTCGAAATTTTTGAAGAGACCGCGACCCGCACGATCATCAATAAAAACGATAGCCCTGACATACCTTTCGACTATTCGATCAACTGCTATCGCGGCTGTCCGCACGCTTGCACCTATTGTTTCTCGCGGCCCAAGCACGAGTTTCTCGGCTGGGGCGCGGGCACTGATTTCGAACGCAAGATCGTCGCCAAAGTGAACGCGCCGAAACTGTTGCGCGAAGAGTTCATGCGCAAAAGCTGGAAAGGTGAACACGTAGTTTTTTCGTTCACGTCCGATCCTTACATTCCGCTCGAAGGCCGCTATCAACTCACGCGCCAATGTCTCGAAGTGTGCCGCGACTTTCGCAATCCCGTAGGCATCATTACCAAATCCGCCTTGATTCGCCGCGATCTCGAACTCATCAAAGAATTGTCGGAAGTCGCCGACGTGATGATTCATTTCACGATTCCGTTTCTCGATCACGACGTGATGCGCGCGCTCGAACCCGGCGCGCCTTTCCCTGAAGCACGCTTCGCCGCGATGAAAGCCTTCGCCGACGCGGGCATCGAAGTCGGCCTGAGCATTTCGCCCATCGTGCCGGGCTTGAACGAATCTGCGATTCCTGAGTTATTGAAACGCGGCAAAGAAAACGGTGCTTCGTCGGCGTTCATCAATCTGTTGCGCTTGCCCGGCAGCGTAGAGCCTTACTTTCTCGAACGGCTCGAACAAGAGATGCCGCTGCGTTATCAAAAGATCGTCAACCGCATCAAGGAAGTGAAAGGCGGCGTGTTGAATCGTTCGGGTTTCGGCACGCGCATGCGCGGCGAAGGCGAGTATTGGAAGATGATCTTGAAATCGTTTGAAGTACATTCGCGGCGGTTAGGTTATGACAACCAACGCTATCGCACGCGCTTTCGCCGCGATTCGTTTCGGCGTCCGACGGCGCAGGGCAGTTTATTCGACTGAGTTATGACAACAGTATTAGCTTTTTTTGCGCATCCTGATGATGCTGAGTTTTTGTGTGCGGGTACGTTGGCGTTGTTGCAGCAACGCGGCGCGCAAGTTCATATCGCTACGATGACGGCAGGCGATGGCGGCAGCGCCGAATTACCGCCCGCAGAAATTTCGCGCATCCGTTTGCAAGAAGCCGCGCAAGCCGCCGCGTTGCTCCACGGTGAACATCATTGCGCAGGCGCGCAGGATTTGCTGATTGCATACGACCCGCTGAACATCCGCCGCGTCACTGAAATCGTGCGGCGCGTAAAGCCCGACATCGTCTTCACACATTCGCCGCAGGATTATTTGCTCGATCACGAAATCACCAGCCAACTCGTGCGCGCCGCTTGTTTCACCGCTAGCGTACCAAACTTCAAAACCGAAGCTCAGGACGCCGCGCCTGCTGCGCAAAGCATTCCGCATCTTTACTACGCTGACGCTATCGAAGGCCGCGATGCGTTGGGGCAAACCGTGAAGCCTGCCTTTTACGTCAACATCACCGACACGATGGCGACAAAAGAAACGATGCTCGCGTGTCACGCCAGCCAGCGCGAATGGCTGCGACGGCAACACGGGATGGATCAATACCTGACGGCGATGCGCGAATGGTCGGCGCAACGCGGCGGCGAATGCGGCGTCGTTTATGCCGAAGCCTTTCGCCAACATCTGGGACACGCCCATCCGCCAGACAACGTATTGGCTGAATTGATCGGCGTGCTGGACGCTTAAAATATTTTTCG
>JAYSVR010000059.1:0-8097 GCA_043718445.1 Acidobacteriota bacterium | reverse complement strand
TCCGAGTCCAGCGCGCCAATGAGGAATGGAACGCCTATTGGCAAAAGCTATGTCAAGCGCCTACTGAAAACTTCGTCCCGATTTAAATCGCACCCGCGCGAGACCGAGATAGTTGAGAATCTCGGCATCGTCTTCGCGCAGCTTCTTTGCCTTGCGATATTTTTCCACGGCTTCGTGGTAATCCCCCTTCGCATACAGCGCCTGACCAAGCGAAAGCGCCACTTCAACCATTTCAGCTTCGGCCTTTTCAAAATTGGCTTCGCGCGTGGCGTAGGATTTGGAAAGCTGTTCGATAGCCTCAGTGTAATCGCGTTTGAATAACGCAATCTCGCCTTTTTCAAATGGGTCAACTGCTTTTGGCTCGTAAGCCAAAATAGCGCGTACTACTTCGTCAGGCTGAAAACCATATTTGCGCGCCACTACGGCCCGTGCCGTTTTCAGGTCGTATTCGGTCGGCCGTTCTTTGGGTCGCAAGGTAATTGTAGCGTTAAAACTGGTGGCTAAGGCAACGGCGAGTTTGCCGCTTTCCAGCGCTTCGCGCTCGCCCTTGGCGGTCAGATAAATCGTTAGGTAATTGTCCGCCTCGTTCTCGAAAGGTGGCACGATGACTTTACGATTCCACGGCGAGACGAAGGCGTAATTGGCGCTCGTTACTTCGAGCGTGACCCAGCTTCCAGCTTTGGTTTGCGGAGCCAGCCGGACTCTCGCCAAGCCACGGGCATCGGTGGTTCCATTGCTACCTGGGCCTTCCGTACCGATCTTGAGTTTAGGGATGGCGCGATTTTTGAGATTCAGCACTTTGACCCACAGCACGCCGGGTTCGGCAAAGGCCGAACGGTTCGCCAACGTGAGCAGGCAGATTGCGATAAGCGAGCGAGTGAGGAGATGCATGGCGTTTACCTCTTTAACGTGAGCGTAGCGGGATCGTCTCCCGCCGGATGATATTCGCTGATGGCACGATAGCCGCGCTTGTCGGCTTGCAGCAAGACTTGTTGGCTTACGGCAGCGTGTGCGGGCAGATCGAAATTGCCGCCCGCTTGCGTGGTGACAGCTTCGGCTTCGTAACCGGCGACTGAGACGCGCGCGCCCGTGACGGCATTGCCGCGACCGTCTACGACTTTGCCGCGAATGCGCGCCGAGACATCGCGCGCCACTTTGATGACCACTGCCGGATTGAAATCGTTGTTTAATTGCAACTCTTGCTGCCCGCGCGTGAAAGCCGCTTCCTGCGCGGCAAAGATCGTGAGCTTACCGTCTTGCGGCTTGGTCGCAGCGGGAATGTCGAACTGCCAACCGCCCGCTACGCGCTTCGGTTCGCCGCCAACCGAAGACCAGACCTTGGCGTCTTCGAGCGGTAATTGCTGCTCGTTCAATACTGTGACGCGCACGCGATAAAGCGCATCAACTACGCCGGGCGGTTTGGCTTTGAGCTTCTCCTGATAAAAGGCATATCCAATCGCTGACAACACGAGCAACACCATCACCGCCAAAACTAATTCTGGCTTGGGCTTCTCTTTGTGCGACGCTTTCAGCGAGTAAAAGTAAATCAAGAAAACAAAGGCCACGGCCAGCGCCGTCAGGCTATACGGATTGTTGATGGCTGGAATAACGCTCCACTAACCGTCAGGAGATTCGATTACAAAAAGAAAATTTGTCATAGCCATAGGACTTACGCAAAAGCACCCTTGAAGGAGTTTTGCTCATTGAAATAGAGTTCGTGTCATGAAAGAACCAGTGACACGCCTCGATTATTGTCAGTATCTTTTGGTCACGCAGATCAATTACACGTTGACCTATTTTGCCGACCATTGTGAGAAGTTCAGTCACGATGCCGTAAACCGCTACTTGCGGGGCGAGAAGATTACGCCCCGTTTAGTCTGGGAAAACGTGCGCGCGCAAGTGGTGACAAGCCCCAAGGGGTACGTCATCTTTGATGACACCGTGCTGGATAAAAACGCTTCCTTTGCCATTGAGTTGGTACGGCGGCAATGGAGCGGGAACGCGCACGCGGTGATCAAAGGCATCGGCGTCGTCAATTGCGTGTACGTCAATCCCGAAACCGACCAGTTTTGGATCATTGACTACCGCGTATACGACCCGGCGGGGGATGGCAAAACCAAACTCGATCACGCGCGTGAAATGTTAGACCTCCTGGTTTATCAAAAAGCGTTGCCGTTCCAAGCGGTACTGATGGATACGTGGTACGCGACCAAAGACCTGATGCTCTATATCGATAAGCTGGGCAAGCACTTTTATTGCCCGCTCAAAGACAACCGCCTGGTCGATGATTCGGGCGGTACGCAACGCTATCAACACGTAGATGCGTTGACGTGGAGCGAAACGGAATTGCAACACGGCAAGCAGCTCAAAATTCGTGACTTTCCTAAAGACTACAAGGTGCAATGTTTCCGGGTTGAGGTGTCTACCCACCGCACGGACTTTGTCGTCACCAATGACAAAGCGCAAGACTCGACAGAGGCAACACAAGAGGTGTGTGGCTTCCGTTGGAAGATCGAGCAGTCGCACCGCGAAGCCAAACAAATCACGGGGATTGAACGCTGCCAATGTCGCATCGCTCGCATTCAACGCAATCACATCGGCTGTGCTTTGCTGGTCTGGGTTCGTTTCAAAGAACTGGCTACGGCAGCAGGTACGACTGTTTACCAACTCAAACAAGGACTTTTGGACGACTACATGATTGAACAACTCAAGTCACCGGCGCTCAAAATGGCTCTTGCGTAAGTCCTAAGCCAATCAACTATTTGAGCAATTGAGCGAGCGCCTGACCCAACGCCTTTTGCAAAGCGTCTTGATGCGCGGCGGTGAATACGTTGCCGAAACATCGCTTGACGTAATCTTTGGCCGAATCATTGATGACATCTTTGGCGAAATCTTCCAGCCCAGGCTTGACCAACGCGCCTGCGGCTTGAGCGACTCCCCACACAAGTAATCCTTCTATTGGCATCGTGAAATCCCCTTTCGGCATGGTAGCGCGAGCTGCCCCAAAGACATCTTGAAGCTGCGGTTTCGGCATTGCGTACCTTCGGATCAAAGGTTCGCAATTGAAGCAGCGCAACCTCGGCAGGTTACGCTACGGTTTTTTCTCAATCGCTCGGAGCTTAACTTCACAGGTTGTTGAAGTCGAGATGTAGGGCTTTTCGGCTGGGCAGAAAAAGAAAAAGGGAGCCACACGCGGCTCCCTTTTTTTCGTCAGCTTAACTGGCAGGCGAGTTATTCGCCGGAGCCTGATTGCGATTCGCAAAAGGATTCGCCGCCGGAACCGTTGCGGCTGGCGCGGGCGGAAAGCTCGTCGGTTGCACGGGGGGAAAGGGTGACGTAGCGACAGGTTGCGCTACTGAAAAGGGAAACGGGGCGCTCGCCGTTTTGGGCGCTGCCGCTTCGGCGGGTTTCGCTTCGCTGCTTTGTTGTTGCAGCACCGGATAAAGCATACGCACGATGTGCGGACTCATCAGGTTGGTTTGTTCATAAAGTTCTGACAGGTGATTGATGATTGCCGTGCGAATGCTCGACGGACAATCGGCGGAATCCAGCAATAAAGCGATCGTATCGCCTACAGGGGGTTTTGAGCTCTCAGCCATTGACTCTCCTTTTTTTGCCGCAGCGCGCTTAAACTTTCACACACAGGCGCACTGACGAATCTGATTGAATAAAATAGGGTGATAACACAACGGACTTGGTTGGGGCGTTGCGGTTCGATTGTGCCTTAAAACGGGATGCCGGGCGGTTAGTTACGGAGCGCGGCGAGAATAGCATTCCAGTGCCACATGGACAATACGAGGCGAGGTTTTTTCTGAACGATTAAGCGTTTCAGGCTCGCGCTGGCTATGACGCGAGCCTGAAACGGAAATTATTCGTGGTCTTCGCTTAAGCGCGAAGCCAGGTTGCGGCCCGTGTTGCGCGCGGGGTCTTGCAATGGATTGGCGACCACCGGGATTGCTTGTGCGACAGGTTGCGCTTGCGCGGTTACGGGCGCAGGCGCTGCGGGAGCCGCCGCCGCCATCACTTTGGGTTCCTCAATCGGAGCGAGTTCACCCGTTGTGGGCACCGCCGGAGCGCTGGGCAATTCGCCAGTCTTTGCCGCCGCTGCCAACACCGTCGAGATCGCTTGTCCTTGCGCTTGCCGAACCGCATCGGTCGAAGGCAGTTGCGAGGTCGTTGCTAAAAAGTTGAACACGCTCAGCACGAGTTCAGGGTTGGTCATATCGAGCTGCTTACGCACCTGATCGAGATATTGAATGATCGAAGCGCGCACTTCGGGCGGGCAGATGGGCGATTTCAACAGGGTCACGAAGGTCTCGCCTAATTGCATAATTTCGTCTTTAGATTGAATGGGCATAATTCTTTACTCCTGTGATTGAGGTAACTAACGGGTGGGATGCCGGTGGGATGCGGGTAGCGCTATGACCGGGGAAGGGGCGACAGCAGATGTGAGGAAAATACCATTCGCGTCACTAATGGCCTAGCAAAAAAAATGAAAGTGGCTGAGATTCCTGATTAAGTTTGTGCGAAATTTTATCGAAATCGGTTCATTCAGCAGTTTCCACTTCGCTTTCTGGCGCTAAATCGCTTTCAGCTTGTGGGTTCAACCGCGCACTGAGCGCGTCAGCCAACGCGCTGAGCGAACGGCGTTCGAGCGCCGAAACCGGCAGCGCGTGATGTGTTTGGCACAGGTGTTCGAGTTCGAGCGGCGGAACCAAATCCATCTTGTTGAAGACCAGCAGTTGCGGAATGTTCGACATCTCGAGTTCGCCGAGGATGCGTTGCACCGAAGCCAGTTGGTTTTCGAGTTGCGTGCTTGAGGCGTCTACCAGATGAATCAGCAGGTCGGATTGCTCGACCTCTTCCAACGTAGCCTTAAACGCCGTCAATAGATCTTTCGGCAAATCGCGGATGAATCCCACGGTGTCGTTGATGATGATCTCTTGATCCTGCGGCAAACGCAGCCTGCGACTCGTCGGGTCAAGCGTAGCGAACATGCGTTTTTCGGCGTGTACGTTGCTTTGCGTGAGTGCATTCAACAGCGTGCTTTTGCCTGCGTTCGTATAGCCCACAATCGAAACCACCGGCATCTCGCGGCGCGAACGCTGCGCACGACGCTGCTGCCGCGTAGTCCTGACCTTGTCGAGTTGTTGTTCCAACAACGTGATGCGGTCGCGTACGCGGCGGCGATCAACTTCGAGTTTGGTTTCGCCGGGGCCGCGTCCGCCGATGCCGCCCATCAGCCGCGACATTTCAGCGCCGCTGCCTGACAGACGCGGCAGCATGTATTTCAATTGCGCCAGTTCGACTTGAATGCGGCCTTCGCTGGTCTGAGCGCGCTGGGCAAAGATGTCCAGGATGAGTTGCGAACGATCTACGATTTTGAGGTCGGTGGCGGCGTTGATCGAACGCACCTGCGCGGGCGAAAGCTCACGGTCGAAGACGATCATATCGGCACCGCGTTGCAGGCTGCGGATAATGATCTCACTCAACTTGCCCTTGCCCACCAGCGTCGCCGGATCGAGTTTATTGCGTCGTTGCACCATTGCATCCAACACGACCAGATCGCCTGACAGCGCCAGTTCTTTCAACTCATCCATAGACTCTTCGGCGTCAACCAGAGAGTCTCTGGTGATGCCGACGAGCAAGGCGCGGTCGCGTGTGTCTGAAGCCTTGCGCGCGCCGCGATTGCGAGACATTTCGCTTTCGAGGGCTTCGATCAACTCGATGAAATTCACGTCGAGTTGCCCCGGATGCTTTTCGTCGAGAAAGCCGAACATCTCAGGCTCGGGCGTCTCGTCATCATCGTCGTCGTCAATCGCCTTAGGGGCTTTAACGACTTTTTGGACAGCAAAACCCGAAGCTGGCAAAACGTGTGCGGCGTGCATCAATTCGGGCAAGCCGGATTTTTCGTTCACCTGAATCGCTGCCATCAGGTCAAGCCGCAAAATCGCCAAGTCGTTCAAGTCGTCGCGCGTCAAACCTTTTTCGCCGCGCAAGTGCGTATGCAAGCAGCGCAAGCCATTGAAACGCGATTCACCCAAACGCGAACGATCCAACACGGGCAATACGATTTGCGCCGCGTCGCCGACGATGACGTTTTCGATGTGGCCTTTGCGATTGACCAACACGCCGACCTGCCGCCTGATTTCGTGCGAGATTTCAGTCAGTTGCCGCGCCAGTTCAGCGGTGATGATTTCGGTGGGGGGGATGCGGCGCTGATAGAGTTTTTCCAGCCGTTTGAGTTGATTGGGTTTGAGTCCGAGCGTTTTGCCTTCGATGTGTGGAATAGTTTTGTTCTCCTGCCAATGTGTCTAAACCGATAGCGCGTAGATGATGCAGCAGTGCGCTCAAGCGGCGCAACTGCCTTACGGTTTATCGCCCGCTTCCGGTTTCTTCTCTTCGGCCTTTTCGTCCTTTAACGTGTCGAGCAATTCCTTCCACGTAAACCAGCCTTGCTTGCCGCGAATATAATGCTCGAACCAGTTAAATTCGGCGACGGCTTTAACCAGTTGGTTGCGCGGTTCGGTGATGCCGTGCGTGTTACCCGGATAAACCATAAATTCCGTAGGCACGCCGAGCTTCTTCAACGCCATGTGCAACTCTTCGCTTTGCGGACGCGGCACGCGCGGGTCGCCGTCCACTACATGAATTAACGTAGGCGTCTTGGCGTTCTTGATGAACTTGAGCGGCGACACGTCCCAGTATTTGGCGAAGTCTTCGTAAGGCGGTTTGCCGCCGTAATAAAACTCGCGGTTGCGTTGCACGTCGCTTTGCGCGTACATCGAAATCCAGTTGACCGCGCCCGCGCCTGACGAAATTGCTTTGAAGCGGTCGGTATGCGTCAGAATCCAGTTCGACCAATGTCCACCGGCGCTCCAGCCCATCGCGCCCATCTGGTTGCCGTCAACTAAGCCTTGCGCGATCAGGTGATCTACGCCGGTCATGATGTCGTCGTACCCCTGCCGAAAATAATCGCCGCCGATTTCCATCTTGTGTTTCTCGCCGTAATTCACCGAGCCGCGATAGTTCGGACATAACACCGCGTAACCCGCGCCCGCGTATATCTGCGCGCCATAGCCCGGATTAAATCGCAGCACATCAGCGCCCGCCGGGCCGCCGTGAATTTGCACAATAAACGGGTAGCGTTTGCCGCGTTCGTAATTAACGGGCTTGACCAATACGCCCTCAACCAGCTTGCCGTCAGACGATTTCCATTGAATGGCTTCGGTTTCGCCCAGCGATAAGTTACGCACTTGCGGATTGCCGTCGGTGAGTTGCCGCCAACTGGCTTTGTCGCCAGTTAATTGCGGCGCGACAAAATAATTCGTCGGCATCGTCGCGTCGGAGTAACTCACGATCAAAGTTTTAGTTACTTCGTCTTGCGTGAAACTGACTACGGCTTTTTCGTTGGTTACTTGAGTTACTTTGCCGGTGTCCGTCGCCAGCGCAAATAACTGATTCGTAGCGCGCCAGCCTTCGTTGAAATAAATCGTCTTGTTATCGGCTGACCAGAAACCGATGGAGGCGTCGCCGTCAAAACCGTCGCCGAGTTTCTTCCATTGCCCGCCAGCGACCGGACGCAGGTATACGCGGCCATTGCGGAAGTATTCAAAATTGTCCGACGCGGCAAAGGCAATCCACTGGCTGTCGGGCGAGAACGAAGCGGCGCTCTCACCGATTTCTTTGTTATCCGACAAAGCTTCGAGCGTGCCGCCTTGCGCGTCGAGCAGGAAAAGATCGGCGTAAATGCTCGCTTCGGTCACGGTGCGTTGATAACGATCACGCGGCGCACCGCGAAAGGCGACCCAACGCGAGTCGGGCGAAATCACAATGTCGCTGGCGCTGACGGCGATGCTTTGCGCGAGGTTTTTGGTTTTGGCGGTGTCGAGGTCTACGACGCGCAAGCGATTGAGCGGTGTCTCTTCGTTGCGAATGCGCACGGTGAATTTCTTTTCGAGCCGGTCGTCATTGTCCTTGTTCACCGTTTCGGGCGCAGTGAAATAAATGTTCTTGCTGTCAGGCGCGAACTTCCACTCGCTCACCAACATCGCCAATACGCGCGGCTTGGCGGTGTCGAGTTCGGCGACGGGCAAG
>JAYSVR010000580.1:0-10070 GCA_043718445.1 Acidobacteriota bacterium | reverse complement strand
GCCTTTTGTATAACCCCGAATAGTTCGACAGCGAAAGCAAAAGCGGCGGCAAGCCGACCGCACTCCACATAGGCGCTGTCTTTGCACGATGTTTGGCTTAATAACTGTTATATGCTCGAACTCAACGGACAATCTCTAACACTCGCTGACACCGCCGCCGTAGCTGCTGGCGCATCCGCCGTGCTGGCTGCCAGCGCCTTGCCGCGTATTCATCAAGCTCGCCAATTTGTCGAACAACTGCTCGCGCGCGGCGAAGTTGCGTATGGCATCAACACCGGCTTCGGCAAGCTGTCTGAAGTCGTAATTCCGCACGATGAGTTGCGTACGTTGCAACTCAATCTCGTGCGCTCGCATGCGTGTGGCGTAGGCGAGCCACTGCCCGAACCCGTCGTGCGCGCGATGATGTTGCATCGCGCCAACGTACTCGCCAAAGGCTTTTCCGGCTGCCGTCCCGTAGTGATCGAAACCCTGCTGGCAATGCTCAACGCGGGCGTACACCCCGTGATTCCTTCGCGCGGTTCCGTAGGCGCTTCAGGCGATCTCGCGCCGCTCGCGCATCTGGCGCTCGTCACGATTGGTGAAGGCGAAGCCACTTACCACGGCGAACGCATGTCAGGCGGCGCGGCGTTGCAACGCGCAGGCATTGCTCCGTTAGAGCTTGAAGCTAAAGAGGGATTGGCGTTGTTGAACGGTACGCAAGCAATGACCGCTGTCGGCGGATTGGCCGTGTGGCGTGCATTGCAACTCGCGCAGGCGGCGGATGTGATTGGCGCGCTTACGCTCGAAGCCCTGCGCGGTACGCCCGTGGCGTTTGATGAAAAGATTCATGCGGTGCGTCCGCACGCGGGACAGCAGGCGAGCGCGGCGCGATTGCGCGCGTTGATCGCGGGCAGCGAAATCCGCGAGTCGCATCGTGACAAAGCCGTAGATCCGCGCGTGCAAGACGCTTACTCGCTGCGTTGCATGCCACAAGTTCACGGTGCGGTGTGCGATGCACTGGCGCATGTGCGCGGCATCCTTGAAATTGAAATCAACAGCGCGACTGACAATCCATTGGTCTTTGCCGACGCGCAGGAAGTTTTATCCGGCGGCAACTTTCACGGCGAACCCGTCGCGCTGGCCTTTGATTACGCAGCGATTGCGATTGCCGATTTGGCTACGATCTCTGAACGCCGCGTCGAACGGCTGGTCAATCCTGACCTGTCGGGTTTGCCCGCGTTCCTCTCGCCGCAACCGGGTACGAACTCAGGCTTGATGATCGCGCAAGTCACGGCGGCATCGTTGATCGCCGAAAACAATGTGCTGGCGCATCCGGCGTCGGTGTTCACGTTGCCTACGTCGGCGAACAAAGAAGACCACGTTTCGATGGGTATGACGGCTGCGCTGAAGCTCGCGCAAATCACGCAACACGTCGAAATCGTGTTAGCCATTGAATTGCTTTGCGCCGCGCAAGGGCTTGAGTTTTTGAAACCGCTCAAACCTAGTCCCGCGTTGCAAGCGGTGTATGAGCGCGTGCGCGCACTCGTTCCCGCATTGGGACAGGACGTGCAACTGTCGGGTTACATCGCGGCGCTGCAACCGTTGGTGCGCGAGTTGAGTTAGCTTATGTCACTGAGCAATACGAATGATTACCGCATGGTCGTGAGCGCGGACGCCAAAGCGCGCAGCCTTTTCGCCGCGCGGCCTTATTTAGCGGGCGAAGCTATTTATCCGATGGATTATTGGTCGGAAGAAGTGATGCCGATGCACGTGACCAATCATTCGTGCGATGCCAATGCGAGCTTTAACGCTGAAGGCATACTCACAGCCTTGCGCGACATCGCGGCGGGCGAAGAGATCACGTTCAACTATCTGCGAAACGCTACGCCTGCCTCGCCGTGGAATTTTGAGTGCTTGTGCGGTGCGGCAAATTGTATTGGTTGGATTACCGCTAGCGCGCAACCAAATGAATTATGACGGCTCGCTCCTGAATTCTTTCGGCAAGAGTTTGCGCGCGGATTTCAGCATCTCGAGACGCTTGACCGGATCGTTGGCGGCGCAGGCCTGTTCATAAAGTGTCCAGGCCTCGGCGACCGCAGGGCGCTTATCAGAGGGGATTGCGTCGAATTCGCTTTCCAGCCAGAGCAACTGTCGCGCCCGTTCGCGCGAAGCCTGTTGTTCCCTGTCAGCTTGTGCCTGTTGCTGTTCCGCTTGTTGGCACAAGCGCGCGGTCGCTTCTTCAAGTTCAGCCGGTGAAGCTTGCATCAGCCAAGCTTCGTCACAGGCCGGTTCCTCTTGCTTGAACTGCGCCAGCATCATTGAGTAATGGCGCGCCTCACGCTTCAACTGCTCTCGGCGCAAACTTTCCTCTTGTAACAAGGCTTCCCGATGTTTTTGTTCGACGGTCGCGTCAAGCCGTTGTTTCGTTACGGCGATCAGATCGGCGGTGAGAAAGCGCGTGAAGCCAAAATGTAGTTGCGCCGCTTCGTGCGGATGCGAGTGCGCGAGCAATGCCTGCCAGGCTTGCCGGGTGCGTTGCATCCTCCACCACAACACAGCTAACCAAAGCAGAACGAAGGGAACCACCACCCAACGCGCCGCCCATGCTAGTGTGAGAGAAAAGGGTGGCAGGAGATCGTATACGGGGGCGTAAGCCTCATAACTATCGAGTCGTAACGGCGTGGCGGAGTTGCGCCTTCCTATGCCAAAGAGCAATGGAACCGCGCCTATGAATCGGTCAAACGCCGCGCCGCTTTCTATCCCCCCGTCCGTCGCATCCAGTCGCAACTGCGCGAGCGGAAGCAGATAGACAAGGTTTAGCACGACCATCTCTGATTTGAATTCTCCTGCCACCAGCATCGCACCGCTTTGATTGACAGGTTCGATGATTCTTAGTCCCGGCTTAACGAGATCGTCTACGACAGGAATTTCGTTAAAGATTACAGCCAGCGCCTGCTCGGAACGCGAGAAAAGCCACAACGCGAGCGGCGGGCCCGAAGGTTTGTCAAAGGTCTGGGAAGGGGCTTGCTGGAATTCAGCGAGTCGGTCGAAGGGATACAACTGCCATCCATCGAGCCCTGGCTGGAAAGCGAAGATGCGCACTCCAGCAGAGGCGACAGTTGCTGCTTCTGCGGGAAGCCGATCGCGCTGTGCCTTACGTGCATAAAGGCGGCTGAGATATTCCAACACTTGTTCATTTTCTTTGAGAATCGTCGTCGTGCCGGTCACGCGGTAATGCTGTTCGGCTAAACCACTCAGCAAGGCGCGGTAATAATCGTGGCGCGGCAAATCACGCTGCCGCCACCAGCCGCGCGCGCCGAACCAGCCTGCCGCCAGCAAAAGCAAAGCCGCCAGCAGCGCCCAAGCGCGCAAACGATTCCGGCGCCGTCGCAACCGCAACCACGCCACGTCGTCGGCAGGATTTCCTGTCAGCAGGGGCTTTGACATAAAACTTTTCTCTCAGGCCAGGCGGAAACTTTGAATGATGCCTTGCAGGAGCGCACGCAAGCGCCGCTGATCTGCCGTATTCAGGGTGGGCGCGAGATAAACCAGTTCCTGTAAGGTTCCTACCAAGTTCGCCGTCAGTGAAGAGTCCAATTCCACTGCCTGCGGTGGAGCCGGTTCCGGCTCCCAATAGCGCGCCTGCCGTGCGATGGGCGTTTGAGCCCAATACGCCGTCAACGGTTTGAAGGGAAACGCATTCTCATCTTCCTTTTCCTCTCCCTCCGGCGGCGGCGACAAGGGCCGCTGCAATGCCCATTCTGCCCACGGAAACAAACGTTTCAGACGGCTGATAGTCTGCTCATCCGTGAAAGATAAAACGGAAACGCCCTTCTTCAACCAGACCTGCACTAGCGCATAAGGAATGTAAGTGCCGTCCAGCGCCTGCGCGGCTTTCCCGGTTATCTGCGCGAAAGGAATCTTGAGCCAGGCTTCGAGAATGGGCAGCGCTTCCGCCATCGCTGGCGCTTTGTCTGCCGACTTATAGTGAGAAACACGTCGCTCAATGCGCAACTGGTTAAAGGCGAATTCTTCCCGGCGTTCCGCCGCCAGGGCCGCGACGGCTCTTTCAAAATAGACTTTGACGTCGCCATAGTGGACTTCCGTTTCCACCTGACGCCAATCCAGGCTATGTAAGCGTGCGAGATCGCTGCGGGGAAAGAGTCGGGTATTTTCATCATATTGCTCGCCCAATTCGCCTAACTGAGCCATCTCGTAAACCGTTTTGTATTTCAGTCCCGCATAATCAGCCAGCATGGAAGCCGGTATCCAGTCGCTTTCCAGTGGCCGTTCGAGCGCGTGCAGAATGGTTTCGGCCTCGCGGATGCCCACGAGGCAATCGGCGACGGCTTGTTCGTACTTTATCGGATTGCGATAACGCACCGGATCAAGCGTTTGCATACGCTTTTGCAAAGCCGCCAGACGTTTTTGCGTATCCGCCAATTCTTTGACTACTTCAGGAGGTTTCTCTTTCATGTTTTTTGCTCCGCTGGAAATGAAACTGCTTGCTTTGTTGTTCTTCACCCAAGCCGCACGGCGCGCCCTTCCCGCGCAGCCTCATACGCCGCCAACGCTACACGAAACGACGCGCGGGCGTCTTCAATCGAAGCGGGTGAGGGCGTGTCGTTTTCTACGCACTCGATCAGATGGTTGAGCGGGAACGGTGCCGCGTAGCCCATCAGTTCGGCGGCGTCGCGTTCAAAGACCCAGTCGTCAGCGCCTGCCGCGAGTACCGCACGGTTCGGCGAATGCAGGCCGTCTTCGATGATTTCACCGCGCGTGCCGATGAGTTCCGTACGCAACACCGCGTTGTGTTTGGGCGAAGGCCCCGTCACACGCGGCGCGTTGATCGTCCACGCGCCTTCAAGCGTAGCCACGATGCCATTCGCAAACCTAAACGTCGCCATGCCCCAGTCTTCGACTTGCAACTCACGATGCACGAGATTCGCCATTTTGGCTTCGACCTGCACGATGTCGCTCGCGGCGAGCCAGCGCAAAAAATCTATCCAGTAAATGCCTTCGTCAATGAAAGCGCCGCCGGGCACTTGCCGAGGGTCAACGAACCAGCCGGGCTGCCCCGAACGAAACCAGTCTTCGGCGATAGACCAGCGCGCGGTTTGGTGCATCACGATCAGGTCGCCGATTTCGCCCGCGTCAATACGTTTCTTCAATCCGACCGATTGCAGCCGCTTAATGCCTTGAAAGGCTACGCACTTGACGTTGGCTTGTTCGACGGCGGCGACCATCGCGTCAGCTTGCGCGAGCGTCATCGCCATCGGCTTGCCCAACACAATGTGTTTGCCTGCGCGCGCAGCCGCAATCGTCAACGCAGGTAACTCGGCGACGGGCGCGGCGAGGTGAACCAGATCAATGTCTTCGCGCGCGAGCAACGCTTCGTAATCGGCGTAACCGCGCACGCCAAACGTCGTGGTGAATTTCGCCAGTTGCGCCACGTTGTGCCACGCGACAGCGATGAGTTCGGCTTTGGGATATTCGCGCAAGGCACGCGCGAGGTTATAGGCTGAATACCAATGCCCCAGCCCTAAGATGGCTACGCGCCATTTTCTCGCCATAGTTTTTTGATTGCGTTAGATCACCGTCGTCACGATTTCACGAATGCCACGCTGCAATTCGTGATCGTCGGTGATGGGGCTGGCGATGGCTACGTCGCAGGCGGTAACGGGGTCTACGCCTTTTGAGATGAGTTGCGCGGCATAAACCAGCAAGCGCGTCGAGACGCCTTCTTCGAGGCCGTGGCCTTTGAGGTTGCGCACCTTTTCGCCGATCTTGACCAGGTCGCGCGCGGTGGCTTCGTTGACGCCGCCTTCATGCGCGACGATAGAGATTTCGGCTTCGGCGGGCGGATAGTCGAATTCAATCGAAAGAAAACGTTGCCGCGTAGACTGTTTCAAATCCTTCAACACGCTTTGATAACCGGGGTTGTAAGAAGTCACCAGCATGAATTCATCAGGCGCTTGCAACAGTTGACCGAGCTTTTCGACGGGCAGCACGCGGCGGTCATCGGTGAGCGGGTGAATCAAAACGATGGTGTCTTTGCGGGCTTCGACAATTTCGTCGAGATAGCAAATCGCGCCGTGTTTGAGCGCCGTCGTGAGCGGGCCGTCGTGCCAGACGGTTTCTTCGGCTTCGATTAAAAAGCGGCCTACGAGATCGGTGGCCGAAAGGTCTTCGTGACAGGCGACGGTGATGAGCGGACGCCCCAATTTATAAGCCATCGCTTCGACAAAGCGCGTCTTGCCGCAACCGGTCGGCCCTTTGAGCATGACCGGCAGCTTGGATTGAAAAGCCGTCTCAAAAATCGAAGATTCGTCTTTGATGTTGACGTAATAAGGCTCTTTTTTGATGAGGTATTTTTCGACAGCTTCGTTTTTTGCCGTTGCCGCAGATAAGTCAGTCTTTGCCATGTTGGTAGATGATTCCTGAAATATGATTTTGATGTGCTAACATCGGCCTTTGCCGAACGGACGGCAATCTTAGCATTCACGGCTAACCGTGCAAAGGTTGCGGTTGGCGTTGTTTTTGCGTGTGATTGAGAGCTTGCGTTGTTTTGAATGCGATGGAATGTGAGTGTGCGTTCACCGCAGAGTTACGCGGAGGTCTCGCAGAGTTTACGCAGAGAGGGAAATGAGTTTCTTTCTTCTCTGCGTTGCCTCTGCGAAACCTCCGCGTAACTCTGCGGTGAGACTGCCTCTCTCCAGTCCAAGCATTGCGGAAGAAAGAACCCTCCTCTTCGTCACACCTCTTCTTTGTTCTGGAAGTTTTATGATCGCAGTTGCCATGAGCGGGGGCGTAGACAGTTCTGCCGCCGCCGCCTTACTCAAATCGCAAGGCCACGAACTCGTAGGCTTTTCTATGCAGCTTTGGAACCAGCGCCGCATCAACGTGGGGCCGGACGGTGAACCTTTACCGAGTCGTTGCTGTTCGCTCGATGATTTGTATGACGCGCGTGTCGTAGCCAATAAGCTCGGCTTCCCGTTTTACGTCGTGAATATGGAAGACGATTTCGAGCGCGATGTCGTGCGCCCGTTCGTCAACAATTATCTCAACGGCCTGACGCCGAGTCCGTGCGTGCAATGCAATTCTTATCTTAAGTTCGACAAGCTGGTTGAACTCGCCAAGACCGCCGACGCGAACAAAGTGGCGACGGGACACTATGCCCGCGTGACATGGGACGATACGCGCGAACGCTGGCTGCTGTTGCGCGCCGTCAATCGCCCGAAAGATCAGTCTTATTTTTTATTTGAACTGACGCAGGAACAGTTGAGCTATGCCTTCTTTCCGCTCGGCGAAATGACCAAGCAGGAAGTGCGCGACCTCGCCGAAGCCGCCGGATTGCCTACGGCACAAAAGCCAGAGAGTCAGGAGATTTGTTTTGTCCCCGATGGCAATTACGCGCAATTCATCGAACGCTATCTGGATGAAGACAAGCAGGGACGCAAAGCCTTGCCGGTGCTGAATAATTACCAACCGACGGCGCTCGATGCGACCAAAATCGCGCCGGGCGAAATCGTCACCACGGCAGGTGAAGTGATTGGTCAGCATAACGGCATTCATCGTTACACGGTGGGGCAGCGCAAAGGCTTAGGCATCTCTGCGCCCGAACCGATTTACGTCGTGCAAGTTGACGCCCAGCAAAACCGCGTTGTCGTCGGCAGTTCAGATGATTTGCTCAAATCCACAATGACCGTCAATCGCGTCAACTGGATTCCCTTTGACCGATTGCGTGAACCGCTGCACGTGAGCGTCAAGATTCGTTCGCGCGCCGAAGAAGCGGGCGCGACGTTGACTGCGCAAGGCGATGGCAGCGTGCTGGTTGCATTCGACGAACCGCAACGCGCCGTCACGCCTGGGCAGGCCGCAGTGTTTTACGACGGCGACATCGTGGTCGGCGGCGGATGGATTGTTTGAACGAAGAGGAGAACTTTATGGAAGCAGTACGTGTTGAAACAATCATGCAGGCAGACGGCACAGTCACAATAGACAACTTGCCGTTCTCAACAGGTGAAAAGGTTGAAATCATCGTGTTGGCAAATACTTCAGTAAAAAACGCGGAAGCGCCGTTACACCCCTTTAAGGGATCACCCGCTGTTTATTTACAAGACCCATTTGAACCGGCCTGCCCCGAAGAAGATTGGGAAGTATTACGATGATCGTACTTGACACTCACATCTGGGTTTGGTGGACGCAAGACGATCCGCTCTTACCCTCTGCTTACAAACAACACATAAATGCCCATCTAACCGGTGGAATCGGCGTCAGCATTATTTCCTGTTGGGAAATTGCCCTACTCGATGCGCATGGAAAAATCGCTTTGCCTGCACCGATTGAATCCTGGCTTAACACCTCTCTGAAAGCTCGGCACGTTCACTTGCTTGACCTCTCGCCGAAGATCGTTATTGAAGCCAATCACCTGCCGGGCAATTTTCATCGAGACCCGGCTGATCGCTTGATTGTCGCTACTGCCAGAATTCTTGGCTATCCACTTGTCACAGTGGATGCCAAGATTCGCAGCTATCCGCACGTACAACTCGCTCCCTGAAGTAGGCTTGGCGAATCGTCGCGTGACGGCCTATCATCGCGGCGTCTTACCTTTCATCAATTCGAGAAAATGTTATGAAAAAGTCGCTGATTTGTTTGGGCATTATGTTGTGCTGGTTAAGCGTCGCCGTTGGTGCGCAACAACGTCCGCTCATCACCGAAGACGTAGACACTGTGAAGCCCGGCGCGATGCGCGTGGATTTCGGCTTCGATTTTATTCAGAACCGTGAATTCGGCCTGTCGGGTTTGCAAGGCGATTTGACGCGCGTCGGCGTGGTCTCGCTCACCTTCGGCCTGTCGCCTAACGTAGAGTTTGAGATCGGCGGCGTGATGCAAAATTACCTGAGCGTCAATCGGCAGGCGCGTCTGGCTCCGTTCCCGTTGCGGCTGAGTACGGGCACGAACTCTACGCATGACACGGGCGACTTTTATCTGGCGACGAAATTCAAACTGCGTCGCGAATCGAAACGCGCACCCGCGTTCGGCTTCCGCTTCGGCGCTGAGATGCCCAACTCAAATGAGGTGCGCGGCATCGGCATCAATCAAACCAATTTCTTTGCGACCGTGCTGACGGGCAAGCATTTCGGCAAGAAGCTGTATGTATACGGCAATCTCGGCTTAGGGATTTTGACCGCGCCGCTCGATCGCTTCACGCAAAACGACGTGCTGCTTTACGGACTCGCCGCGACTTACGGCGTCAACGAAAACCTCACGCTCGTCGGCGAAGTCAACGGTCGCCGCAGCACACGCGGCATCGTTCCGCGCGGCACCGAGTCAGACGGCGCTGCGCGTTTCGGCGCACGCATCAAGGCAGGCGGCTTGCTGTGGGACATCGCAGGCATGCGCGGTTTGCACAACCTCAGCGAACGCAGCGGCGTCACGTTCGGCATTACGTATCAGGCCGATGTTTTCTCTCCGATCAACAAGTGAAGGACTTTATGCTTGAACCAGTTTATGAAGGCACTTGGGAAGATTTAGCAGCGCACGCCGATGAATTCGAAGGTAAGCAGTTGCGACTGACGGTGGTTGACGAAACGCCGCTCGCGCCACCGCCGAATTACGCGATGCTGGAAGTGTTGCGCCAAACAGAAGAGTTGCAGCGCGGCCTGCGTTTTACTGATGGCTCTGACACGCAACGTCTATTGCGCGAAGCCCGTGCTGGCGGCATGTACGGCGATGAACCAACAGAAGCCAGATGAGAGGCTGCAACAAGCTAACCAAAGTCAGTTAAGTCATACCCAGAGGTAAGATGAAAGAATTATCCGTCAAAGTTCAGAGCGACTATCTGGAGAGAGTAGTAGCAGGTAAAAATCCAGTGCTTGCCATCGCGGAGTTAATTTGGAACTCCCTTGATGCTGAGGCGACTCATGTCGAAGTCAAGTTCGAATCAAACACTATGGGAGCGGAAACCGTAGAGAAAGTCATCATTTCGGATAATAGACTTGTTGCGATGTTTAGAATCAACAACTTAACCTGAAATTCCAGAGTCCGGCGCAGACGCCTAAGACTTGGTTATATAAATCAAGATCATG
>JAYSVR010000579.1:0-10111 GCA_043718445.1 Acidobacteriota bacterium | reverse complement strand
GCGCTGTTGGCGAAGACGCCGCAGAGAATCGCGCCCGTGAATCCGCTAATGCCGTGTACGCCAAACGCATCAAGTGAATCGTCATAGCCCAACTTGTTTTTGATGATCGTCACGAAGCAATAACACATCAGCCCCGCGATGAAACCGATGATGAGCGCCGCCATCGGCGTGACGAATCCAGCGGTTTGCGTAATGCCGGCCAACCCTGCGACCGCGCCCGAAATCGCGCCTAAGATCGTAGGCTTGCCTTGCCGAATCCATTCAATCGCGACCCACGCAATCGCCGCCGCAGCCGCGCCGAAATGCGTCGTCACAAACGCATTCGTCGCCAACGGCCCTGCGCCCAACGCGCTGCCCGCGTTAAAGCCGAACCAGCCGACCCATAACAAGCACGCGCCGACCACGGCCAGCACGAGGTTGTGCGGCATGAAAGGCGTTTTCGGATAGCCCGCACGCTTGCCCAGATACAGCGCACACACCAACGCCGAACAGCCTGACGAAATGTGTACGACCGTGCCGCCCGCAAAATCCAACACCGGAAATTTGCCGCCGAGCAAACTCAAAAATCCGCCGTCGCCCCAAACCATATGCGCCAGCGGGAAATAAACGACGATGGTCCACAGCGTGCAAAACACCAGCATCCCCGCGAATTTCATGCGTTCGGCGAACGCGCCTGAAATCAAAGCGGGCGTGATAATGGCGAACATCAACTGATAAATCATGAAAGTCAGATGCGGAATCGTCGCGGCATAAACCGATGGCGCGCTGCTTACGTTATTGAGAAATAGATAATCGAACCCGCCGATAAAAGGCGTGCCTTTGGCGAACGCCAAGCTATAACCAAACAGCGCCCACACCACCGTGATGACGGCCATCATGATGAAACTTTGCATCATCGTGGCGAGTACGTTTTTGCGCCGCACCAATCCGCCATAAAACAGTGCCAAGCCCGGCCCGGTCATCATCAAGACGAGCGCCGATGAAATCAGCATCCACGCATTGTCGCCCGCCATCTGCGCGTTAGCGGCAGCGGCTTGCGCGGCGGCATTCGCTTTTTCAAGCGCCACGATTTTTTCTTCGAGAGTTTGCGCCTGTGCGAATGTGCAGGTCAGTGCGCACAGACACGCGCTGCTCAATAGGCTTCGGCCTTTGAGTAAATTCATATTGAGTTCCTTTGTTGTTGGTACTGCTATCTGTTGATGGAAGCCTCACGGTCGTCAAACTCTTTCGCCGTGAAGCGGGAAAATCGAATCGAGCTATTCAATGTGCTTACGCCACTTTATTTCTTTGCTACTTCGACTGCGTAAACATGCGTCGCGCCGTGCATATTCGAACGGAAGACAAGCCATTTCATATCAGGCGTAAACGTCACGTTCGGCTCTAACTTGTAATCGTGTTTGGCGAGATTGACGAGTTTCTCGGCTTGTAACTTGCCACCCGCACGCGGCGTGAACAGGTAAATCCATTGGCCGTTACCCGGCGCGGCTACGCTGGATGGCCCGCCGCCATCACCTGCGAATAGCTTGCCGTTGGGCGCGATGTTGAAATGCACTGACCATTGATCACGCGGCACTGAATAACGCGTTTGTTTGCCTGAAGCGATTTCGACACCTGCCAGCCAAAACACTTCGCGCTTCGGCGTTTGCAAGTCGTACCAAACCGTCTTGCCGTCGGCGCTCATGAATTCGTGCCCGGCGATTTCCATATCCATCGTGCGCTTGTGCATCAGTTGTTTCTCTGAACCATTCGTGCGAATCGTCCAGATGCGATCAACTTTGTGCCAGGGGCCTTCGTGACAAAACATCATCAGCGTGGGATCGGTCGGCGAGAACTGTACGTGATTGAGCCAATCGGTCGCGCGATAAAACGGCTTTACTTCGCCCGACTTGATGTTCACGGTATAAAGCGCCATTGGCAGTTTCGCCGCCAGCCGCTGTTCCATCATTTGGCCTTTGCTGGGGTATTCGTCCGCTCCGGCGGGGCGCGCCGTAGTAGGCGTAAATGTTCTGCCTCCGACAATCAGGCTACCGCCCAACAGGGTTTCGTCAGCATTGATAGCGAACCCAGCACCGGTGCGCAGCGCAGCATTGCGCGTAATCTCGCGCGTCGCTTTCGTATCCAGATGCGTAGCCATCACTGCGCCGTCTTTGAGATAAAACACTTGGCGCGACTTGCGGCCTACGATCAATGAACTCGCGCGGCCTTCGACAATCAGTTCAATCTGGTTGGTCTTGAGTTCAATGGTGGCGATGCCTTTGGGCGTCGTGACCACGAGCTTGTCACCGCTCGCGGTATAAGCGTTTTGATGAAAGTACAAACTCGCCGTACCCGCTTCGCGCGAAAGGCGAATAACGTGATGACCGGTGTCAGGGTCTATCCAGTCGAGTGGCGGTTCGCTTGCGGGCATTTGTGTCGGCGGTTGTTGCGCGTTGATTGGGGCAATCAAAAATAACAACAACAGCAACGATAAAGTTGAATTCATGTATGCTCTCAGAGTGCAGGTACAACAACCTTTCCAGGTTGTTGCCGCGTTAGGTTCGTAAAACTTTTGGATGCCAGACAAGCTGCTTGCCAATCCATCAGCAAGCTGGAAAGCCTGCCGTAATCTTATGCCAGTGTGAGTTGCAACCGCGTCACCGACGCAGGCGCAAAGCTGCACGTTACCGCGCCATCGCTGCGCATCGTAGCCTTGCCTTCTTTCAAGCCAATCGCGTTGGGTTGTTCAAACGAGTTATGTGCTTTCACGTCTCCGCCACCCAACGTAATCACTTTGACCTCTTTGATCGTAGCGCCACGCAAAGCGATTTCAGCTTCGCGCGTTTGCGACAAATCAGGATTCGTCACCGTAATCGTCACGACCTTTTCCTTACGCGAAGCCGAAGCCGACAGCCCGCGAATCGTCGCGGGTTTTCCTGCGCGCGAATAACCAGCGCGCGGTGCGCTCACCAACGTGCGCAACGAATCAGCGCCTTGATGCGGCAAATACATGTCGAATACGTGATAGGTCGGCGTGACGGCGAACTTGTCTTCGTGCGCGAAAAACAGCGCCTGCAAACAGTTGATGAGTTGCGCGATGTTCGCCATTGCTACTTTGTCGGCGTGGCGGTGGAAGGTGTCGAGCGTGAGTCCCGCAAGCAAGGCGTCGCGCATCGTGTTTTGCTGACCCAACAAATGAGTGTTGTGCAATTCGCTGCCGGGCTTGAACCACGCGCCCCATTCATCAACGATGAGTTTGACGCGATGCGGGCGGTCAAATTCACCCATCACCGCCCAGTGATCGGTGATGAGTGATTCCATCTGATCGGCTTGCGCGAGCAATTCGTAATGCTCAGTGTCGGGGAAGTTCAGCGCCTCGCCTTTGCCCTCAAACCAGTTCGTAGTGCGCCCCTGACTCACATTCCACGAATAGTGATGCAAGCCCCAACCCCACAATTTGCCGAAGCCGCCTTTCTCAGCCAGCTTGCCGAAAAACTTGCGCGTCCAACCCAGTTCGCCACCGTTCGGCCCAGAGCCGATGAAGGCCAAATTCAAACCGTAACGCGGAACCCATTCGGCAAAGCGACGATATTCAATGGCGTATTCGTCCGCCGAAAAGTTTCCGCCGCATCCCCATGACTCATTGCCGATACCCCAATAGCGCACGTTGTATGGTTTGCCACCACGCTGATCCGCCAACGTCGTCGTACCCATCGGCGAGTTGCAGTAATCAACCCACTCGTAAAAATCCTTCGCCGTGAGGCTGCGCAAGTTGGCGGCAAGATATGGTTCAGCGCCCGTGAGTTGGCAAAAGCGCACGAACTCATCCGTGCCAAATTGATTGGTGTCATATTTCCACGGGCCATCGGGCACGCCTTTGGGCCATTCAGGTGCGTCAATCCAAAAGTTCGGGCGGCGCGGACGATCTTTTTTCGCGCCAATGCCATCGCGCCAGTTATAGCTATCGGCGAAACAGCCGCCCGGCCAGCGAATCACGGGCGGCTTGATGCGCGATAATGAATCAACCAATGCTTTGCGAATGCCGCCGACGTTCGGCACTTTCGAGTTCTCGCCGACCCAGATGCCGTCATAAACGACGCCGCCCAAATGCTCGGCAAAGTGTCCATAAATTTCCGGCGCGATGCGTCCGATGGGTTCGTCGAGCAGGACTTCGATATGTGCGTCGGCGAGCTTGGCTTGTTTTGCCGCAAAGCTGTTTTGCGTTGCTAACGCCAAGCCGGAAGCCGCTGCTGCATTGATAAAGGCACGTCGTTTCATTTTTGGTTCCTTGATTGCTGTATGTCTTTCCTGATTTATCTCGTGGCGCAACTGCGTCAGCCAGCGTGGGCCAAAGCGAGAATGCGTTTCTTAACCGCTGGCGGAAAGTCTACGAAAAGAAAATAACTCTTGTGATAGAGATAGTCCTCGCCGCTTTCATCAATAAGGCGTATCAGATCATCCTTCGCTGCTTGCGGGTCAGGAATGATGCGATAGACCTTGCCCAGTATGAGCGAGGCTTGGTAATCGGTGTTATCCACACATAAGGCGAATGGTTTAGTTGGTTGTTTCATAGGTTAGTCCAGATAGCTTTTGATTTTCATGTCGCGCTTTCCAATTCCATGCGCTTCGTACCAATGTAGCTCCACTGCGCGCAACGCGCCATTCGGTAGACACACTGTGGCAAGGCCTTTGAGCTTGCGCCACCGCCCCTTGCCATAAGACTTGCGCAAGTAAGAGCGCGCTCGCACGCCAACGCCGCTCGCAATAACTTCGATCTCACGAATTGATCCGACGATCTCGAATTTCATCTTAACTAAGGTGCTTCCGGCTAAAGTGCCGCCGGGAGTTGTGCGTTCCGTTGGACCTAATGCGTTTTCAGTTCATTGAGATTGGCCGGATTCGGCTCTTCCAGATTGTTACGTTCGCTCACGTAATAGGGGCGATTTACTGCTTACGAACTTTTGCGTGGCGGCGGCGTCCCGTTTTGCGGTACGACTTTAAGCGCATCGGGCGGAATCGGAGTTTGTTCAGGGTTGATCAGTTTTGCGGCTGGCAAATGCTTGATGCGCCAGTTGCGGTATTGAACTCTCATCGGCGGGCCTACGTGAACTTGCACGCCCACCAATCCTTCGAGGCGACGACCAACCGCGTCGTGGTCAACTACGTCTGTGGTTAGGACGCCGTCAATCCAGTGTTGATGATGATTGCCTACGACCAGCACACGGTATTCGTGCCACTCGTCAGCGGCGAATTCTTTGACGCCGGGCACTGCGCCGACGACCCACGGTTGGCCGTTCGCGTCCACGACGACCTTTTCGCCCGTGTGCGAAATGATGCGACGACCGCGCTCTTCATAAAGCATGCCGTTGTAATCGTTGCGATTCTGAACGACATCGCATTGATAGCCGGTCAAAACGTACTTGCCGACTTCGGGCAGCGGCGCACTGCGATATTGCAAACCTGAATTACCGTTTTTGGTAATCTTGACCTGCACGCGCATCTCGAAATTTTTGACCGTACCGCCGCGCCAAGTGATGAAGCTGTTCATCTTCAACGTTCCGTCAGCCACGCCGGTCAACGCACCGTCTTCGACTGACCAATGTTTCGCGTCGCCTTCCCAATCGGTCAGGTCTTTGCCGTTGAAAAGGTATTTGAATCCTTTTTCCAGTTTGGGTTGCGGGCTTTGCGACATCACGGGCAGCGCGAAACACAGCAGGCAGAGCGCAAGCTGATAGAATTTCCTTATTCGCATAATCAGGCCTTTTCAAAACGAAGGGGCAAAGGTTCAAACGAGCAAAGGATGTTAACTGTGATAACGCCTTTGAACCTTTGTCCCTTTGCCCCTTCGTGTTGGTGCTTAGTTGATGAGTTAAAGTGTCCAGCCCTTGCGATATTCGCGTTGCAAGTACTGGTTGGCGTCGGAGTTATTCGTGATAACGCCTTTTTCTCCGTCGTAATAAATCTTCTTGCTCTGTCCGACTTTCATCGCTACGACGCCGAGCAACATCGTCTCGGTCAGCCGCGTGGCGTATTCAAACGGACACGTCGCTTTCTCAGTGCCTTTGATGGCTCTGATCCAGTTCATACGGTGTTTGGCCGAAGCGAACGCACCCGCGCCGCTCGACTCTACGCGGAAGTAAGTCTTAGGCACTTTGGCCGTCGCTTCCATCAACGACATCGGATAGAGCTTCGGATTCGCCGCGTAAGTTCCATGCACGAGAATGCCTTTCTCGCCGATGAAGATTGCGCCGCCGCCGCCATCAAGTTGTACGTCGTCAGGCAAGGCTTCAGGCCGCGCGGGCATCAGGCCGCCGTCCATCCAGGTCAGTTTGACCGGCGGTTGCGCGCCACGCGCCGGGAAGTGATAAACCACATGCGAACCCATCGGATAACTGACGGGTTTGTTTTTCAGATCAACGCCGAAGGGCGTGTACGTAGCTTCGACACTGGTCGGATAGGTCAAACCCAACGCCCAGTATGGATGGTCAAGCAAGTGCGCAGCCATATCGCCAATCGCGCCCGTGCCCCAATCAAGCCAGCCGCGCCAATTAAATGGATGATAAATCGGGTGATAAGCGACCTCAGGCGCAGGGCCGAGGAACAAGTCCCATTCCAATCCGCCAGGGGCTGGATAGTTGCCGTCCATCGCGGTTGCTAAGGTGCGATTGACCAAACGCGCCGTCCAGTCAGAACCCATATTGCTGCCGGGGCCAGTCGCCGGAGCGCCTGCCGCAGCCGCATCAGCAGCGACCGGCGGTTTGCCCGGACGCGGTACGCCTTGCGGCCAGAAACCCAACGGACGATTCGTCCATACGTTGACCTCAGTTACCTTGCCGATGAGACCCGCTTGAATCCATTCGTTGACTAACGCAGCGCCTTCGCTTGAATGCCCCATGTTGCCCATCTGCGTCACGACTTTGGTGCGCGCGGCAGTCTCGCGCAATACGCGAGCTTCCTGAATTGACCACGTCAGCGGTTTCTCGACATAAGCGTGCTTGCCCATTTCCATCGCGGTCTTGGCGATGACTGCGTGCGTGTGGTCAGGCGTAGCCACGACAATCGCATCAATATCTTTTTGCGTTTCGAGCATCTTGCGGAAGTCGGTATAACGCTTGGCGGTTTTATAAGCTCCCTGCAATTTCACGTTTTGCGCCATGCGCTCTTCAGCAGCTTTTGCCATTGCCGCCTGTTGCTCTGGGGTGGGTGGTTGTCCGCCGGGGCGTCCGCCACCAAAGCCACCACCACCTGGGCCGCGTTGGCGCGTGAGGTTGGCAACTTCGCGGTCAACGTAACCGAAATCTACGTCGCACAACGCGACCATGTTTTGTCCGCCCGTGACGAGTTCGCCCGAATCGGTTTTGCCCTGTCCGCCGCAACCGATCAACGCAAAGTTGACCGTATCACTCGGAGCAGTGAACCCAACGCCGCCCAACACGTGACGCGGCACGATCATCGGGCCGGCAGCCGCCAACGCCGCGCCAGTCGTAGTCGTAACAAACTTCCGTCTGGTAATTTTCTCTTTCGCCATAGTTATTTCCTTTTAGATTGTAGAGAGTCGAACCAATGCTTTTTCGTTCTGCGATTTTTGACAGGATGGAAGTCTGACAGAACGTGAGCGCATCCTAACTGCAACGCTCTGAAATGACTATCGCCCGCAGCGCCTTTTCTCACTTTCATGAAACTCGGCGCTACGGACTTCGTCGCCGCAGATCGCCACCACACGTCCTGCGGCAACATCTGGTTAGACTAGAAAAAGATTCGAATGCCGAACTGGATGTAACGCGGATTGTTCACCGCGCGCAGTTGCCCGAAAGTCGTGTCATAAACCTGCCGCAAGCGATAGAGCTTGAAGCCCTCTAACGTCGTCACGTCAAAATTATTCGGCAGCTTTGTTGCAAAACCCTGCGGCAAGGCCGTGTTGAAAAAGTTCAACGGCAATGGCCCTGTCGCCGTAGGCCGTCGAGAATTCACCATCGCGCGAATCGCCGCGAGTTCAGGAATGATTTGGTTGACGGGGCGATTTTGCGCGTCCACCGGTTGCAACGGACGGCTGTTCGCCGCCGCCCAGGCGTTGTATTCCGCCGCCGTGAAAGGCACGTTGGTCGCTGTTTGTGCGACGCCGTTTAACACGAGCGCTTCGCTGATGAACTCGGTTGGCACATTGGTCGTGAAACCGATTGAACCTGATGAACCGACGCGGAAGGCCGGATGATTGAAGGCGTTGATGAGGTCTACGCGAAAGTTGATGCGGCGCTTGCCGTCGTTGTCTTTGAAGGGAACCTTAAAGTTTTTCTGCAACGAGAGATCGAAGTATTGCTGCATCGGCGCGCGCAATTCGAGCGTACGCGGCGCGTTGCCCAGCGCGCCTTTCGCCGGACGCTTGAACGCCGCCGGATTGATATAAGGTTCACACGGCGTAGCGTTGTCTGACTGAATGCCCGTCGGACAAGCGCGATCCCACAACGGATTGATGAGCGGTACGCCCGACACGAGGTCAGGACGGACGGTGCGATTGTTGCCGCCCAAACGATTGGTGTCGAGGATGAAAGGTAGGAACGGCGTTCCGCCTTGCAAACGCACAACGCCCGAAGTTACCCAGCCGCCGACCACTTCGTTTAACACGCTGGGCAAGCCTTTCAGCCATTGCCCTTTGCGGCCAAAGGGCAAGTCATAGACAAATGTCGCAGAAGCATTGTGTTTGATGTCGAAAGTCGAAAGCGAACGATCCACCTTGCGCGATGCACCATAAAAAACATGGCCTTGGGTCTGGCCGACTTCGGTGATGACGCGCGTGTCGGGGTTGGCGTCTGACGCATCGTCAATGGATTTGGCGAAGGTGTAATTCGCCGTTAACATCAAGCCACGACCGACGCGACGCCTTACGTCAACATAAGCCGCGTGGCGAATGCTGTTGGCCGAAGCGTCAAAGAAACGATTCAAATTAGCGAAGCCCAAATAGGGACTGTTCAGATTGCCGCGCGCCACGGTGATGGCGGCGTTGAGCAAATTGCGGCGTCCAAGTGGATCGGGTACGGCTAGGTCGGCGCTAAGGTTCTGCACTTCCAGTGATTCGACAAAGGCCACGTCGCGCGGATTGAGGTTCACGAGCGGCATATAAAGATGCGTGCCTTTGTTGCCGACATAAGCCGTCTCGATCACGGTGTTGCGCCACGGTTCTAGTGAGAGCGAGAGATTCCAGCTTTGCGAATAAGGCACGTTGTCGGCGTTGGCTCCGCCGTAATCGGCAAAGCCCGGCACGACGATGCTGTTGCCGAAAAGTAATCCGTCAGCGGGAATGCCCAGCGTTTGGGCGAGCGGCACGGCTCGCACGAGGGGCGTGTTGCCCGACAAGCGAATCGGTTGCGTTAAATCAGTAGTGCCAGTCGAACCCGCAGTTGTCGAAGTCGCTTGCGTGAACGAACCGAAATCAGGATTAGGGTTGCGGTTGTTGCCCGTCAACGGCGCGTGCGACAAGCCATAACCACCGCGCACGACGAAATGCAGCTTCTCTAAAAAATCAATTTCACGCACACGCCACGCGAAGCCGAAACGCGGCTCGAAATTTTTGTAAGCTACGTCAACGATGTAACGCGAACGTCCGCCTACGCCGGCAAAGGCAAACGCCGGCAAATTCGCCGTGGTCGGAACACTCGTGGGAATCGCCGCTGTCGTTGCAATGCCAATGCCCGTAGCGAAGATGCGCCGTTGCGCTTCGGTCAGCGTGACGGTTTGCGAAAGGTCGGGACGAAACACGCCTTGCAGATTGTCTTTCTCGTAACGCGGGAATTGCAGCGAATAACGCATGCCCAGATTCAACGTCACGTTCGGTCGCACCTTCCAATCGTTTTGCACAAAGCCCGCATAACTGTTCCAACGATAGCCGTAATCAAGCAACAGCGGACGCACGTCAACTTGATTGGGCACGCCGATCAACAGGCTCGCCAACGGATTGCCGCCGAGCGATACGTTATTGCCGCGCGTGCTGTTGGTTTGAATTGCGCGAAAGTCCCAACGTCCGCCCGAAGCCGCAAAAAACGGCGTGACGTTCAAGCGCGCGTGGCTGATGTCTGCGCCGAACTTCCAGGTCATGTTGCCGCGCGTCCAATAAAGAATGTCGTTGATGTTGAACCGTTGT
>JAYSVR010000578.1:0-10125 GCA_043718445.1 Acidobacteriota bacterium | reverse complement strand
GTGAACTCGTTCTGCATCAACTTGCGTTCGAGTTCTTCGGCTTTCTCTTCGTCTACTTCGGCTTGCACCTTTTCGATGAGCGAAAGCACGTCGCCCATGCCGAGAATGCGCGAGACGATGCGGTCAGGATAAAACGGTTCGAGCGCGTCGTATTTCTCGCCGACGCCGACGAACTTGATCGGCTGCCCGATGACTTCTTTGATCGAGAGCGCCGCGCCGCCGCGCGTGTCGCCATCCATCTTGGTCAGGATGACGCCCGTGATGCCGATGCGTTCGTGAAAGCCTTTCGCGCTGTTGACGGCATCTTGCCCCGTCATCGAATCGGCCACGAAAAGCGTTTCGATGGGCTGCATTTCAGCCTTGATGCTTTCGAGTTCCTGCATCAAGGCGTCGTCAATCTGCAACCGGCCCGCCGTGTCAATCAACAGCGTATCGAACCCAACCTGCTCGCAATAAGTGCGCGCGGCGCGACACAATTCGAGCGGATCGTTAATGCCTTCGCCTTCAAAGACCGGAATGCCAACCGCTTTGCCGATGACAGAAAGCTGGTTGCGCGCGGCAGGACGGTAAACGTCCACCGATAATAAAAGCGGATTGCGCTGCTGATTCGCCGCCAGCCATTTCGAGAGCTTGCCGGTCGAGGTCGTTTTACCCGAACCTTGCAAGCCGACGATCATCACCGAGTTGGGCCGCTTTGATGTGAACAGCAACCGGCTCGAAGTGCCGCCCAACATCTCGACCATCTCGTCATTGACGATCTTGATGATCTGTTGCCCCGGCGAGAGCTTGCTCAAAACCTCTTGGCCTAAAGCCTTGGCTTTGACGCGCTCAATGAAATCTTTGACGACCTTGAAATTGACATCGGCCTCAAGCAAAGCGATGCGAATCTCGCGCATAGCCAGATCTAAATGCTCTGGCGACAGACGGCTTTCGCCGCGCAAGTCTTTTAATACCTTCTTTAACTTGTCTGAAAGCGCGTCAAACATGCATTGTTCGGTTCGATAATTACTACGCGGTCACGCCAAGAGCGGCGAACGGAAAACGCGGAGGATACGGACGGCACTAAGTCGTGTCAAGGCGCATTGAATTCGTTGTAGCTATTCATCGGATTTTTGTCAGATTAACGCTGAATCAGGTACTTTGAACGCACCAACATGACGCAAAACCATACGCCCTTAACCCTGACCGTACCCGACCTGACCGAGGCGCTCGACTATTTCACCCAGCGCCTCGGCTTTCGCGTAGACATGATTCTGCCCGCCGACGCGCCGCATACCGCCTTGCTTTCAGGGCAAGGCACAACCTTGCGATTAGAAAACAACGCGGCCTTGCCCGCAGAGCTTAGCGACCCGCAAGCGTTCATCATCAGCCGTTCTAACGCCGCCGATGCGTGGCACACGGGACGCGCCACGATGCAATACCGTGATTTGATTCCGGGGCGAATGGCCGACTGTATAGATGGAGGTTTCGTCGCGTCGCACATTCGCATTGCTACGGGCGGCGACGTGCCTGATTACGTTCACTATCACAAGGTTCGCTTTCAGATGATCTATTGCAAAACGGGCTGGACTCGTTTGGTTTATGAAGATCAAGGCGAACCTTTCATTCTCGCAGCCGGTGATTGCGTTTTGCAGCCGCCTGAGATTCGCCATCGCGTTTTGGAAGCTTCAGCCGGACTCGAAGTCATCGAGGTCGGCTGTCCGGCTGTTCACGAAACGTGGGCGGATCACGACTTGTCATTGCCCACCAACCAAGTCTTGCCGGAACGACGCTTTCACGGTCAGCGGTTCGTTCGGCATTGCGTCAGCACCGCCGAATGGCAACCGCAACGTGATGGATTTATCGCACGCGACACAGGCATTGCGGCAGCAACTGATGGATTGGCTGCGGTGCGCGTCGTGAAAGCCGAGGTTGACACTATGGCTTTCATTAGGCACGCGGGAGAATTTTTCTTTGTCTTCGTTTTGCAAGGTGCGCTCGAACTCAACACACATTCTTTGCAAACGGACGATAGTTGCGTGATTCCCGCTGGCGTTGATTGCAGCTTGCACGCCGTTGCAGGGACTGAGTATTTAGAAGTGACCTTGCCGTAACCACAACTGAGGTTGCGCAGTCTTCATAACCATCACCGCACTCAGGAGAAACGCTTATGAAAACAATCACACTTCGATCCTTGCTACTAACGTTCGTCTTGTCCGCGTTCGGCGCGACCGCCGCTTTCGCACAAGCTGCTGCACCCAAGCCAGTCGAAATCAAACAACCTGAAAGCCTCACGGCTGCGGAGTTCGCGCGCCTGAGCCGCGAGATGTCTGAGGAAGGCGGCTTCTTTCGTTCAGACAATTTCACGTCGAACGAAACGGCTTATCTCACTGTGGTAGACAAGCTGCGCCAACTCGGCGCGACGGGCGGCGCTTATCTCGGCGTAGGGCCGGAACAGAACTTCACCTACATCGCCAAGATTCGCCCGCGCATCGCCTTTATCGTAGACATCCGCCGCCAGGCCATCTTGCAGCACTTGATGTATAAAGCCATCTTTCGCCTGACCTATAATCGCGTGCAGTTTCTGTCAATTCTGTTAAGCCGTCCTTTCCCGAAAGAAAAACCGCCAACGCCGAACTCGGAACTCAATGATATCTTGACCTATTTCAGCGCGACCCCGGCGGACGAAAAGTTTTATGCGGCAAACCTCGCCGCCATTCGCAAAACGATTCAGGAAGACTTTCAATTCCCGCTGTCAGAAAACGATCAGAAAGGGTTGGAATACGTTTACAGCACGTTTCGTGACGACGGCTTGCAACTCAGCTATCGCAGCGGCGCGAATAATCCGCAAAGCAATTTTGGCGGCGGCGGCGGATTCGGTGGCGCCGGGTTTGGAGGAGGAGGATTTGGCGGGCCGCGCGGCTTCCCCGTGCTGAAAGACTTGATCGCGCAAACTGACTTGAACGGCAAGACCGGCAACTTTCTGGTGAGCAATGATGATTTTGAATTCGTGCGTGACATGCACCGTAAGAATCTCATCATCCCCGTTGTGGGCAATGTCGGCGGAACCAAAGCCCTCGTCGCCGTGGGCGATTATCTGAAGAAAAACGGTTTCACGGTGACGGCTTATTACATGTCGAACGTTGAGCAATACGTGATCGAAGACAGTGCGCTGTTTGCGGCTTTCGTCGCCAACATACGCAAGCTGCCGTTGACCGATAAGAGCCTGTTTATTCGTTCGGCGTCAGGACGCACTCCGCATCCCGCACGACTGCCCGGCCATCGCGCGGCCACGCTGTTGCAGTTGATGAATGTTTTCGTAAAAGATTTCGACGCCGGGCTGTATAAAAGCCATTACGATTTGGTGATGACGAATTACATCGCGCCGAATCAACCCGAAGAAATCAACCCCGAACAACCAAAACCCAAAGACAAACCCTAAAAATATTCCTTTGCATTAATTCTTTTGTCCGCTAAAACACACGTATGCTCAACAAAGTACTCATTCTTTCGGCCTCAGCCGGAGCCGGTCACATTCGCGCCGCGCAAGCCCTGGAGCGCGCCTTTCAGTTAGCCGGAGCCGCACGCGAAGTTCGCCATATTGATACGCTCGAATATACGAACAAGCTGTTTCGCACCCTTTATTCAAAGGCCTATATCGAACTCGTCAACAAGCTGCCCGAAGTGCCCGGCTGGTTTTATGACAAGCTCGACAAGCCCTGGCAAAACGAACGGCGACGCTTGGCGCTGGATAAATTGAATACGCGACCTTTCGTCAAAATGCTGAAAGAGTACCAGCCCGATTTGATTGTCTGCACTCACTTCCTGCCCGCTGAAATCGTCTCGTGGCTCAAAGCCAAAGAGCAATTGTCGAGCCGTCAGGCCATCGTCGTGACCGACTTTGACGTACACGCGATGTGGCTCTGCCATCATTACGAACGCTACTTCGTCGCGCGTGAAGAAGCCCGCGTTTATCTCGCAGCCATCGGCATTCCCGCAAATAAAATCACGGTCAGCGGCATTCCGATTGATCCGGTGTTTTCCGAACCCAAAGACAAACTTGAGATGCGTGCCAAACACGGATTGAAACCCGATGTGCCCACCATCCTGATGTCAGCCGGAGGCTTTGGCGTAGGCGCAATGGACGGTCTCATTGAATCCCTTCTGCCGATGCAACACGCCGCACAAGTCGTCGCCATCTGTGGCCGCAACGAAGAACTCAAACAACGCATCGAGCAAATGCGTGTGCCCGCCACGAGCAAAGTCACGATCAAAGCCACTGGTTTCACCACCGAAATGGACGAATGGATGGCGGCTTCTGACATCGTGCTGGGCAAGCCGGGCGGATTGACTACGTCAGAGGCACTGGCGAAAGGCTTGGTGTTCGTGGTCGTCAATCCGATTCCCGGACAGGAAGAACGTAATAGCGATGCCCTGCTCGAAGCAGGCGCGGGCGTACGTTGCAACAACCTGCCGGTCTTGAGTTGGAAGCTCGATCAATTGTTAGGCGATCAACCGCGCTTCGCCGCGATGCAGGCGAATGCCAGAAAACTCGCGCGTCCGCACGCAGCACAAGACATTGTGAACACGTTGCGCTAACCACAACCAAACCATCTGCGCAGGCTTGCGTTTATAGCTATCGTAAAATTTTTCGACTTTATTTTCGCCCCAATTGTCTAAGCCCAGGCTAACGGCAGGCGTAGCAGGAAATGGCGGCGTAAGTGCGATTGGTTTTATGGAATTCAGCGACAACCAGTTAATCGAACAAACTCTGGCAGGCGAGACTGATGCGTTCAGCGCATTAGTGCATCGCTGGGAGCGTCAGATATACGGGCTGTCGTTTCGCATGCTGGGTCGCGACGAAGACGCGCGCGACGTATGTCAGGAAACCTTTCTGGCCGCATTTCGCAATCTGGGCAAGTTTCGCGGCGACGCGAAATTTTCATCATGGATCTATCGCATCGCGTTGAATGCCTGTCATACGCGGTTACGCAAACAGGGCACGATGCCTGCGCGTTCGATAGATCAGGAAGACGAGGACGGGCGCAAATTTGAACTGCCCGACTTGTTGAGCGAGAGCGTACCCGACCGGTTGCATCACGATCAGCGCGCGCGAATGGTGCGCAAAGCCCTGCAAGCCTTGCCCGCCGAAATGCGCCAAGTCATCATCATGAAGGAATATCACGAAATGACTTTTGCCGAGATCGCCGACGTAATGCAGACACCCGTGAGTACGGTCAAGTCGCGGCTTTACACCGGCTTGCAACAGATGCGCGCACGCCTCGAAAAACAGCGCGCAGTAATTTGAACACGGTGCGTTCAGGCAGTCGTTGAGTTTTACTTTGAGAGAAACGCTATGAAACACGAATCCTCCAAACCGATTGGCAAACAGACAGGCAAATGCGAACGCCACGAAGATTTGCTCGATTACCTTTACGAAGAAATGTCGAGCCAGCAGGCGGCAACATTTGCCCAACACTTAGGCGCTTGCCCAACTTGCGCGACCGAGTTGCAAGGCCTGCAACGCTTGCGCACCGACCTGCGCGCGTGGGATTTCGTAGCTGCACCATCGCTCGAAATCGTCATCCCGCGCTCGCCGTGGCAAGCCTTGAAAGAATGTTTCCAGCTTTTTCCGCTGTGGGGACGTGGCGCATTTGCGTTGAGTGCCGCCGCCGCGACGCTGTTGATGGCCTTCGGCGCGTTTAGCCTGATGCGCGGCGCAACGGCTCCGCCTGCGAATATCGTCGCCGTTCCTTCCACCACGACCGTCACGCAAACTGTCGCGCTTACGCCGGAACTCAAAGCGCAAGTCGAAACGCAGATCGCCACCACTGTCACAAAAGCTGTCGAACAAGCCGTCGCGCAGGAGCGCCAATCGTTGCGTACACAACTGGCTGCATTTGAATCGCGTAATGCCGAGCAACAAATTCGCGTACAAACCGTCGCGCGGCAATTGCGCGAACTGCAAACGCGCCACGACGCTTTGCTCGCCGAACAACAACCTTCGCTGCGCCGCCTGATGGCCGAATACAGCGACGCCGCCAACGAAAGATAACTAAAGGCGTTAACGCTATGCGCAAGTCGCAACTCTCTCCATTCAAGGTTTTGCTTTTCGGCGCGCTGTGCCTATGGCCGGTGGCTGTCGGCGCGCAGCCCCGTTCGGGTGAGAAGCCAGGCGAAAAAGTCGAAGTGAGAGCCGAGCCGATACGCGGCCCAGTGAGCGGTCAAGACCCGCGCGCCTTGTTTACGCCGCAGGAACAACAACTGGTCGTTGCCGGATTGGGCAATCCCGTCGCGCAATTATTGATGTTGCGCGAACTCGACAAGCGCTTCCCTTTGCTGCCGCGCCAACGCTTGGAGTTACAAAACCTGAGCCGCGAAGTTACGCCCAAGCTGAATGAGTTGCGCGCCAAACGCGCGCGGCAGGAACGTGCGTTGGAAGAAGCGACTTACGGCGCGCATTTCGACGCCGCCGCCGTTGAAATCCTCGCCGACGAATCGGCAGCGACGCTAACAGAATTGGTCAAGCTGCAAGGCGTCACCGAATTACGCTTGCTGCAAGTTTACGGACGCGGCAATCAGCGCCGCGCACGTACCGCTCGTGCTTTCGTCGAAGTCCTGCTCAGGCCGCAACCGCAGCGCCCGCTGCCGCAATTGTTGCTCGCGCGGCCCAATGCCGGTGCGGGGCCGTTGCGCTTTCTGGCTGAATTCTTCGGTGATGATTGGGACTTAATCATGCCGGGCTTCGGCAATCCGGCGTCGTTTCTGCTCATCCTCAATCAACTCGAACTCACGCCCGCACAGAAAACCGAACTCAAAGCCTTGTCGCAAAGCGTACGCGGCGAGTTGCAAAAAGAATTGCAGGAACGCAATCAACAACAAGCTGGCAATCGCGAACCCGCTGACACCCCCGCTGACACTGGAGAACCTGAACTTCAGCCTTCGCGGCAAGAGATGGTGCTGCAAATCATCGCCGCCAACGCCGCGCGGCAAGGCCGACAATTGAAACGGCAAGCCCGCATCGAAACGCGCATCCGCCAAATCATGCAACCCAAACAGTGGGAAACTTACGTCACGCTGTTGCGCGGCCTCGCTGGCATTGGCGCAAACTCAATGCAGCCCAACCCAAACGCTAAAAAGATGATGCGGCAACCTGAAGCGATACGCCCGCAACCGCCTGTACCAGAAACCGAATAAGCCGTTGGCGTTTGCCGACAAACTGAGTAAATTGCGCAGGCCGCTCCAACTGGAGCGGCCTTTTTGCTTATGCCTTTCACCGTCGAAGAAAAACTATTGTTAAGCGGATTCCTGCCGACCGCCGCCTGCCACGCGCGGTTGTCATCGCTCGCGCCCGCTATCAGCGATTGGACTGCCCTCGTCCAACGCGCTGAAACATTGTTACTCGCGCCGCTGTTGCGCGCGCAACTCGCACAAACCGGTTTGCTCGAAACCTTGCCCGAAGCCGCACAGCAACGTTTGGCAACCGGACAACAAGTCTGGGCCGCGCGCTGTCTCGCTCAAGCAAACGAAGCCCGTCGTTTGCTCTACGCCTTTTCTGAAGCAGGCATCTCGGCCTTACCGCTCAAGGGCGCGGCGTTGTTGTTGATGAAGGTTTATCCGCTGGCGGGCTTGCGTCCGGCACTTGATCTCGACTTGCTGATCGAACCTCACAAAATCGCACAAGCCGAAGCCATTGCCGAAGCATGTGGTTACGTTGTCGAGTCAGGCCGTACGCAGGCGCGTCCGTTGCAACGTTTGCCCAACGAACTCAACCACACGGCTCCGCGTCGTGGCGCGCACGGCTTGCTGCTCGAATTGCACACGCGGGCTTTTTATTTCGTACAAGGCCAGCGCGCTTTTGGTTGGGATGAAATGCGTGAACGCGCGCAAGTTCGCAACGGCCTCTTACTACCTGCCGCCGAAGACCTCGCCTTACATCTGTTGCATCACACGTGCGTGGACTGGCAAAGCACGCAAGCCATTTTGCGTACGCTGGCAGACTTACACTTTCTGTTTGCGGCTGACCCGGCTGCGCGTGAAAGGCTGCGCGCGCGCGCCCAAACCTTCGGCTTGCCTCACACCGTGGCATTGGCTGAAAGCGCGCTGCATCAACTCGCCACCGCTTCGTTGGCTGAACTCGACGCGCTGCCATCTGAAATCACACTGTTGCTCGAAACCGCTTTATTGCCTGATGCCCGCGCCGTAGCCGACACCGCGCGGCTGTTTGAATACCTAGACTTTTCGCGCCAGCCACGCGAACGTTTGCGCGCATTAACGGCGCTGCTGTTCACTAACCGCGCACACCTCGAACAGCTTTACGGCACGCAAGATAATCCAGCGTTCGCTTATTTACGCCGTCCGGCTGACTTGTTGCGCAAGTTCAATTGGGCGAGCCTCAACCCTGCGATGTTGCAACGGCTGCGGCGCTTGCGGCAGTTGACCGAATCGTCTGGCAATTGATTGCGTACTTACCACGTGGGATGATTCGCCCCGTCTTCTGAATGCTGACTGAGCGGTCGGCGCAATTCCTAAACAATCTGTTCCGGCATATTTCACGATCACGTTGCCCATGCAAAAGTGGATCACAGTCTTATTAGCGATATTGGTTTTCATCGCGCTGCTGCTGGCGGCGTCGCGGTGGTGGCTGCCTTTGTTCGGACTCGCGGGCGCGGGCAACGAAGCCCTGCAACCGCTCGAAGGACTCACGCCCTGGCTGGTGTGGTTTATCGTAGCTATCAGCGCATTGCTCGCCGTCAATTTGCGCTGGGAAACCTTCTGGCGCAAAAACCGTCCGCGCCGTTTGATAGACGAAGCCGAAGCGTGGAGCGACTCATATCGCATCGGCCTCGAAAACGACCCAAACGCGCTCACCGAAAAAAGTGACGGACAGCGTTCCTTGCTCGATTCGATCAAGGCTTTCACCGACACGCCGCAATCCGAAACCGTCATCAATACGTTCGGGGCCGCCCACATTCCTGAAAGCATTTTTGACCCGCCAGCGACTATCACTTTCTCGACCGACTTGCCCCTCGCGCACACCAATGGCAACGGCGCTGCGCCAGCCATCGCGAACCAACCTGAAGTCGAATACGCGCTCGCCAACGTTGAAGCCATCAGCGACGAAGAATACGAACGCAGCCGCGTCACGCTCGCGCTCGACGACGAACCCGAAACCCAAGTCGTAGCTATCACGCCTGCTATTTCGATGGCTTTCAACGATCAACAGGAACTGGTCATTACGCCGTGGGACATTGCGAGCGCGGCGACGCAAGCGCAGGCCGAAGCCTTTCATTCTTATCACCAATTGCCGCCCGCGCCCGTTGCTTTCACGGGCCGTGAATACGAACTGACCGAGTTGATTGAGTCGCTCGATAACGACGAAACCACCCCTCACACAACGATGCTCGGACTGTGGGGCATTGGCGGTACGGGCAAAACGGCGCTGGCTTTGAAACTCGCGCACGAACTGGCTGAACGTTATCCCGACGCGCAACTTTATCTCGACCTCAAAGCCACGAGCAGCCGCGCTCTCTCGGTCATCGAAGCGCAATCGCACGTCATCCGCGCTTATCACCCCGACGCCAAGCTGCCCGAAAGCGATGCTCACTTACGCGGCGTTTATGAAAGTACGTTGAAAGACAAGCGCGTACTTTTGCTTTTCGACAACGTAACCAACGCCCAACAACTCGAAGCCCTCGCGCCTCTTTCAGGTGGTTTGGCTGGTTGTCTGGTCATCGTCACCGCGCGCCAGTTCATCGAATTGCCCGGACTCGATATGCGGCAACTCGACGTATTGCCCGCGACTGATGCTGAAGCGTTATTAACTACGCTCGTACCGCGCGCCGCCGAACAAGCCGAACGCATCGCGCGGCAATGCGGCTATCTGCCGATGGCCTTGCGACTCGCCGCTAACGCGCTGGCGCAACGTCCCGAACTCACGCCGTCAACCTATTCAGCAAAACTCGCGCAAGTCGCGCAACGGCTGCAAACCGAGAACGCGCCGCGTCCTATCGAAACGGCGCTCACGTTGAGTTACGAATTGCTCAGTCCCGGCTTGCAAAAACTTTGGCGTACGCTCGCCGTGTTCCCTGACAGCTTTGACGTGACGGGCGCGGCGGCCTTGTGGGGCTTGCATCCCGAACGCGC
>JAYSVR010000577.1:0-3320 GCA_043718445.1 Acidobacteriota bacterium | reverse complement strand
GGGTTCGCGCGAACCCGACGCCGCCAATTGAAAAATTTTATGGGAGCCGATCAGCGCCAAGCAGCTTGCTGAAGTCTAGTGCCTCTCCACACTCCAACAGCCATTCACCGCAGACCGGCTCCCACAAACGCAAGCAGAAGACGATTACATATTCGAATCTTCTTCGCCGTTAATGACTTTGATCACGCGGGCGATGATGCCGCGACGCGAACGTCCGTTTTGAATCTGGCGTGCCCAATTGGTGAGCAACGCTTCCATCTCAGCCACGGTGTAGCGGCTGTTTTCAGACTCACGGCCCGGCACGTCCAGCACGATGCGACCGAAGCGCGTCGTGACGCCGAGGATGCTCACATCCATCGGTTTAATTTCGAGATGAATCTGCGGCATAGCCGTGCCTTTTTGAAATTCCGCCACGACATTTTTTTGCGAGAAGGTCGCGGGCACTTGTGCCAAAGGCTTGCCCGACAGCGCCGCAATCTTTTGGCGCGCATCGTCCGGCACGGTGAAATTGATCGTGCCCACCAACGTGTCGTCTGAGTTTGCGCCGGTCAGCGTATAAGTGAATTGACCGCGCACTTCATAGCCGTCGCTCAGTTTGGCGATGACCAGTTTGGCTTTCGGGCTGTAAGCCACCGGCTTGGGTTGAATGGTAGTTGGTTGGCCTTGCGCCACCGCGAGCAAGCTCAAGCTGGTAAGGCAAACGGCAACCAATGCGATGCGTGTCAGTGTAGTTTTCATATTCAATAGTCTCCTCAAAATGCACGAACTAGCCGTGTAGTAATAATGGTTGTTCCTTACTGGTAAGGACGGAATAGGGGTTTAAAGTGCGTGACTCGTTAGCCTGTTTAAGCCCTAACGAGGCCGCTTAGAATATAAAAAGGACGAAGAAGATGCCAGTCAGCAACGTAATAACTTTTTGGTTCAACACTACTGCGAATTCGACAGCCTCATAGCAAGCTGACATCATAGCCATGCAAAACAATGCGGTGCAAAAATGGGTCCAAAAACAAATTGATTCGGGGTGTGGAATTTAATCGGATTGAAGCTCGCTTTAACTAAGTCGGCTGTCAGGTTCTGTGAATTTGAGGGAACCGCAACAGCTTGTCATCTAAAAAGGCTTACGCACGGCACCCAACCGAAGATTCCCCAGTGAGCCCAACGTTCGCTTGGTGTGCCGTGCGTGAACTCGGCTGGCCTTAACGCGCCGGGTTCAGTTAGGTTTCATTATTTTCCAGTTTTTTTCTGATGCGAAAAATTTACGCACCTTCTCATACCTTGCGCCTTGGCGTAGACACGGGCGGCACATTCACTGATTTCATCGCGGTGTCCGCAGGCAAATTGCTTTCGTTCAAGTTGCCTTCGACGCCTGCGCAACCTGAGCTGGCGATCTTGCAAGGCCTCGCGCGCGTACTCGACGAACTTGGTAAAGCGGACGCGCTTGATTTGGTTCACGGCACGACCGTCGCGACGAATGCTTTGCTTGAACGCAAAGGCGCGCGCACTGCGTTGGTCACAACGGCGGGCTTTGAAGACGTGCTGGAAATAGGCCGACAGGCGCGGCCTGATTTATACAACCTCGCAGTCACACGTCCCGCGCCGCTCATACCAGCCGCCTTGCGCTTCGGCGTCAACGAACGCATCGCCGCCGACGGCACAGTGCTTGAGCCATTGAACCAAACTCAACTCAAACAACTTGCGCAACGACTCAAACGCGCGAACGTTGAATCCATCGCCGTTTGCTTGTTGTTCGGCTTTGCGCATCCCGCTCACGAAAAGCAACTCGCCGCCGCACTCGCGCCACTGGGCTTACCCATTTCTGTCGCGCATGAAATTTTGCCTGAATACCGCGAATACGAACGCACCACGACCGTTGCGATCAACGCATACCTCGCGCCGCGCGTCAGCCAATACCTGAACGGTTTAACTGATTCTTTAAAGACTCCGCACTTCGCACTCTGCACTCCGCACTCACTCAGAATCATGCAATCGTCCGGCGGTTCGATTTCTGCTGAAGTCGCCGCGCGCGAACCGGTGCGTACGATTCTGTCAGGCCCGGCGGGCGGAGCGATTGCCGCTTCGGTCTTAGGGCAACGCGCAGGCTTCAGCGATTTGCTCACGTTTGATATGGGCGGGACTTCGACGGATGTCGCATTGATCGCGGGGCAGCCGCGCACTACGCGCGAAGCCCAATTGACGGGCTTGCCGATTGCCGTGCCTACGCTCGACATTCACACCGTTGGCGCAGGCGGCGGTTCGCTCGCTTATGTTGACGCAGGCGGTGCGCTGCGCGTCGGCCCGCAATCGGCTGGCGCAGAGCCCGGCCCCGCGTGTTATGGCAAAGGCACGCAAGCCACGGTGACGGATGCCAATTGCGGTCTAGGGCGTTTCGCCGATGCTGGTTTATTGAACGGCGCGATGCCGCTCGACGCCACGCGCGCCGCTAATGCGCTGGATGAGCTAGCCGAAGCGATGAATGCATTCGCCACGAAACGCATCACGCGCACGCAAGCCGCGCTCGGCATCTTGCGCGTAGCCAACGCGAACATGGAGCGCGCGTTGCGGTTGGTTTCGATTGAACGCGGTTACGATCCGCGTCGCTTTACGTTAGTGAGTTTCGGCGGCGCGGGCGGATTGCACGCCGTCGCGTTAGCCGAAGCCTTGCGCATTCCGCGCATATTGATTCCCAGCCACCCCGGCGCGTTTTCGGCGCTGGGCGTATTGCTCGCCGATGTCGTCAAGGATTACGCGCAAACGGTGATGCTGTCAGTCGAACCAAACCAAAAGCCGCCGCGTCGCATCAACGAAGCCTTTGCTGTTTTGACGCAACAGGCACAGCGCGATTTGCGCGCCGAAGGTTTCACGACCAAACAAATTCAGTTACAGCGATTGCTGGCGCTGCGTTATCGCGGACAATCTTTCGATCTCGAATTGCCTGCGACGCCTGACGTTATGGCGGACTTTCATCGCGCGCATCAGGAACGTTACGGCCATAGCGACACTGCGCGCGCCGTCGAGATTGTTAGCGTAAGGCTGCGTGCCGTGGGGTTGACTGACAAACCTGCGTTGCCGCGCGCCGCGCGAGTCAAACGTCATACGGCTAAGGCGCACCGTTTTGCGCAAGTCGTTCTCACTGCTAAACCGGTGCGCTTGCCGGTGTTCGACCGTGCCGAACTTGAGCCTGGCGCGCGCTTTGACGAAGCCTGCCTGATTCTCGAATACGGTTCGACGACGCTGGTCACAGCGGAATGGCAAGCCGAAGTAGACGCTGACTACAACCTGATCATCAGCAGACGATGAAGGTCTCTATAAAAGCGAAGTGG
>JAYSVR010000576.1:0-3326 GCA_043718445.1 Acidobacteriota bacterium | reverse complement strand
GCAGCAAAAACTTCCAGCCGAAGTTCATCAACTGATCGTAACGCAGGCGCGGCAACGTACCGCGCAACCAGATATACAAAAACAGGAAGAAGAAAACTTTGCCGATGAAATAGAGAATGCCCAGCCAGGGGAAATATGAAACGCCGGGGCCGTTCCAACCGCCGAGAAACATCACGGTCGCCAGCACCGACACCGTCGTCATATTTACGTATTCAGCCAAAAAGAACAGGGCGAATTTCAACGCGCTGTATTCAGTGTGAAAGCCCGCGACCAATTCGGTTTCGGCTTCGGGCAAGTCGAACGGTACGCGATTGGTTTCGGCGATGGCGCTGATGAGGTAAATCCAGAAAGCGATAAAGCCCGTTCCCATTAAACCGAAGATATTCCAGCGCATGCCGAACCAGCCAGATTGCGCTTCGACGATCTTGACCAAATCGAGCGTACCCACTTGCAAAATCACCGCGACTAGCGAGAGCGACAGTGCTAATTCATAGCTAATCATTTGCGCCGACGAACGCAGCCCGCCGAGCAACGAATACTTTGAGTTCGACGCCCAGCCGCCGATCACGATGCCGTATACGCCCAAACTGGTCAGCGCCAACACGTACATCAACCCGACGTTCATGTGCGTGACGTAAAGCGGCACCTTGATGTTGAGAATCGGAATCGTGACTTCAGGCCCGAACGGATAAACGATCAGCACCATCATCGCCGGAACCAGCGACACCGCCGGAGCCGCGATGTAAAGCCACTTGTTGACGGCCAACGGTATGATGTCTTCTTTGAAGATGAACTTCAGCAGTTCGGCGAACGGTTGCAGCAAGCCGTAAGGCCCGACGCGGTTCGGCCCCAAGCGGTTTTGAATGACCGCCAGCACGCGCCGCTCGGCATAAGTCGTATAGGCTACGACCAGTGTGACGAACAGCCAGAACGCGACCATCTTGACCGAGGCTTCAATCAGCCACGCCAGATTGGGGTGATAGAGATTGGTTTTGAGAAACTCTTCCATAAATGCGTCTGTCGGGTGTGGCACAAGATGCCATCTTGTGCCACAAAACTAAGCCGGAAACACCTTCACTTCGCTCACGTCGGGCGTAAGCATTTTCGAGTGGCGCGTGATCGTCGTGTAGCGCGTCTTTAACCGCACGCCCGCTTGCGCCGTCATTGCCGCGTTGTCTACGGCCAGGTTGCGATTGATCTGCGCGACTTGGGAAACCAAACGATCTTTTACGTCGGCAGCGTCAATGCCCGCAGGCGCAGCTTGCACAATCGCTTTCGCGCCTTCATTCGCCAATTGGTTGTGCGACAGTCCGGCGTAACCCGCTACGTTTTCGGCAATCTCTTTGAATACGTTTTTGAGTTGTCCGCCAAAGCCCAGATCGGCGTTCATCAACTTGGCAATCGAAGCCGTCACCATCCAGTCAGGACGCGCTTGCCCGACGGGCGGAATCGCGCGCCGCACGAATTGCACTTGCGCGGCGTTGTTGACCTGCGTGCCTTGCGCTTCGGCAAAGCTGGTCACGGGGAATACGACATCGGCGAGTTCGGCGGTTTCGCTCAGGAACATGTCTTGAACGACTAAAAAATCGAGTTTGCCGAGTTGCGCGCGAACCGTTGAGGCTTCGCCATTCGCTTTCGCCACAAGGTCTTCGCCCGCGACGTAAAGAGCTTTGATCGAGCTGCCTGCGGCACTCAACATCGCTTTGTCATTCAGTCCGCCGCCTAATCCCATTTGCGTAGCGCCCATCGAATTCGAATAACGCACCAACGGCAGGAAGGCGAACTTGGTTGCCGTTGTTGCGCGTTCAGCACCAACTTTCAGCACCGGACGCTCGACGATGTAAGTATATGGGTTCTCGTTGACCGAAGGTTTCGGCGGCGAATTGGTCGAACGCACCTGCCGTTGCAACTCGTCAATGTGAGCCAGTTTCGCCGCCGCCGCCGTTTCAGCATTCGCAGGCAAGGCGGTTTCAAGCAAGGCCAATGCTTCGACCGCTGCGCCGCGCAATTCATCGCCGAATACGACGACGACGTTGCCCGCTTCGGCGACTGCTTTGCGAATCGCTTTCACGTCATCGGCATTCACGCCCAACGCGGCGGCTGCGTCATCAACTTTCGCTTCATCTAACAGAGCTTGAATGAATGCGGCTTCACTTCCCTCACGAACGCGCAAGGCTTTGGCGGCTTGGCGCTCCAACCGCGAGGCGATTGAGTTCACCGTGAAAAGCTGCGCGGACTTTTGCCGCACGGCCCAACGAATCGAAAACGCCGTCAGCGGATTTTCTTCGTTCGGATCAGAGCCAATGAGCAAGATCACATCAGCGTTTTGCAGATGTTCTTGCGTGGCAATCGTTGGCGCTCCGTGTTTGAAAAACGCTGCGAGATCAACTTCGTCATCGTCGTGATAGAAATCAACGTGCTTCGAATCAAGCGCGTGTGTAGCGAATTTCTTCAGCGCGTATTGATCTTCATTCAACAAGCGCGCGGCTGAAATCACGCCGACGGAATTGGCTCCGTTGGCGGCTTTGATCTCACTCAACTTAGTCGCCACAAAGCTCAACGCTTCGTCCCAAGTCGTAGGCACGAGCGAATCGCCACGCCGAATCATCGGACGTTTCAGCCGTTCTTTGCTGTGAACGTAATCAATCGTGTAACGGCCCAGCGAACAGAGGAAATCGTGATTGATGCCTTCTGCCGTGCGTCCGCGTCCGTCCCGCGCGACCGTGCGCACGAGTTCTTCGTTGCGCGTACCGGCCAGCATTGAGCAGCCGTCCGAACAGAAGTTGCAAACCGTCGGAACCTGTTTCAAATCCCACGGGCGCGCGACGTATTTGTAAGGCACGTGCAGCAACGTTCCCGTCGGGCATACGTCAACGCAGTTACCGCAATCGGAACATTCGACCCAACCGCCGAACGCGCTGATGATGGTCGAAGCGCCGCGATTCAGCACGGTGATGGCGTTTTCATCCATCCACTCTTCGCACACGCGCGTGCAGCGTTTGCAGGTCACGCACCGTTGCGGGTCGTTGTAAATGAAAGGCGAAATCTGGCGTTCGAGTGCAACCTCTTTGTCGTCATATTGCGACCGCGTCCGGTCTTCGCCGAAACCGAAAGTCTGATCCTGCAATTCGCACTCGCCCGCGCGGTCGCATACCGGGCAATCCACCGGATGGTTGGCGAGCAAAAACTCGACCATCGCGGCGCGCACGCCTTCGATCTCTTCCGACTTGGTCGTGATGACCATGCCTTCAGTGACGGGCATGGTGCAGGCCGTTTGCAGCTTGGGAATTTTCGGATTGTCTACGCGCACGACGCACATGCGGCAC
>JAYSVR010000575.1:0-10175 GCA_043718445.1 Acidobacteriota bacterium | reverse complement strand
TGAAACTGATTGTAAACCATCGGTCGGAATTCGCTTCCGCCGCAAATTAAAAATCAATCGTAATTGATTAGGTAGTTTTTTTAGCCGCGAATGCACGCGAATTCTGCGCGAATTATTTTTTGATGTAGGGCGATATTTGACCGCCCCCAACTCTAGCTCCAATTTCATTTCTAATTCGCATAACATTCGCGTGCATTCGCGGCTAAAAAACTCAGTTACGATCAATTCATTAAAGCCGCAACGCGCTTGCCTTGCTGTACCAGATGCCATTGAAGAGAAATTTGAACGTGCCGTGCGGTTGCGCGCGAAACGCGATTTCGGGGCCGTACAAAAACAGCTTGCCCTTGCCGACCGACGCCTCGACGACGGCGGTCGAATCCTGCAAATACTTTTGCCCCCACGCCCAACCACTGCGCAACGATTTGTCGCTGTCGAACCATGCCACCGGATTGACGCCTTTGAGCGCGGCATCGGGTTTCAAGCGAAAGGCGGGGCTGTTGTCGTAATACACATTCAGCTTGTCGGGCAGCCCATAAGCCAACGGGTGCGCGTTATTGACGCTGACCTGCAACAACGAACCGGGAATATAAAACTTGTCGCGCGCCAAGCCGCGTTCGCTGCCGTCGGGATTGCGTTCGACCAGCGCGTTGGCGAGCGGCAAGCCCGCGTGATAGCCCATCGCGGTTGACGAACCAATCGCCAGAATTGCGCCGCCCGCTTCGAGAAAAGCCTTGAGTTGCGGGACTGATTTATTCATCGTCACGTTGCCGAGCCAGCCGCGAAACTCAGGCGGAATGCTTTCGGCATTGGGTTCGCCGCCGCGTCCGACAGCACCACCTTCATCGGTGGGGCCGGTCGCGCCGCCGCGCACGTTAGGGATTGAACCTGTGACAAAAATGATGACATCGAACTTGCTCTTGAGGTCACCCGCGTCCAGCGTTTGCGGATAGACGACGGTGAAAGGAATCTCGAATTGTTCGAGCAACCAGCGCGTCCAGCCCGAAGGCATTGAGCCGCCGTAACGATCAAACAAGGCGATGCGCGGCTGTTTGAGTTTGAGCATTTCGCCCGCCGGTTTGTTGGCCGTGGCATTGAACGAAAGGCCAAGTTCACCTGACAGCTTTTGCAGCTTCGCCGCCGTGCCGGTTTTAGCGGGAATGAAAAGCGTACCGGCGGCGTGATTGGGTTGCGCTTCCTTCAGCCAGTAAACCTCTTCGCCGCTAGCCAGCAAGCGTGCTGTGGCGGTGAATGAATCGTTCACCGCGTGGCTGGTGAAAAAGCCTGCGGGGTTTGAGCCAGCGACAAACTTGCCCGCAGCGGGTTTGACGAATCCGCTGACCTTTTCTAACGGCCCGTCGAATCCATCAAGTACGCGGTCGAATTGCACACCCATTTGCATCGCCAGCGTCCAGCCTGCGCTGTCATAAGGCGGCAGCGGCGGCCCGCCGGGGTAAGCGAAATCATTCGGATGATCTTGCGGCTCGAACATGTCCAGCACGTGCGGGCGAAAGGCTTGCGCAGTCTTCACGACCAGCGAACCCGCCGGATAGCTCTTGCCGTTCACCGTGAATTCAGCTTTGGCTTGATGAACTGTTATGCCAGTTTTAATAAGCGCGTTGACGAATTTGATCGCGGTCAAAAAGTCAGATTGATTGGCCGACAAGATAAAGCCGCGCGGGTCGCGGCGTTCCGGCGTGCGCATGGCATCGTAGTATTTCTTATTCGCCGGACGCTCGAAACCGATGGCGCGTTCGAAGCGCGGGCCGTCGGCGCTTTCGTTGGCACGCTCTCTCGCAGCATCTTTTGCCACTTGGGCTTGTTGTTCGGCTACGACTTTGGGCGAAACCGTCCACGAATCGCGGCTGCCGCGTTCGATGGAATTTTTGCCCATCTGATAAGCGCGATAAAGAAAGGTGTCGCGGTTGCGCGCGGCTACGTCAAGCACGGCGCGATTGGCGGTCAGCGAGTATTCAATGCTTTGCCGAAAGTGCCATTTTTGCGGCGCGATGGGAAAGGGCAAATCGGCCTTGGGCAATTGCTTGCCGAGTACGAGCGGCACTTCCATTGGCGTCGGGTTGCCAATCGTTTCGGTCAGCAAGCCGATCATGTTGTGGAAGTAAACTGTCGTACGCAGTCCGCCATTCCACCAGGTCGAATAGCTCGCGCCCGAACGCATCGTGACGCCGGGTTTGCCTTCGGCGGCGAAGCGCGAATGCATGGCTGCGCCGACGATGTCTACGCCCAAGGGGACGAGCGGGTCGTAGTTGTAATTGAACGGATCACGAAACGGCGGCGCGAACATCACCGTGCCGACCGGGCCGGTTTGATGGTGGTTGTAAACAATTTGCGGAAACCATTCGTGATAAAAAATGCGATTGATGTTTTCGCTTTCGGGTTGCGCCGAAAGATAAAAGTCGCGGTTGTTATCGTGCCCAATGTATTTCTGATAAAGCCTCGGCAAGTTGCCGGTCGAACGTTTCAGCGGATCGCTTTCGCGCATATACCAATTCGAGACGAGTTCCATGCCGTCAGGATTAACCAGACAGCCGAGCGCGATGTCGTCGTTGAGAAAGCGCAACGTCTCTTCGTCGTTGCCACTCACCAGCGTCCAGATAGTTTCGATGAGTTGCTGTGCGCCCAGCACTTCGTTGGCGTGCAAGCCGCCGTCAATCCAGACGATGGCTTTACCTTGTTGCGCGAGTTGTTTGGCTTCGCTGTCGTTCAAGCCCTCGGCCAGCGTGAGGCGGCGCGAGATGTCGCGATATTTATCAAGGTTCTTGTGATTCTCAGGCGAAGTCATGATGGCGAGATACATCGTGCGGCCTTCGGCTGACTTGCCCATCGCTACGACTTTGAGCCGGTCTGATTCAGCGTCGAGCTTTTTCAGATAGGCTTCATATTGCGTGTAATTCGCCAGTTGATAATCGTCGCCAATCGCAAAGCCGAAATGTTCTTTGGGCGAAGTCAGTTTGGTTTGCGCCAGCGCCGCAAAGTTGCAAACGCACAAAAGCAAGACAGCAGCACGGAAAGAAATACGCATCGAAATGTCCTTTCGCAAAAGCGGTGGATTAAGTTGTTGTTTGATGTTGCCGAAGGCGACAGTGCAGGTGAAGACGGAAGATAGCGGCGTGAGGTTACGAAGGAAAGCGTGCGGCAGGAAGGCTGCCCGCCACACGCTAGAATTTTTCGCGCTACGGATTTTGCGGTTCCGTAGTGGGAGCCGGTTGCCCTGCTACGAGTGATGCCACGGGCGGTGTTTGTTTAACGACGGCGATGCCCCACGGCTCTGTGCCCAGCGGCAACGCCTTGATGATCGTATAGCGCGTCGCAGATTCAGGACGCAGGTCAATCACGTTGAGTGAATTTGGCGATTTGCCGCGATCTGATTGGTTGGTCAGATAAGCAAAGCGACCATCCGGCGCGATCGCAATGCAGTATTGATAATTGCTGAATTGCGTTATCTCTCTCAGCACTCGATGGTAAGTCGGCGATTGCGGGTCAACATCAATCAAGGTCGGCTTACCGTGAAAATTCGAGACCATCGCGAACTTGCCGTCCTGGCAAATATCCACAGTGATCGTGCCGGAGCCTTTGGGAAAGTGAAAGACTTTCATCAACGAAAAAGTCTTAGCGTCAATCGCGTAAAGGCGATGGAATTTTTCGCCCGTCACATAAACGCGCGAACCGTCGGGCGTGAAGGCCAGATGACGCGCCGACGGCAAGCCGTTGATGCGAGTGACCAGTTGGTCATCTGCCGTGCGAATCACGAATAGCGACCCTTCACCGGTTCCTACAGCCCAGACATATTCGCCATTCGGCGACACCGCGATATAACGCAAAGCCCAATCGTATACGCCCGCCACTTTGCCCGTCACTTTATTGGTCGCCGTGTCAACGATGCGTATCGAACCGTCATTCAAATTGTTGACATAAAGTTTTGTGCCATCGGGCGTGAGCGCCAGTCCGAACGGGCCGGACTTGGGGCAATCGCACGGAATCGCAATCTCGCCGATCACTTCGTTCTGCGCGGTTGAAATGATCGAAACCGTACCCGACCACAGATTAGCGACATAAATCTTTTCGAGATTGGGGGAGACAGCCATCGCCGACGGACCGGAACCGACCTTGATCTTGGCGATAGTTTGATCGCGGTTCAGGTCGAGTACGTGAACGTCAGCGGAAGCAAAGTTGGTGATGTAAAGGCGGTTCCACGCTTCTTCGGCGGTTTGCGCAAAGGCAGTAACCGAAGTGAGGAACAGCAAAAAGAAAAGAGAAAGAGCCTGCCAGGTACATGAAATTTTGCCGCAAGGGATGCCGGGCAATGATGTAAATGCAGGTGCGGTTGGAGGAAAGCCACACTTCGACATGGGTGAAATGACTCCTTGAGAGAGGCAAGTGGGGCGTGCCTATCGGTTGGGTGGCGACAAAATCTTACCGACTATGAGCCGGTCGTTTTGCCGTCGAATGTTTTGCTAATATACGTCGCGTGGAAACTAAAGACGCGCACCCTGAACGGCACACAACTAAAACAATTGCGTTAGGGGTAATTGTCTTGGGGCAAGGAAAAGCACTGAATCACCTGCATCAACCAATGAACTGCCTCAACATTGAGAGCAACTCTTGAAACGTCACCGCAGGCTTTTTCCTTCGCTTTGATGGTCGCAATCAAGCGGTTAGCCAATGTGTTCGTTGTCGGGTTGGTCTTGGGACTATGTTTTGGGTGCGCGCAGTATAGGTATCGAACCCGTATGCGTAAAGGCTCAGGAGTGCCAGCCGATTTATTAATTTAGCCGCTGGAAGGCCATTTATTTGGCTGTGGCCTGCCGCTCAAGGTAGTCAGCCAGCACATTCGCCATCGTTTTGACACCGATGACTAGGCTTTCTTCGTCAATGTCGAAATCAGCCGTATGAATCATGGCGTTCAGGCCTTTGGCTTTGTTGCCCACGCCGAGGAAGAAAAAGAAACCCGGCACTTGTTGCTGAAAGAGCGAGAAATCTTCGGCTCCCATTTGCGGTTTCGGTTCGGTGATATTCGCCGCGCCCAACACGCGCTGCATTACGGGCAACGTCGCCGCTACGAGTTTAGGGTCGTTATACGTCACCGGATTGACCGACGGCGGAATCGTGAGTTCATACGTCGCACCATAAGCCGACGTGATACCTTTGAGCGTCTGGTCAATCATGGCTTTGGCTTTGGTGCGCGCGTCTTCGCTGAGGGTGCGCATCGTGCCTTCCAGCACGACTTCGTCGGCGATGATGTTGAACCGGTTGCCGCCGTGAATGCTGCCGATGGTGATCACCAGCGGGTCTTGCGTATCAATGCGGCGACTGCGAATCGTTTGCAGCGCGGTGATGCATTCGGCGGCGACGACGACCGCGTCAATGCCTTCGTGCGGATAAGCGCCATGCACTTTCTTGCCGCGAATCTTGATGTTGATGCGATCTGCTGAAGCCATCGCCGCGCCGCTGTTCACGCCAATCGTGCCGACTTCAATGTTGGGCATAACGTGCAAGCCGAAGATGGCCGAAGGACGCGGGTTATCGAGTGCGCCTTCGTCAATCATGAATTTCGCGCCGCCGCGTTCACCCGTCGGAGCGCCTTCTTCCGCCGGTTGAAAGATGAACTTGATCGTGCCGCGAATCTGGTCGCGCATCTTGCTCAACACTTCGGCCACGCCGAGTTGAATCGTCATGTGTGCGTCGTGTCCGCAGGCATGCTTGATGCCGTCGTTTTTCGATTTATACGGCACCTCAATGTTTTCCTGAATCGGCAGCGCGTCCATGTCAGCGCGCACCGCGACAACACCGCCCGGCAGTTTGCCTTTCAACAACGCCGTCACGCCGTATTTGCCTACGCCGGTCTTGATGTCTTCGAGGCCGAGCGCGCGCAGCTTTTCGGCGATGACTTTCGCCGTGCGCTCTTCGCGGTTAGAGAGTTCAGGGTGCTGATGAAAGTCGCGGCGCTGTGCGACGAGCGAGGAGCGCAAGGCTTCTGCTGCTTTGGTGATGGTTTCCTGCCGTGCGTTTTGCGCTAACAAAGGAAGCGCGCCACCAAGCATTGCTGCCATTAAAATCGTGATTCGTAATCTCTGGTTCATCGTTACTCTCCTCCAGCCGTCATTGTGCCTTGTCCATTTTCAATTATTGGCAAAGAGAAAACGTTCTTGCCCGTAATTGAAAATGGACAAGGCACAATGGCCTTTTCAATGTTTCAGCAAGTTCCTACGCGCTTGCCGCACCAATTCCGCCGCCGCGTCTGCCGTATCCGCCATCGCCGTTAAATGTCCCATCTTGCGTCCCGGCTTGGGCGCGAGCTTGCCATACAAATGTAATTTCACATCCGGCAACGCCAATGCAGTCGCCCAATCGGGCGTGCCGTCTTGCCACAAATCGCCCAACAGATTCGCCATCGCCGCCGGTCGCAACAACGTCGTAGCGCCCAACGGCAAGCCGCATACCGCGCGCAGTTGTTGCTCAAACTGGCTGGTCACGCAGGCGTCGAAACTGAAATGTCCGCTGTTGTGCGGACGCGGCGCGAGTTCGTTGATAAGCAATTGGCCGGTGCGTGTCAGAAAGAATTCGACGCACAGCACGCCTACGACTTGAAGCTGTTCCAGGACGGCACGCGTAATCGTGACGGCTTCTTGCGCGATGCTCTCGCTGACGCGCGCCGGAGCAATCGTGACATCAAGGATGTGATTGTGATGGACGTTTTCGACTGCGCCCCAATGCGTAAAGGCTCCGTCAAGCCCGCGCGCAGCGACGACCGAAAGCTCGCACTCGAAATCTACGAAAGCCTCTAACACGCGCTCTTGTCCGGCAGCCTGTGTGAAAGCTGACGCGGCTTCGTCCAGCGATTTGATTTTGACTTGGCCTTTGCCGTCGTACCCAAAGCCTGCGGTTTTCAACACGGCTGGGCAGCCGAACGCTTGCAAGCCAGCGGTTAAGTCTTCGAGCGTCGTGATCGGTTTGAACGGCGTAACCGGAAAGCCATGCTTTTCTAAAAACGTTTTTTCGCGCAGCCGATGTTGCGTCGTATGCAGCACGTTATGGCTCGGACGCAGCGGCGCGAATTCGGCGGCGGCTTCGGCGGTGGCGGAATGTACGTTCTCGAATTCAAACGTCACGACGCTGACGTGGCGCGCGAACTCGCGCACGGCGTCGAGGTCTTCATAAGGCGCGACGATTTCTTCGTCCGCGATTTGTCCGGTAGGCGTGTCGGTGTCGGGCGAAAAAGTGTGTACCCGATAACCCATGCGCCGCGCGGCAATGGCAAACATTCGACCAAGTTGGCCGCTGCCGAGTACGCCGATGGTTGCGCCGGGAAGAATAGGGGCGATGGTGGTCACGCAGTTTTACTCTGGACTTATGCAGAAAAGAAATAAACACAAAGGGGCAAAGGGACAACGGGACAAAGACCTTTTGAAAATTGAAGCAAGCCTTTGGCCCTTTGTTCCCTTGTCCCTTTGTGATGAATTCATTTGGTTGGGTCAGTCTACGTAAAGAAAGTCGTTTGAGTTAAACAGTGCGTGGCAGAAATCGCGCAGCGCCGCCCGTGCCGGATCAACGTCTTTGCGTTCGGCGTAACCCGCCTGTTGCTTCTTGATGAACGCGCGCGCCATCAGCATTTCTTTCGCATTCGGCACACGATTGAGCGCCAACGCGAAAGCCAGCCGCAAAGGATCGTTGGGCGCTTCTTTCGCTACGCGCTCGGCGAAAAAGCCCGCTTGTTCCAAGACGAATTGATTGTTCATCAAGGCAAGTGCTTGCGGCGCAATCGTCGAAGAAGGCCGCAGCGGCGAAGGTACGACCGTCACTGGGCAGTCAAAAACTTCGGCCATCGGCAACAGCACCGAACGCTTGACGAAAATATAAATCGAACGGCGAAACGTCGAGTGATCGTCTTTGGCATCGAGCGGCCAGCGCGGACGCGAACCGGTGTTGATGATGTCAGGGTCAATGCGCGGATAAACGCCTTCGCCGAACATCTCTTTATTCAACTTGCCGCTGATGGCGAGAATGCTGTCGCGTATGAGTTCAGACTCAAGCCGCTTTTGAAAGAAACGCGCGAGCAACTTGTTCTCAGGGTCTTTGGTCAGTACGGCTTCGCTCGCTTGCGAAGATTGCTGATAGGTATTCGACCGCATCATCAAGCGGTGCATCTGCTTCCAACTCCAGTCTTGCTTCACAAACTCAGTCGCCAGCCAATCGAGCAATTCGGGATGCGTAGGACGGTCGCCCGTCGCGCCGAAATCACTGGGCGTGGCGACGAGGCCGCGTCCGAAATGGTATTGCCAGATGCGATTGACCGCGACGCGCGAGGTCAACGGATTGTTAGGCGAAGCGATGAAGTCAGCCAGTTGCTGACGCGGATTCGCGCCTGTGCAATCAGCGCCGTCGCTCACCACCGTCGGGAAGCCAGCGAATACGGGTTCGCCTTTGGAGCGATGGTTGCCGCGCAACATGATGTGCGCTTGTCCGGGTTTGTCGGTTTCGACGACGCCCATCGCGGCGGCCAGCGGTTTCGGACGTTGTTTGTTGACGGCGTCGAGTTGTTTATTGAGCGCCTTGTGTTGCGCGGCTTGTTCGGGCGTGAAGTATTCCTGAATCTCTTCGATCTGTAAGTTGACCTCTTTGCGCAAACGCTTTTCGACTTCGGCGCGAAACTGTTCTTCGGTGAGTTCGCCAAAGCCGCTCGACTTCTTCGCCAAGTTCGTATGGAAGTCAATTTTCTCGCGCATCAGCCGCTCACGAATCGGTTTTTCGATCTCACGAATCTGCTCTCTGAACGGACGCGCCTTTTCGTCAAAGGTTTTGTTCGTGGCTTTATGCGCAGCTTCTTCTTCGGCGTTGGCGAAAGTCTCTTGCACTTTTTTGAAGGGGAAGAAGACGGCTTGCAAGCGGTAATAATCGCGCGTCGGAATCGGGTCGTACTTGTGGTCGTGACAGCGCGCACAGCCTACGGTTAAGCCCATAAAAACCGATGAAGTCGTCGCCACCATATCGTCGAGTTCATCTGAACGAGTCTCTTCGTCTTCGACGTTGTCTACGGTTGGGCCATTGCGCAAGAAGCCGGTGGCGACAAGATTCGCGGGATTCTGTTTGCCCGCGATCACGTCGTTCGCCAACTGTTCGCGGACGAATTGGTCGTAAGGTTTGTCTTCGTTAAACGCCTTGATGACGTAATCACGATAGCGCCACGCATGCGGTCGGTCGTAATCGAATTCATAACCGCCGCTGTCGGCATAACGCGCCAAGTCGAGCCAGTGCCGTCCCCAGCGTTCGCCGTAATGCGGACTCGCCAACAGCTTTTCAATCACTTCGTCATAGGCTTTGGCCGAAGGACTTTTCAGCCACGCCGCCATTTCTTCAGGCGTAGGCGGCAAGCCGATCAAATCGAAATATACGCGGCGCAACAGTTCGCGCGGCGCGGCTTTGGCAGAGGGCGCGACGCCGTTGGCTTCGAGCTTGCTCAACACGAACGCATCAATTTCATTGCGTACCCACGCACGATTTTTGACGGCGGGCGCGGCGACGGGCGCGGGTTTGGTGAACGCCCAAAACGCGCGGTCTTTATCGGTGATCTGGTAACCCGGCTTGCGAATCGCCGGCCCGTGTTCAGGGGCGGCTGCGACAGCAATGGGTTTCATCGTCTTGATCCATTCGGCGATGACGGCGATGTCGGCGTCATTGAGCTTGCCGCCAGTCATCGGCATCGCAGGTTCTTCGGCGTGCGTCACCATTCGATAAAGTACACTCTTGTCGGGCGCACCGGCTTCAATTGCCGCGCCGCGCGAACCGCCTTTGAGCGTTGATGCTTCGGTGCGCAAATCAAGCCTGCCGCGTTGCATCTTTTCGCCGTGGCAGCTTACGCAATTCGCCGCGAAAATCGGTGCGACCTTTTGGTTGAAAAACTCTGAGTCAGCCGATGCAGCTTGCGGCAAGGCGACATAAGCCGCGAGCAAGGCTGCGACAGCTAACATCAAAGAAAGTTTTGCACGACGCGCAAAATGAGCGGTTCGTTTCTTCATAAGTTTCTTCCTGAAAAAAGTTGGTGGGCGGAATGTCGCGCAAAAGGTAAAGGCCAAAGCGAGTCTGGTCAATCCAAGCAGCGAGGTGCGGCAAAGATAAGTGTGGTGTGGGCTGCCAGCCCGCACCTGCGCACGACGTGCGGG
>JAYSVR010000574.1:0-3333 GCA_043718445.1 Acidobacteriota bacterium | reverse complement strand
GGAATTGGATTGGGCAGCATTACTATCAGCTTTCTGAATGGCTCTCGACCTTTTTGCCGACGGGGATTGTGACCGATGCGCAGGTGATTCAGGACTATTACGCCACGCGCTATGGCAAGCAATCCGCGATGATCGCTTACGGCGCAGAAGTTGCGCGGCGCGCTGAACCCGAAGCCTTGCAGAAATACGGCTTGCAGCCCAATCAATACGTGCTTTACGTCAGCCGCCTCGAACCCGAAAACAACGCCCATCTCGCCATCGAAGCCTATCGCAATCTCAACACCGACTGGCCGCTCGTGATCGTAGGCGGAGCGCCTTACGCAGAAGAATATATCGCGCAGTTAAAGCGAATGGCTGATGACCGCGTTCAGTTTTTGGGTTTCGTATTTGGCGAGGACTATCGCGCTTTGCAGCAAAACGCTTATTGCTACGTCCACTCGACCGAAGTCGGTGGCACGCATCCGGCCTTGATCGAAGCGATGGGCGCGGGCAATTGCGCGCTCACGCTCGACACGCCTGAAAACCGCGAAGTGCTGGGCGAAGCCGGATTGCTTTACGGCAACGCGGCGGAACTCACCGAATTGTTGCAACGAGTTTTGGCTGATTCGGCCTTGATCGAAGAGTACCGTCGCCGCGCGATGACGCGCGTGTTGCAGCTTTATAACTGGGAACAGATCACTGACGAATACGAAAACCTGCTCGCACAAATGGCTGGCGTAGAAGTGCGTGGCGTCGTCCCTCGCATTTCGCCTAGTTATAAGGTCTCACCCTTTGCCGAAGAACCGCCTGCCAAAGCCTCGCGCACGGCAACGACCTTGCACTAAATGAATTATCGTTCGGACGAGAAAATTCCTCTGTGGCACGGAGCCTGGGCGCTGATGCACGAGCATCGTGAACTGGTGCTGTCGCTGGTGCGCCGCGATTTATCGAACCGCTATAAAGGTTCGCTGATGGGATTGTTTTGGGCCATCGTCACGCCCGCGCTGCAAATCACGATTTTCACGTTTATCTTTGCCGGCATCTTCAAGTCGCGCTTCGGCTCGCAACGCAGCGAGTATGGTTTTGCGGTCTATCTGTTTTGCGGCATGTTGCCGTGGATCGCTTTCGCCGAAGCCGTCCAGCGCGCTACGACCAGCCTGACCGAAAACGTAAATCTCGTGAAACGAGTGGTCTTCCCCATCGAAGCCCTGCCGGTCAATCTCGTACTTTCCGCCGTCGTACAACAACTCATCGGCACGGGCATCTTGCTGGTCGCGGCGTTATTGCTTGAGGGCGTATTTCATCCGACCGCCTTACTGATGCCGCTGCTGTTAGTGCCGCAACTTTTGCTGACGTTCGGATTAAGCTGGCTGGCCGCCAGTCTGGGCGCTTTCCTGCGCGATACGCCGCAGTTCACGCAATTGCTGTTGATGGTTTTTCAGTACCTCACGCCGATCTATTACCCCGAAGAAATGATCCCGCCGCGCTTTCAATGGATCAACCAACTAAACCCGATAGCTCCGCTCATTCGCAGCTACCGCCGCATCCTGCTCGAAGGCCAATGGCCCGATTGGCAAGGCTTGGCGTTTACGTTGGGCTTTGCGTTGGTTTGTTTCGTGTTCGGGTATTGGTGGTTTGAACGAACGAAGAAGGCTTTCGCTGATATTCTCTGAAGTCTCAAACGAACAGTTCGCTCACGCGGCATTGAAACCCCGGCAAGAGCGCTGCGCTGGTGAGTTCATTATCTTCTGTCAGAACGCGCGGCTTCGTCGGCGAGTCGTAGAGATGCACTTCACGATGTTTTAAGGCTACGAGCCAAACCTGTTGCACGCCTGCGGCAAAGTAATCGTGAACTTTGTCCATCACTTTTTCCCAAACGTCGTTGGGCGAAATGACTTCGATGGCGAGATCAGGGGCCAGCGTCCATTTGCCGTAAGGTACGCCTGCTGCGGGAATGCGTTCTTTTGAAAGGAAGGCTAAGTCAGGCAGGCGCTCGTCCGTGCCGATCATAAACGTCGTGTCAGGGCTGTAGATGTCGCCCAATCCGTTTTGTTCGACGTGTATTTGCAGTCTGGCTCCCAACCGCATGATGGTACGTCCGTGCATTCCGCCCGCCATCTTGACCTCCTTGCGACCGTTAAAGGTTTCGTAATCGTATTCGTCACTGACAGCTTGAGCGACGGCTAATTCGGCGAGTGCAGTCATAAAGGCTTCCTCCTGAAAACGGCGCGATTCTATCTGCCCAGCATTTTTTGAGCAATGCGCTTTGCGTGAAGGTTATTCATCGGCTTTCTGGTAAATACCTGTTGAAGACATTCACTGATATTCTGAAAGCGTGCTGGTTCATTTCGCCAATGAACGCGCCAACTCCAACACGCGCAGCTTTTCTTCCGTATCCAATCGTTCGAGCAACTCGTGCAGTTCGTGTTCGATGGTCAGGTTTTCGAGCGCAGCCCGCAAGGCCGGATATTCGCGCAGCTTTGGCGTACGCATTGCGCGCAAGACAGTCGCAATCGCAGGGTTGATGTATTTTTCGTAATACTCGCCACGCCCTGCGACACCGGTTTGATAAGAGAACGTGCCGATGGCTTTGAGCAGCCGCTGAATCGTCATCAGGTTGAACTCATAGCGCAAATCAACCAGCTCAATTTTCGGCAAACCCAGCTTGGCGCGTTCGCGCAGGAAGCAAAGCTGCCACTCTTCAACCCACAACTCATCGGCGGGTTGCAAACGGCGTTCGACCAGCAGCGGTACGAGATCGTAAGTCGCCGGGCCCATGCGCGCATCCTGATGATCAATCACACGCAGCTTGCCATTGCGGTCTACCATCAAGTTCATCGCGTGGTAATCGCGGTGCGTCAGCACGCGCGGACGATTGGCGAGTTCGATGGCGACGGCTTGCAGGTCGGCTTTGATCGCGGCTTCCTGCGCGGCAGGCAGTTGCAACTTGAGATAGCTGCCGAAGAAATGGTCGAAAAAGAAATTGAGTTCCCAGCCGAGTTTGTCTTCGTCAAAGGCGAGCTTGCTGGCAATCGAACCCAGATCGTGCGCTAGTTGCGTCGCGGCTTGAATGCGCGCAATGAGTTCAATGGCTTGGCGTAACATCTCATCGGCTCCGGCTTGATCGCCGCGCGCGAGGGCTTCGCTCGTCCATCTGGAGAGGCTGTAATCGCCCAGGTCTTCTTGCAGGATGATGCCTTCCGTACCCGCGACGGCGACGATTTGCGGTACGGGCAGTTGGGCTTGTCGCAACAGATCGGTGACGTTGATGAACGTGTTGTCGTGCGGATTAAACGGCGCGGGATAAAGGCTGACGATGAAACTTTCATCCGTCCGCGAGCGATTGGCGATGCG
>JAYSVR010000573.1:0-32685 GCA_043718445.1 Acidobacteriota bacterium | reverse complement strand
TTCAACCTGACGGGCAGCTTGCGCGAAGGCGTGACGGCTACGGATTTGGTGCTGACCGTGACCGAGATGTTGCGCAAGGCCAAAGTCGTCGGCAAGTTTGTCGAATTTTGCGGCGAAGGCACGGCGTCGCTGTCTGCCGTAGACCGCGCGACGATTGCCAACATGGCGCCTGAATACGGCGCGACGATGGGCTTTTTCCCGATTGACGAAGAGACGTGCAATTACCTCAAGGCTACGGGACGCACCGAAGCGCAAGTCAGCGCGTTTCGCAACTACTACCAAGCCCAAGGCATGTTCGGCGTGCCCGCGAAAGGCGACATCGAATACAGCCAGTTGGTCGAATTGGATTTGAGTACGGTGGTGCCGAGCGTCGCGGGGCCGAAACGTCCGCAAGACCGCATCGAGTTGACGCGGCTAAAAGAAAAATTCATGGATTTGTTTAGTAGCCCCACCTCGGAGAACGGTTACGGCAAATCGCTCGAAGCCTTGCAGCAACGCTACGAAACCATCATTGGCGTGCGCGGACGAGTGGCGGAACCATTGACCGGCGGCGGCGAACAGGAACCGGCGACCGCGCCTGCGGCGAAGGGTGAAGACTTGAGCCGAAGAAACACCAGCACACAATCAGAAGTCGAGATGATGAACAATCGCCCCACGCCGGATCGGTTGGAGGACGTACCGGCGCAAGCATTTCCGGCGGCCTCGGTTGATTTGGGGCATGGCGATGTGTTGATTGCCGCGATTACGTCTTGCACGAACACTTCTAATCCGAGCGTAATGCTGGCGGCTGGGTTGGTGGCGAAAAAGGCCGTCGAGAAAGGGTTGCGCGTTAAACCGCAAGTCAAAACTTCGCTGGGGCCAGGCTCGCGCGTCGTGACCGAATATCTGACGCAAACTGGCTTGCAGGAATATCTTGATCAACTGGGTTTTCAAGTGGTTGGTTACGGCTGCACTACGTGCATCGGCAACTCGGGTCCGCTTGATCCGAAAATTGAAGACGTCGTTGTGTCGAATGATTTGATTGCCGCCAGCGTGTTGTCGGGTAATCGCAACTTCGAGGCGCGCGTACATCAAAACATCAAGGCGAACTTTTTGATGAGTCCGCCGCTGGTCGTGGCCTTCGCGCTGGCGGGCCGCGTCAACATTGATATGGCGAACGAACCGCTCGGCGTAGGAAGAGGGAACCAGGATGTGTATTTGCGTGACATTTGGCCTACGAGCAAAGAAGTCGGCGACCTGATGAGCGCTGCGATGGATGCCGAAACCTTCAAGCGGTTGTATTCTGATTTTACTGCGGAAAATCCGTTGTGGAACGACATCTCCGCGACCAAGGGCGACGTTTATCAGTGGGACGAAAAATCCAATTACATTCAACGTCCGCCTTTCTTTGAAGAGTTTTCGATGGACTCAGGCGCGGCGCACGACATCGTGTGGGCGCGCGCGCTGGGCATCTTCGGCGATTCGGTGACGACCGAACACATCTCGCCGGCGGGTTCGATCAAGGCTTCGTCGCCAGCAGGTTTGTATTTACAGGAACAAGGCGTTCCGCCGGAGAACTTCAATTCTTACGGCTCGCGGCGCGGCAACGACCGCATCATGACGCGCGGCACCTTCGCCAACGTACGCATCAAAAACCTGATGGTTCCGGGCGTAGAAGGCGGCGTGACGCGGTATCAACCTACGGGTGAACAGATGGCGATTTACGACGCGGCGATGAGCTATCAAGCTATCGGTACGCCGCTCGTGATCTTCGCCGGACAGGAATACGGCACGGGCAGTTCGCGCGATTGGGCGGCGAAGGGAACTGCTTTATTAGGCGTTAAGGCGGTTGTTGCGCAAAGTTTTGAGCGCATCCATCGCTCTAACTTAGTTGGCATGGGCGTGCTGCCGTTGCAATTCAAAGACGGCGTGACGGCGCAAACGTTAGGACTGACCGGTTCAGAAGCGTTCGATATTGTTGGTATTGACGCGGGCATCAAGCCGCGACAAAACCTCACGCTGGTGATTCATCGCAACGATGGGTCTGCGCAGGAAGTGGAAGTGACACTGCGGATTGATACGCCGATTGAAGTGGATTACTACCAGCACGGCGGCATTCTGCCCTTCGTGTTGCGGCAGTTGATTTCGCAAGGGTAAACAGTAGAACAAGCTGCCGAGCTTGTTCTGTTTGGCTATTCGATTTACTGAGGGCACAAGATCAACTCCTGTGCCCTCGATTTTTTCAGAAAATGCACTATCCCGCCGACCAACATTCAGGCTTGCATATCGCCCTGATCGAACCTGAAATTCCGCCCAACACCGGCAACATCGTGCGCTTGTGCGCCGCGACGTATGCGACTTTGCACCTCGTCGGCAAGCTCGGTTTTCGCATTGACGAAAAGGCCGTACGCCGCGCGGGGTTGGATTATTGGGATGAAGTCGAGATGCATCACCATTACACGCTGGCGGCGTTTCGACAGGCTTTGCCCAACAGCCGTTTGGTGTTGGTCGAAACTGGCGCGAAGCATCGCTACACCGACTGGCAATTTCAGCCGCAAGATTGTTTGGTGTTTGGACGTGAGACGTTGGGGTTGCCGCCAGAGTTCGTAGCCGAGCATTACGAAAGCTCGCTTTACATACCAATGCCGAACCCGCGCGTGCGTTCGCTGAATCTGGCGAACTCGGTCAGCCTTGTGTTGTATGAGGCGTTGCGGCAGCTACAGTAGCGCGCAAATTATGGAGTGCGGTCGGCTAGCCGCCGCTTTCCGTTCGTGGCGCGATACTCCCGAAAAAACCAATTGCTTTGCAGGCGAAAGCCAAAGCGGCGGCAAGCCGACCGCACTCCATAAACCGTTAGGTCTTGATGTGATAAACCTTAATCTTGCTGTTGAGCGTAGTGTTGTTCATGCCCAACAGCTTGGCGGCTTTGCTTTGATGATTGTTGGTGATGTCGAGCGCGCGGCGGATGAGTTCGATCTCGAAGCGCGAGACTTCGTCATAAAAAGAAATGCCGCGTTCGATGTCGAGCGAGCCTGCCATCTCTGACGTACCCGAACCGGCGTTCAGCCGCGCTTGCGGGTTGGTGACTTCTTCGCGCAACACGTCGAGTGTGAGTTCGGTGGTGCGGGCGATGATGACGGCGCGTTCGATGCCGGCTTCGAGTTCGCGCACGTTGCCGGGCCAGGGATAGGCTTCGAGCGCGCGCAAGACTTCGGGCGCGATTTGATCGCCGATCTGGCGATTGTTTTCGGCGTTAAATTTGCGAATGAAATGTTGCGCGAGCGGCAGAATGTCGGTCTTGCGTTCGCGCAGCGGCGGCAGGTGAATGTTGATGACGTTGAGGCGATAAAACAGGTCTTCGCGGAACTCGCCGGACTTTACCGCTTGCTGCAAATTCGTATTCGTTGCCGCGATGATGCGTACGTCAACCTTGCGCGGTTGCGTATCGCCCAAGGGCGTGAACTCGCGCTCTTGAATCACGCGCAACAAGCGCGCCTGCGTCTCAGGCGGAATCGTGCTGATTTCGTCGAGGAAGATCGAGCCGTTGTCGGCGACTTCAAACAAACCTTTCTTGGCGGCAATCGCGCCGGTGAAAGCGCCGCGCGTGTGGCCGAACAATTCTGACTCCAACAACTCAGACGGGATGTTGCTGCAATTCACGGCGACGAATTGGCCTGATTCGGCCCGCGGGCTAGAAAAATGAATGGCGCGCGCGACGACCTCTTTGCCTGTGCCCGATTCGCCTGTAATCAAAATCGTCGAACGCGCAGGCGCGACCTGTTCGATCAAATCATAGACTTCACGAATCGCAGGCGAGCCGCCGACGATCATGCTTTTATCCGCCGAAGTCTTGAGCGTACGGCGCAACACGCGGCGCTCTTCTTCGCCGCGACGACGCGCGATGGCGGCGGCGACGGTTTTGAGAATCTGCTGATTGTCGAAGGGCTTGCGAATGCAATTGAACGCGCCCAACTGCCACGCGGCGATGGCGGTGTCGAAAGTGGCATACGCCGTAACCATCATCACAACGGCTTCGCGGTCGAGCTTGATGATTTCTTCGAGCGTACGCAGCCCGCCGATGCCGGGCATCGAAACGTCGAGCAGATAAGCGTCATATTGCCGTTCGGCGAGTTTCGCCAAACCTTCTTCGCCGGTCTTGGCGATATCTACGCGATAGCCGTCGGCGGAAAGCAGGCTTTCCAACACGTCGCGCATCACTTCTTCGTCGTCAATTACGAGTACGGTACCTTTTTTTGCCATAGCCAAAAGGTATCACAGAGTTTGCCTGGTAGCTAAATCAAGCCGAAGGAATGATGCCTTTAAGTCTCACAAGGTCTTGGTTAGCAGTCTTTCTTACCTTCGTGTTACGATCTGGGCATATTACATTTTTTGAGTTAAAACTGACTTTATGACCAATGCCAATTATCGAAGGACGCCACAGGAATTGCGGCAAGTCGCCTCTATGTTCTGGCCGCAAGAGTTGTCACAGCGGGAGGCTGAGTTAAGCGTTATCCCCAAGTTGCTTGAAACGCAGGACGATTTCATCGCTATTCTGGCAGTCAAGGTTAGGGATTTGGAACGGCTGTTCACGGTGATTGAGGCTTCTGCGCTGCCGGCCAATTTGTTTTTGAAGCATCTGGCAGCCCTGGCCGATTTCGGCGGTGAGATGTTGCAAAGGGTCAATCGGGAGTTTGCCTCTTTGTTTCCCGCAGGCGAACTGCATTATGTTTGGGGCGAGAAAAGCAAGACCTATCGGTTCAAAACGTTGCCCGTAAATGGCATTCTTTCAAACAGCAAACTCGGATTGAGCGGCAAGACGTTGTTCGACCCCAAGGTACTTAACGATATGCTGAAGGATGTCATCGCGCTGGTTTTGCTCGGTGGGGCTTCCAGCAACGATTACACGGCTGAGGTTCTCACGAAATGCGAGATTAGCAATTACTTGGGGCAGCCTGACCGGCTCGAAAAATATATCAAGCAGCGTTATATCTGGGTTAGCCGCATCACGGGTGGCGCACAGTCGAATACGCTTGGTCAACTGGCCCAGGATTTCGTCAAAGAATATTTAGAAGCTCACTTAGGGCTGGCTAAGTTCACCGTAACCCGCGACGGCCATTTGCCGGGAGTTACACACACGGATGAGCAAACAGGTCGTTTGACGACCTTTGACTTGGTGGTTTCTGCGGGAAAGAAGCTTGTCGGCATTGAGGTCAGCTTTCAGGTAACTACCAATAGTGTGATTGAACGCAAAGCCGGTCAGGCGCGGGCGCGGTTGGAACAGATTAAGCATGCCGGACATAAGATTGCTTATGTCGTAGATGGGGCTGGTAATTTTCAACGCAATACTGCGTTAAACATAATTTGTACTCACAGTCATTGCACTGTCGCTTTTTCTCGAGAAGAGCTGGACGTTCTTTGCGAGTTTCTGAGAAAGTCTTTTCGTTGAGGTCGTAGCAATCGTTTATGGCGCATCGTTCAGAGGGAAGCATTCCGCTTACCATCAAAACAATTTCTGCTTCAGAAATGTCAGAGGCCGTAACTCACGCCAGCGGCTTTGCCGATGTTTTGGTGTTGAGATTGCCAGCAGCGCCGTCTCATCAATTCAACTATCCGTTAAGTAACATAGGAGTATTAGCGACTAAAGTAGCTCAGGCTTTGGCGGAAGGCGCCACGTTGGTAACGATTGGTAATACAGTAGATTTAGTAGCCGCACAAGCCAGCATTGAGTCAGTTATACGCTATCAAAGCTGGATTACGATAAAGCGCACTGAGCCACAGTCACTTGGTACTGATAGGTTACCAGAGCAACATTTCGGCGCGTTAATCCATACTAAATATGCTTCTACCTTACGGCATACTAAAACGCGTATTCAGTATACTTATTGTCCCGCTTGCGATAAGACGACTAAGGATTACGGCGGCAAAAAGCATACCTACCACGAATACGGGACACTGGTGTCAGATGTTTGGCGTGACGTTGCCTGCGACCTTGAAGGTGATATAACTCCGATATTACTGAGGTTGGCGGATTTGTTCGGCCTGGGAGAGTACAAAGAACTTCGGGTCGTAGATTGCCGCCCGCTTCCGCTTACTCGCGCAGAGGTTAAGCCGATCTCAAAGCCGAAGTTTTCTTTAGAGACTTCACCCTTACCTCGTCAGTGGGTTAATCAACTCGTCACCGGCGATTGCCTGAATGAGTTGCGAAAAATCCCCGAAAATTCGATAGATTTTGCTTTTGCCGACCCGCCTTATAATCTCAAAAAAAACTATACGGGATACCGCGATGATTTAGCGGTCGCCCATTATTTTGATTGGTGCGATGAATGGATTGCCGAGTTAGCGCGTGCCTTAAAGCCCGGACGCACGTTGGCCTTGCTCAATATACCTTTATGGTCGGTCAGGCATTTTTTGCACTTACAAACGCTGTTGAATTTTCAAAACTGGATTACCTGGGACGCCCTTTCTTTCCCGGTGCGGCTTTTAATGCCAGCTCATTATGCCATTCTGTGTTTTAGTAAAGGCGAGCCCCGCCCGCTGCCAGGGTTCATATCAACTGCGCAATCGCGGGTTGAGCCAGCGGCAGGGCTGCGATTAGATTTTACCGCTAACCATCAGCTTAATAGTTACCTTGCTCCGCTTGATGAAGGATTTTGCCTGCGCGCTCAGTGCGTCAATTATCGGCGTAACGCGCGAATCAATGACCGAGGGACGCTCACTGACCTTTGGTGGGATATTCATAGGTTGAAACACAACACGCGACGGGTTGATCATCCTTGCCAGTTACCTCCGCAGTTAATGTATCGGCTAATAAGCCTGTTTACGAAAAAAGGCGAGATGGTATTGGATTGTTTCAATGGCGCTGGCACTACTACTTTGGCTGCCCATCAATTAGGCCGTAATTACCTTGGCTTGGAAAAGGAAAATACTTATACGCAGATCGCCTTGTCCCGTCACGACGAAATAGCTGCGGGGCTTGACCCATTCCGAAAGGTTGAAAGGGTTCTTACCGCCAAGAATAGCCCCGTTCCCCGGTTGCTTAAACAAAAATATGAAGTACCTAAAAAAACTTTACAGCTTGAAGTTAAACGGGTAGCAAAAATCCTGGAGAAACTGCCCACGCGTGCAGAATTGATAGCTTACGGGAAATACCCGATCCGTTTTTATGACGATTATTTTGTTAGCTGGGGAGAAGTCTGCGCCGCCGCGCGAACCACCGGGATGACAGAAAATCGAGTGGCAGTACCAATAACAGTACAGAGCGAACAGCTTAGTTTGTTGGATATTAGCGCCTAGCCGATACAGGTTCTGCGCGGTCGTGGCTATACGTTCGCTCAATTCTGGCAAGCGAGTTCTTCGCCATCATCTCAATTGGAGCAAATACATTTTGAATAAATTTCTGAACGCATTTTTACTGGCTTTGTTGTTGAGCATTACGTCGAATGCCCAAGTGCATGAGTCTTCACTTTCGAGCTACGTGCCGCAGCGCGTTTATGACGCCAAGACGAAAAAGTTCAGCGACTTTGAAACGATGCTGGCTGAACTGGCGCGCGCCGAGATCGTATTTGTCGGCGAACAGCATGATGACGCCAACACGCATCGGTTGGAGCGCGCGATTCTCGAAGGGCTGTTGCGCCGCGAGCGTAAGGTGACGGTGGCGTTTGAGATGTTCGAGCGCGACACGCAATCCTTCGTCAACGAATATCTCGCGGGCAATGTGAGTGAAGAGGGCCTCCTGAAAATTTCGCGCCCCTGGCCGAATTACGCTAAGGACTATCGCCCGTTGCTCGAACTCGCCAAAGCCCATCAATGGCGCGTGATCGCGGGCAACGTGCCGCGCCGCCACGCTTCGTTGGTTTCTAAAAGCGGATTGAAAGGGTTGGATACCTTATCAGCCGATGAACGCAAATATGTCGCAGCGGAACAGCAATGCCCGATGGACGATTATTTCAAACGCTTTGCCGAAGCGATGACGGTGCATCCGACGGATGACGCCAAAGCAAAAAAAGACGATTCGCCTGAAGCGAAAAAGAAAGCTGAAGAAGAAGCTGCCCAAATGGCCTTAAAGATGAAAGCGATGACCGAACGTTTCTATCAGGCGCAATGCGTGAAAGACGAAACGATGGCTGAGTCGCTGGCGCAGGCTTATAACGAAGCAACGGCCAACAAACCGGTCATCGTGCATTTCAACGGCGCGTTTCATAGCGATTATAAATTGGGTACGACGGCGCGCACTGTGCGGCGCTTGCCGAAAGCCAACGTCAAAGTCGTTTCAATCGTACCGCTCGAAAGTTTAGATACGATCAACGTGGACGAATATCGCAAGCGCGGCGATTACGTCGTGTTCACTTTTAAACCGCGCAAGGTAGAGAAACCGGCAACCCAGAAATAGTTTTGCCACGAATTAACACGAATTTTCACGAAGGGTTATGAATAAAATTTTTAGCACCTTAGGTCTGATTTTATGGGCGGCGGTTGCTGTATTCGCGCAACGCGGTGAGCAGAAGATTCCGCGCGAAGAGATGCTGACGATTGATGAATACGATCCGAAATCTACGCTGACCGTGGCGGAACACAAGCCGACGCGCGCGAAGTTTCCGATGATTGATATTCACGCGCATCAGGCGCTCACCGATCCGGCGCGCATAGACAAGCTGGTCAAAGAGATGGACGAGATCAACTTGCGAGTGATGGTTAATCTCAGCGGCAGCACAGGCGCGCGGTTAAAAGAACTCGTCACCGCGATGAAAGGCCGTTATCCGAATCGGTTCGTGATTTTTGCGAACGTTGATTTCCGTGACATTGACGAACCGGGCTTCGGCCAACGCGCGGCGGCGCGGTTAGCCGAAGACGTGAAGAACGGCGCGCAAGGACTGAAGATTTTCAAAAACCTCGGCATGGATTTGAAATACAAAACCGGCGCGCGCGTGAAAGTTGACGATCCTGAACTCGCTCCGCTTTGGGACAAATGCGCTGAACTCAACTTGCCGATCTTGATTCACATCGCCGAGCCGTCGGCGTTTTTTGACCCGCTTGATAAAGACAACGAACGCTGGCTGGAACTCAAACAGTTTCCCACTCGTGCGCGTCCACCTGAAAAATACCCTACGTTTGAGACGCTGATGACCGAACGCGACAACCTCATTGCGCGGCATCCGAAAACCAAATTTGTTTTCGCGCACATGAGTTATCACGGCAACGATTTCGCGCGCCTGGGGCGGATGTTCGACAAGTATCCGAACTTTAACGTAGACGTGGCTGCCGTTCTCGCCGAGATTGGTCGTCAGCCTTATACCGCGCGCGACTTTTTCATCAAGTATCAAGACCGCCTCGTCTTCGGCAAAGACATTTATGAGCCGACCGAATATCACTCTTACTTTCGTGTCTTCGAGACGAAGGATGATTACATTCCTTATTACCGCCGCCGCCACGCTTTCTGGCGGATGTATGGTTTGTATTTGCCCGATGAAGTGTTGAAGAAGATTTACTATAAAAACTCGCTGCGGCTGATTCCGGGCTTGGATGCGAGCCAGTTTCCCAAATAGCCCGCATCGTCAATCAACAAAACAAAACGCGGAATACGCAGAAAAGCGCGGAATAGGCGGAAAGAAGAAACTTCCGCAGCTTCAGTGTTTTTCCGTGTATTCCGCGTTTTGTTTTGTTAATTGGCGAAGGGCGTGTTTGGGGTTAAACCAATTTTTTTAGCAGCGCGATTTGTCCGGCATGATAGAGCGCGTGCTGAATCGCGCCGTGAATTTCGAAGTAAAGCAGCCGCTTGCGATTCGGCACTTTGTCATTGAGTTGCGCGTCAGTCATTTGCGCAAGCTGTTCGCGCAAGGCGGCGGCGGTTTCATCCAGTTGCAGCTTCGCCTTTTCCCAAGTGGTTTCGGTCGCTTCCTCAGCCGCTGAAAAGTTCGACTCTTCAGTGACTTCTTTGCTGCTGACCTCTTCGCCGTTGAGCCTTTGCAACACTACGCTTTCCCAAAACGCGATGTGATGGACGAGTTCCCAAATGCTGTGCGCGTTGGTGATGGGATGCACGATAGCTTGCTCGGCGGTGACACCTGCCAGTAATTCGTTCAACGCGGGGCCGTGCCAAGCGCTGCCGTGATGCGCGCGATGCAATTGATCTTGAATGCGTTCGATCTCAGTCATTACTTGTCCTTTGGTTTTTCCAGCACGATGAAATGTTGTTGCGGCAGAAAGTTTTTCACCTCTACGAATTTCAAGCCGATGAATTCCTGCTCTTTGCGTACCTGCTTCACCGTCATCTTGTGCAACGGCTTGATCGGTATGGTCGCGTCTTCGCCGCGATATTCGATTTGAATGACGCGCCCGCCGGGTTTCAACGCCTTGAAGACGCTTTGCATCATCTCAAACGGATAAGCGAACTCGTGATAGACATCCACCATCAGCACTACATCAATGGAATTTTCAGGCAGGCGCGCGTCTTGCTCAGTGCTTTTCACCGCTGTGACGTTGGCGGCTTTGAGTTCGACTTTGCGTTTGTTTAGCACCGCGATCATTTCGTCTTGCAGGTCTATGGCAAAGACCTTCCCTTGCGGCACGAGCGGCGCGAGGCGAAACGAAAAGTAACCCGTGCCCGCGCCTACGTCAGCGACGACATCGGTGGGCTTGAGCTTCATTTCTTTGACGACGCGGTCGGGTTGTTCTTCTTCGATACGTTCGGGACGCTCCAGCCATTCAGCGCCTACGAAACCCATCACAAACGTAATCTCGCGTCCCTGATACCACTTGCCGATGCCATCGGGCGAACCTTTGGCGCGCGTCTCATACAATGCGGGCGTAGGTGTCGCTGAGGCTTTTTGCGGCGCAGCGGCTGGTTGCATCAGGCAGGCGTTAAGCAAGCTCAGGCATAAGACTGGTAGCGCGAACGACATACCAGCGGCCTTGCTCAAAATGGTCTTCATATTATTTTTGTGGTTCGAGTTCGTATTCAGGCCAGCTTTCTGGCTCTAAGCCATCGCCTAACGTCGCATCCCAAACGGCATCTTCTTGTTCGATCTGTCGCCATTGTTCGGGTTGTTGCTGTAGCGCGGCATACGTCGCATTCGCCTCTTCAAACAATAATTTTCGACGTAGTTCCTCAATGTTCATAAAGGAGTCTGAGTCAAGAGAGATCACTTCTTTTCAATCCGATAAAGATGCGACCGTGAGCGCAGATAAAATGCCTTGCCCGCCAGTGCCGGAGAAGCGAGAAAGCCATCGCCTAATTGATTCTCAGCCAGCTTTTCAAACGTACGCGAAGGCTTAATCACCGTCGTTTTGCCGTCTTCGCTGAACAGCCAGACCTTGCCGTCGGCATAAACCGGCGACGTGGTGTATTCGCCTAAGAGGCGTTCCTGCCAGACTTGCGCGCCGGTTCTGGCTTCGATGCAACTGGCGATGCCGGTGTCACCAATCATAAAAATCAGATCATCTATCAACAGAATTGAAGGCTTGTTCGATACACCGCGTTTTACGCGCCACGCAACGTGCGAATCATCCAGCAAGCCGTTGCCGCCGATGCGCACGGCGAAAAGCTGCCCGGTAGAAAAACCGGTCGGATAAAAAATCATGCCGTGGCCGATGACGGGGCGAGTGCTGGCTGAATGTTGCGCGCGTTCCTCTACGCGCCAGAGTTCTTTGCCGGTGAAGGGATCGTATGAATAAGCCGCCTTCGCGCCGAGGCTGATCATTTCCCACCGTCTGTTGAGTTGCGCGACTTGCGGCGTAGCGAACGCTTTGCGCATATCGCCATCGGCGGCGATTTTGCCTTTGGCATCAATGTCTTTGAAATCAATCGAGCGGTTGGTTTGCCACACGGTCTTGCCGGTTTTTTTGTCTAATGCGACGACGTATTGCTTATCGCTGCCGTCGAAGTTCATCAGCAACAAGTTCTGAAAAATCACGGGTGACGAACCCGAACCGCGAAAGTGATTGCATTCAAAATCGGTGCGTTGCCACAGCACTTTGAACGTCTTGGTATCAATGCAGGCTGTGCCGGGCGAGCCGAAGGTGAGGTAGACGCGACCGTTCTCAATGGCGGGCGTAGGCGAAGCGTAAGTGTTAAACGGATGCGCGTATTGCGGCGCGGCTACGTCAAACAGCTTGAGGTCTTTGATGACCTTGCCCGTGTCGCGGTCGAGGCACAGCGCGTAAAGTTGCCTGCCGTCTTTGCTGCCTGAAGTCAGCCAAACCTGTTTGCCGAAAATCACCGGCGACGACCAACCGTGATCGTGAATCGGCGTCTTCCAAACAATGTTTTCAGTTTCGCTCCACGTGAGCGGCAAGTTTTTTACGTCGGAGTGTCCGGTGCCATCGGGGCCGCGAAATTGCGGCCAATGATCGCTGGCAAAGACCAACAACGAGAGACAACACAACAGCAGAGCAAGGGGAAATTGCTTCATCGGGGTTTGAGCCTCCTCAAATATGGTGGAACAGGTTCGCAACCTGTTCCACTGCTTACAACGGGACGCACTGCATCGTGAGGGCGTCATCGGGTTACTGTTTTATCGGCACTTTCAGTTTTTCGGGAATCAAAACTTTCGTCGGCATTCTTTCTTTGATCGGTTCTTTGACCGGCTCTTTGGGTTTGCCAGACGAAGATGACGAATCTTTGTTCTTGCTCGGCAACGTAATCTTGCCCGGAATCAGCACCGGCACTTTGCCGCCTTCCGGCTTCCTGCTCTTGGTCGGAGCCTTTTCGACTTTGGAGTCTTTGCTGTTGCCCAAGCCAGGAATTCTGATGGGGGACTTCTCGGCTTTAGGTTCTTTGCCGCCGCCGAGAATCGGAATTTTCAACGGAATTTTGACCGGAATTTTGCCGCCGCCTACTTTAATCGGAACCGTGACGCCGCCTTTGTCTACTGATACGCCGGAAGACGACGACGAAGAAGATGTCGGCGTTTCTTCTTTCGACCTGCCGAAAAGATTGCGTACCTCGAACGATACTTTTTCTTCGACGAGTTTCGATACGCCTGCGACGGCGAGTTTCTTGCTTGCGCCTTTCAGCGAAGGTTCTTTGTCGCGCGCATCTTTCTCATAAGCCTTCGCCGCTTTCTTGTATTCTTCGCCCTGCGTGCCGCCGACCTGTTCGCCTTTGCGTTGATAGAGCGAAGCCAGCGCCAAGTCATTCGCCGCGAGTTCGTCAGACTTTTTGATTTTGCTGCGACGCGCCGCAGCGAATTGGTATTGCTCAATGGCCTGATCGGTTTCGCCGCGCACGTGATGGCAATAAGCCAATTCGCGTTGCGCTTCGTAAAAGTCAGGACGCAACGCGATGGCTTTGCGTAACTGCGGCAAGGCTTGTTGCGTTTGGTTCAACGCGCGGTAGGCCGAGCCTACGCCGTAATAGGCTTCGGCTTCAGACGGCGCGAGCGTCGAGGCTGCTACGAACGCATTCAATGCACGATTGGCGTCGCCTCCGTTTAACAGGTAAGCGAAGCCCAAAGCGAGATGCGCCGCGACGAGTTTGGCATCGAAACGCAATGCCGCTTCGGCATCACGCAAGGCGAGTTCATACCAGTTTGAACTACTGCGGGCGGGCGTTGAGACAATGACGCGCGGTGTTTCTTCTTCGGCCTGCTTATCGCTTTTCTTGCTTTTCTTGCTTCCTTTACTTGCGCCTTTCTTGCCGGTGTCAGCCGAAGCGATTTCGTCGTCTTTGCTTTTGCTACTTTTCTCAGAGACAGCCCCTTCATCCTTCTTGCCTTTACCGCCTTTCTTGCTTTTCTTTCCGCTTTCCGGTTCGTCGCTTGGCGCAGGTTGCGCGAACGAACTTGCCCCAGAAATAGGCGCAGGTGCAGCCGTTGTCGTCGCCACTTCGCTTTCGGCTATTGCGCTATAAGCCCGTGAGCGTTGCGCGAGCAGCAAGGCGTTGTTGGGGAATTTGTTCAGCGCATTGGTCAGCAACGTGATGGCTTCGCGCCAGCGGGCGTTGAGCGCGTATACATTCGCCAGCCGTTCATAAGTCGCCAGCGATTGCGGGTCTTCGCGCAACGCGACTTCATATGCGGCGATGGCTTGCGGCCAGAGTTGTTGATTCTCGAACGCTACGCCTTTTTCGTAATTGGCATTCGCTAAAGTAGGTTGCAAGGTCAGCGTGACTTCCTGCTGATAACCGGCGACGAGTTTGATTTTGGATTCGACCGGCTGAAAGCCCGCGAGTTCGGCGCGCACGGTGTATTCGCGCGGCGCGAGTTCTTGAAACAGCGGCCCGCTGCCTGCCGCTTGCCCATTGATAAAAATCGTAGCGCCTGCGGGTTCGGTGATGAGCGTGACGCCGCTCAAAGTGTTGGATGGATTCGCCACCGTCGTGCCGCCCATCGGTGTGACGTAAGCCACCACGACCGGGCCGCGCACTTCGGTCGCAATCATTGTCGGCGTTTGTTCGCCAAAGATGGCGTTCGTTTTCGCAGCTTCTTCGCGCCATTTTTTGACGTTGTCGCGCAGGTATCCGGCGAGCAAGCCTGCTTCAACGCGGCCATCAGGACGCGCGGCGAGTTCGCGCAAACCGCGCATGATGAAATGGGTGAATACGCCGTGGCCTAGTTGCAGATTTTCATAAGCGCGTTCGCCGATGCGGCAGGCATAAAAGACGATGCTGGTCGGAGCTTCGGGCTGCGCGGCGTTGGGCGCTGACGCTACGGTCAAGCGACGAATGCGCAAGCCGCGCGTCATCACGTCGGTGAGTTGATTGCCTTTGAGACCGCGCCCGGGAAAAGGGTCTTCGCGGCAGGCGTCAACGAAAATGGTGAACTGCGAGGCTTTTAACGTAGAGAGTTTGCGCGCGAGTTCTTCGAGATCAATCGCGCTGCGTTCGAGCGATTCGGGCGTTTGCGGCGCAATGTCTATGGGCAGGAAATAGCTTTTGGCTTCAGGGCCAACGCCGCGCACGATGCCGTGTCCGGCGAGGAAAACGATGACTTGATCGTTGGCTTGCACTTGCGCAGCCAGCGTCTGTTCAATCGCATTGAGGATGTTTTGTTTCGTGGCTTTGGCTTCGCCCAAGCCATCGTCGGTCAAGAGGCGAATGTGGTCTTCCTGAAAACCGGCTGAACTCATCAGCACGTCTTTGAGCGCGCGCGCATCGTCGCGGGCGAAACGCAAGTCCTGAATTTCTCCGGGATAATCATTGATGCCAATGAGCAACGCCCATTGATTGGAAGTTTTTTTCGGCGCTTGCGATGCGGCAGGAACCAACAACGCCAAACTGAGTAACAAAACGCGGAGGGCAAATTTCATACGCAACATAAAACACCTCATTCGATCAGTAGTTTTTATCGGGGAGTTGCGGCGGGAACCATACGGGAAGTGCGCCTCAGACGCAATTTTGCGGGCTGCTGTTGCTTTGGGGCGATGAAGGCAAACTATTTGCCAGAAGGGCTTTCGCTGCAAAGAAGCACAAAGGCCACAAAAAAGACTTCTGACCATGAAGTTTCGTTTTGTGTCTTCTGTGCTTTTTTGTGGCGAAGGCCCTGCTGGCAAACCCCTTACGCTAGTGTCATCAATTACTTCACGTTGATGCGAACGGTGTTCGCGCTGCGCCCGGCGATGTTGCACAGCAGGTCGAGTTCGCCGCGCCCAATCAAATTGCGATTGAGTCGGATGTTCAGTTGATCAAGGCCTGCCAGTTCGCCTTGTCGTCCGGCATAAAGCACGTCGGCATCGGCTCCGCCAATTTGTGCCGTCGCGTCAGCCAATCGTGTCACGTTGCGAAAACCGGTTCCGAACAAAATCAAAAAGACTTGCTCGTTGACGCTGCCCAGATCAATCGGCAGCGGTACGAAACGCCCCGAAGCTGCGTTGAGTTGCAGCATGGGTTCATAGACCTGACTGCCATCGGCCTTTACGCGCAAGACCAACCCCGCCGCGACGCCGTTGCCGCTGGCGTTGGCGGTGAAAATGCCCGGCGCGAGATGGGCGAGCGTAATCGCGCCGAGCGAGAGCGTGTTGTCTCCGCTCGTAACCAGCACCGTCGCATTACCCGCCAGCAAGCCCGCTGGAATCAGGTAATTCACTTGCGCAGCCGAAACAAAGAACAAGGGCGCGAGCAATTCAGTACCCGTGCTGTCACGCAAGCGCACCGTCGTGTCGGCCAGCGTCGTTGGTAACGGAGTCGTCGCGGCGACTTCGGTGCGTGTTGCCAACCCCGTACCGAAAATCGCAGCAATCGAATCAGGCGCTAGCGGCGTTTGATAGCTCGCGGCAGATACGCTGCCCAGCGCGTTTGGCGCTGATTGCGTGACGGTGAAAGTTTGCCCCGCGATGGTGAGCGTTGCCGTCCGAGTGGCGGTTGAAGCGGTGTTCGCCGCGATGTTGAAAGCTACGCGGCCACTGCCCGTGCCCGAAGCGCCCTCGGTGATCGTCAGCCAACTGGCATTGCTGGTCGCCGTCCATGCGCAAACGGATTGAGTGGCTACGCTCACTGCACCATTGCCAGCGGCGGTGGGAACACTGAGCGCGTTGCTCGAAAGCGCGTAAGCACAAACGACGCCCGCTTGCGTTACGGTATGCGTTTGTCCGCCGCTGGTGATCGTCGCGGTGCGCGGTTCGAGCGAAGGGTTATCGGCTACGCCGTAACGAACCGTGTCGTTGCCGATGCCGCTCGCGCCGCTTCTGATGGTCAGCCAACTCGCACTGCTCGTCGCCGTCCAATTACACAGCGATCCGTTCGTCGTCATCTCAAACGAACCTACGCTGCCCGTGGCATTGAAGCTCTGACTCGCAGGCGTGAGCGCATACGTACAAACCAATGCCGCTTGTGTCATGGTGAACGTTTGCCCCGCGATGGTGAGCGTACCCGTGCGCGCCGCTAAGAGCTGGTTCGCCGCTACAGTAAAGGCAGCGAAGCCGTTGCCGCTGCCCGACGCGCCGCTGGTGATTGATAGCCAGTTGTCGTTGCTCGAAGCCGTCCACGCGCAGCCCGTTGCGGTGGTGACGTTGACCGTGCCGCTGCCGCCGGTCGCCGTGAACGATTGTGACGTAGGCGTGAGGCTGTAAGTGCAAGGCGCTGCCGCCTGCGTCACGGTGTAAGTTTGCCCGGCAATCGTCAGCGTGCCGGTGCGAACGCTCGTCGTTTGATTGGCAGCGGCGGTATAGCCTACCGCTCCATTGCCGCTGCCTGACGCGCCGCTCGTGATCGAAAGCCACGAAGCATTGCTCACTGCCGTCCACGCACAGCCTGCGGGGGCAGTCACATTCACCGTATCGCTGCCGCCTGCCGCTGCGAAATTTTGCGAAGTCGGCGCGATGCTAAACGTACAAGCCAATGCCTCTTGCGTGACGGTGAAAGTTTGTCCCGCGACGGTCAACGTACCGGTGCGCGATGAGGTCGTTTGATTCGCCGCAGCCGTGAAGCCTACTGCGCCATTGCCGCTGCCGCTTGCGCCGGAATTGATCGTGAGCCACGCGACATTGCTCGCCGCCGTCCACGCGCAGCCTGTCGCGACCGTTACGCTGACCGTACCGTTACCGCCTGCTGCGGTGAAGTTTTGCGAAGTTGGCGCAATCGCATAAGTGCAAGTCGGTTGCGTACCCGACACCGCGACGGCGCGAATCATCGCGTTGGCGTTCATCGAGATCCAATTCGTGGGGCCGTTCGACTTGGCGAAAGAGCGATTCTGAAACGTGCTGGATGCGTCTAACACGCACGCTACGCCATTGGCGGGATTGGGTGATTGAAAGCCTACGATCCAATCGCCTTCGGTGATGGATACGTTTTCGGTGATGTCATATTCGACATAGCGCGGCGTAGTGATTTGAGGAATCGTGACCTGACGATCTAACAAGTAAGACGGCGAAAGGGGCAACGAGTTGAAGGTCGGATTGTTGAAGACGAGCAGGCGGATGGATTGATTTGACGGGTCGGGCTGCCCGCTGATTTGCGCGAAATAGATGCGCACGCGCTGAAGCCGTGACGGATAACGCGAAGGCGTCAGGCGATTGACAAAAAATGCACCGTCACCCCGCAAGCCACTTTCGGGCGTGCCGTCATCCACACTCAGGTCTTCGGTGATTTGCCCGGTGGTGTTGGTGCTGACAGTGGCGGTGAGCGTGAAATTCGCCGTACTGGCCGTGCAATTCGAGATGGCGAGGTAATAGGTTCCGGCTTGCAACGCAGGCGCAGTCGTCGGCGAAATCGTAATCGTTTCGTTGCCGCCCAATGACGTAGCGCGAAAGTCCGCAGAGACTTGTCCGGCTTGCACGACGATCGCATTGCTGAAGCGCGCGTAAAGATCGAGGTCGAGATTGCTGGTCAACGCGATTTGCAACGAGGCCGCACCTGCGGGTACGGCAATCGTGTATTGCGTTACACCGATGGAACAAAGCCCTGATTGGCTGGAGCCAGCGATTTGTCCGTTTTGCGGAGCGCCCGAACTCAGCGCAATTGCATTGCTGCCCGGCGTGAAGCCCGCGCCCGTGACGGGGACGGTCAACGAAGCCCGGGTCGGATCGTTGCTGTTGATGGTGAGCGTACCCGTTTCGCTTTGCGCGACGGTCGGAATGAAACGCACCGTCAACGCCTGTTGTTGGCCTGCGGTCAGGGTGAAAGGCAAAGTGGTTGACAGAAAACTGAAGCGCGGATTGCTGCTCGTCAACGCGCTCACCGTGAGCGCCGCCGCGCCCGTGTTGCGAATCGTCAGCGACTGATCGAGCGAAGCGTTCACCGTGATGTTGCCGAAATTCAAAGCGGTCGGTGCGACATCAATCGCGGGCGCACTGACGACATTGGGCAGGCTCACCACCGCGCGCATCATCGCAATCGCTGAAACGGCTCCGCTGGGTGGCGTAATCACGCTGAAGCTCGCGCCGTTATCTAGCGAAATATAAGAGCGGTTTTGCGCTTGGGTGTTGCTGTTGTTCGCATCGAGCGCAAAGCCTACGCCTTGATGCGGCGCACCAGCTTGATAGCCGATATAAAAGTCTCCGCCGGTGATCGTCGGGCCGTTCGGAATCGTGATTTCAAAAAAGTTCGTCAGGCTTGTGCCCGGTACGGTCGTATTGATGGTTGTGTAACTCGCCAACGCCGGAGCTGTTCCGCTGCCGCTGCCATCGGTGGCAATCAACAATTTGATCGCCTTGCCCGTCGGGTCAGGCTGATTGTTAAACGTAGGGAAGAGAATCCGCACGCGCTGCAACGTGGCAGGATAGCTCGGCGGCGTCAGGCGATTGACGATGACGAGATTGTCCTGCAATCCGCCGCCTTCGACCGAGCCGTCATCCAGTTTAAGCTCGGCGGTTTGTTGTTCAGGGTTGGCGAGTTCGACCCTTTGCAAGGGAAGTTGTAACGGCTCAGTGGTTGCAGGCGCAGCAGGCCGCAGCGGTTGCCAGAAATCCTGTGAAGCGGCGCTGTGTCGAGCAGCGATAAGCGCGCTCAACAGGGCGGCGCATAACAGCGCGGTGAATAGGAATACACGGTGATGGCGAACAGGCATAAGGGTTCCTCCTGAAAAATCTGACAGTGATTAATCGTTGATCGGTAAAGCTGATCGGTGAGCTTGCAACGGCTTGAAATATACAGCCGCAAAACCTTGCGGAGCTTGTACGAATCCAAGTTTATGAGCAAGGCACGCGTCAGGCGGTTGTGACACTTTTTCGATTGTCACAGCGCGACGAAATCACGCGGTTGGCAAAACGATGAGCCGTGCGTAAAATCGCCGCGTTTTCCCGCAACTCAATCCGAAACACATTTCATTCAACCAAAGGAAACCGCAACAAGATGGACGCCAAGACTCGTGTGCAACTGTCGGTGATGATGTTCGTGCAGTTCTTTATCTGGGGCGCGTGGTATGTCACCGCGCCGAATTACCTGACGACGATTGGTTTCACTGACGCCGACATCAGTTGGACGTACGCCATCGGCCCGATTGCCTGCATCATCTCGCCGTTCTTTGTCGGGATGATTGCCGACCGCTTTTTTGCCGCGCAAAAAGTCGTAGGTGTATTGCACATCGTCGGCGGCTTGTTGGTGTTACTGGCTACGCAACTAATGAAGTCTAGCCCGGCTTCTGCCGATGCGATCAACTGGATGATGTTCGCGCATACGCTGGCTTATTTCCCGACGATTGCGCTGACGAACACGATTGCGATGAAAACAATGACTAACTCGGAAAAGGAATTTCCGCTGATTCGCGTCTTCGGCACGATTGGCTGGATCGCCGCCGGATTGGCCTTAACCTTTCTGAAGTGGGAAACCACGATTTCGATGTTTTATCTGACGGCGGCGGCTTCGATTGCGATGGGCTTATTCAGCTTTATGTTACCTGACACGCCGCCCACTGCGACGGGCAAGATCACGGCTTCGCAAATTTTAGGACTGGAAGCATTCGCGTTATTCAAAAATCGCTCGTATTTAATTTTTATGGCGGCTTCGTTGCTCATTTGCATTCCGCTTTCGTTTTATTACCAACTCACCAGCACGATTGTCGAAATGTCTAGCTTGCCCATCGGCGCTACCATGTCATACGGGCAAATGTCCGAGATATTTTTTATGTTAGTCATGCCGCTGTGCTTTGCGCGGCTGGGCGTGAAGTGGATGTTAGCCGTAGGCATGCTGGCCTGGGTGGTACGTTATGCCTTATTCGCTTTCGGCGCTCCGGCACAAATCGGCTGGATGGTAATTGGCGGCATTTTGCTGCACGGCATTTGTTACGACTTTTTCTTTGTGACCGGGCAAATTTACACCGATCAGGCTGCGCCCAAGCAGATTCGCGCGCAGGCTCAGGGCTTGCTGGTGTTATTCACCTTAGGCATCGGGATGGCGTTAGGCGCAAAAGTCGCTGGTTACGTGAAAGAACAACATACGCCGCCCGCTTCATTGGCGGCTTCGGCGCAAGTGGTCAGCAAGACGGCGGAAATCGAAACGCTGAAACTGCAACCGCCTGCCGCCGTGCCTGACCGCGACCAACGCATTGCCCAATTAGAAAGCGAAAAGACGGCAGCACGGTTGACGGCCTTGCGTGCTATCGAATGGAAACCGCTGTGGGGCAAACCTGCGATTTTTGCGGCAGCGATTTTGTTGTTATTTGTTTTGTTATTCCAACAGCGGCGGCGCGAAACGCCAACCGCTTAATTTTTGAGCCTAATTTTTGAGAAGGATGATTTAGTCATGAAAATTTATTTGACAGTTATGCTATTCGGCGCAGCTTTAGTTACGGCTTGCGCTCCTGCGCCGAAAGAAGTTACTTCCAACCAGGCGATTGCTCCGGTGGCAGCGGCTACGACAAACCCCGTAGCCGCGAGCGACTTGCCGATGCCTGCGCAATCGGCGGCGAAATGGGATGCGCCGAAAACGTGGAAGCTCGGCCCCGAAAAGCCAATGCGTTCAGCGACGTATTTCACGCCAGCCGCCGCTGGCGATCCCGAAGGCGGTGAATGCGCGGTATTCGCCAACATCGGTGGCGGCGTGCAAGCCAACGTTGATCGTTGGATCGGCCAGTTTAAACAAGCGGATGGCACTGACTCGAAAGCCAAAGCCAAGACCGAGAAAAAGACGGTCAACGGCATGCCCACGACGCTGATTGAATTGACGGGTACGTTTAATGGTGGCGGTGCAATGATGAATCCGGGTGCGCCGCCTCCGGCTGAGAAAACGGGTTATCGTTTGTTAGGCGCGATTGTCGAAGCGCCCAGCGGCCCGCTTTATTTCAAGCTTACCGGCCCCGCGAAAACAGTGGCGGCTGCGCAAGCGGATTTTATGGCGATGCTGAGTAGCTTGAAATAAAAGCTGCCTGGCAACCTGAATTAAAAAGGCTGGCGAATATATTCGCCAGCCTTTTTTAATTTTGAGTTATTGCGTAAATTACTGCGGCAGGGGTTTGGGTTTGGGCCTAAACGTAGGTCGGAAGGTCGTCGCCGGTCGCGGTTGCGGAATGCCTTTGCCGACAAGGTTGGAATAAAGCACCCATTGGTCGTTTAGTTGTCCGGCGACGAATACATAAGTTAAGACTTCTGCGCCGACGCGAAAGCGGTAACGCCGCAAGATGCTGTCGGGCGGAATGCGCGGCAATTCGATCACGTGATTGGGGCGGCTGTCATAAATCGCATGCGCCAACGTAGCCAATTCAAAATCGGTCGCCGTGCTGCTCATCGCTTTGGGTACGATGCTGGTGATGGTTTGGTTTTGTTGCGCAGCGGTGGCGGCCTGTTTATCAAGAATCGCTTTTTTCTCAGCTAACTCGGTTGATACTTTTTTGAAATCGCTTTCAGCTTTAACGGCGCGGGCTTCAGCGGATTCGATCTTGCTATCAGCCGTGGCGTATTGCGTGAACAGCCAAAGCGCCGCGACGACCAGCGCGGCGGCTAGGCCCAGCGTGACGAAAAGTATCCAGCGTAAGGCGGCGCGCTTTTCCTGTTCGATCTGAATCGTCTGCCGCCGCACCATGTCATATTCTTGCTGGCTATACATCATTGCGCGTTAGTTTCCCCCATAAAATAAACATAACTGCTTCATACCAAATACCAATGCGGCGCATTGTAAGTGAAGTGGAGCGGCAGGGGGAAGCCGCCCGCCGAGATTAACACAGAAATAACTTTTAGAAACCGCGCGAGACCGAAAAATAAACCATCGTGCGTTCGTTCGATTTGGCGAAATCGAGCCGCGCGCCGAAGCCCTTGTTGTAACGATACTGCACGCCGAAGCCGGGCTGTACGCGCAAGGGTTGATCGGCGAACTTCTGATTGCGCAAGATCAGCGGATTGGTTTCTGATCGCGTGTCGCCCCAGATTTTGCCGTTGTCTACGAAAACATATACGTCAACGCCGCGCGTTTCTTTTTGCGTCCAGATGGTCTGGCGGAACTCGCCGACGAGCAGCAACAGGTTGTTGCCACGAAAGCGAAAGTTCTGATAACCGCGCAAGTGATTGCGTCCGCCCAGCCACGGCATTTCATAAACCGGGACTTGTTTGCCCGCCAGGGGTTGTCGCAGGTCAACGTAACCGCGCAGCGCCAGCGAACTCTTGCGAGTGCCCAAAGGAATGTAACCACGTCCATCGAGTTCGATTTCAGACCAGGCGTAATCAGGCTGTGCCTGCGGTCTTGAGCCGAAGCTGTCGTAAAAACCATAGCGAATATAAGCATAGCCGCCTTGCGTCAGTCCCTTTTCATCATTGCGCCAATCGCCTTCGCTGAAGAATCCAAAACCAGCCACCTTTACGTTGTTGCTGCCTGCGTTGAAAAAAAGCCCCGGCACATAGCGCGTCAGTGGAACCACTGAGGGCGAACCCGAAAACAATGTTTCGATGGCGGGTACTTTTTTGTTTTGCCCGGTGTAAGTGCTGGCGTCGAAGGCACGAAAGTATCCGCCGGTTTCCCCTTTGCTAGATTTGAGGGAAATCGTGGCATTGACGCTGCGATGTTCGAGGTCGAGATTGGTCGCATCGCTTTTCGGCGTGAGCGAGCCGATACCGAAAAAGTGATCGCGCGTGCGGCGCAAGTGCGTGTACCAGATTTCAGCCTGAAGGCTTTCGATGCCGAGCTTCGGAATGAAAATGCTGCCTTCGAACTTGCGATACAGGCGCGAAGACAAATACGCGCGCGCACGCAACTCTATGCCGGGGATGGCATCAGCGGTCGTGAACTCCACGCCAAACGGGAAGCCCGCGCCTTGTTCCATCCCGCCGAATAAGCCGTTGACGTATTTCGTGCCGACATTGATGCCGGTGATGTTTTCACGACGCGGCGCGTTGCGGCTCAGGTTTTTCACGCGGTCAGCGAAGTTGCTTACTTGTGGGGGCGTAGCACTGAGCGTAGGCGTTATGATTGCTGTTGCCAATTCTGCCAATTCGGTAGAGGGCAGCGTGAATTGTTTCAGGGACTGCGCGAGGTTCGGTGACGGTGATTGCGCGAAGCCTGAGGAGAGGCTAGCGACCGCGAGACATAAGGCAAATAAAAAGCTGCGAGCGGTGAATGGGGATTGTTTCATGGTGGTTCACTTTCTCCTGTAAATATGATGATGGTATTGATGAATAGACGCGAGACTTGCAGCCGTCAGTCTTGCGGAATGGTTGATTTATAGCAGTCGCGCAAAGCCCTAAAAATTAAGTCGCATTAAGTTTGGCGTGCAGCACTGCCGCTAGCGAGATAAATAATCCGTGCGGTGCCCAGGCCGCCAGATCAATTGGGATAAGTCCATTTTTCCCGGCGGTCTCAAATAGGCTCAAGGCGGCCCAGAAACACAGCGCGAAAACGATACCTAAGCCTACCATCAGCAATCCGCCGCGTTGGCTGCGGCGGATTTGTGCGAAGGCCAGCGGAAATGCCAGACAAGTCAGACTCAGGCAAGCAACCGGAAAGGTTAGCCGTTGCGCTTTATCCATTTTTAGCGAAGTTACTGAAAGCCCTACACGCTCAACGTCGCGGATATATTGTTTGAGTTGAGTTAGCGACATCTTGCTTGCCTCGAAGGTTGATGTTTTGAATAACGCATCCGTTGTCAAATTTAACGAGGCCGGTTGGGCAGAGGCCTCTTGCAAGCGCGCTAGCCCTGCCATATCGGTCGAGTAAGAAAAGCTAGGTATTCCTTCCAGCGCCTTGTCAGCTTTGGCGCTAGCTTGCGGATAAGCCCGAATTCCTTGCAAATAATAATTTTCCTCTTTCAGTTGCAGTTGCAATACGTCAAATTGTTCAGCGCGGTTGCCGAGATTAGTCACTTTGAATCCGGCGATATTTTCGTTCTGATCAAGTATCCACTTTCGATCAAAGGCGATGGCAGAGGTGATGTCTCCGCCTGTGCGGCCTTTAATGCGGCGAAATCGGTCGTCCTGCTCACGGTTGGTCGTGGGCAGGATAACTTCGGATAACAAATTCATTCCGCCGATAATCAACAGGCTGAAAAATAACATCGAAACAAACAGGCGCGGCAGATTTTGCGCATAATAGAACAATACGCCCAGTTGTCCGGTGCGGGCCAGCGCCGCGGCGGTTACTACTAATGCGAGCATTACGGCAAAGGGGGCGAAGTAGTAGATCATTTGCGGGGAAAGCAAAAACAAGTATCCGAGCGCGTAATCTATTTTGATATTGTTTTTAGTTAGAGAAGAAGAAATATCCAACAACGTGAATAATAAGACCGTGCCAACTAAAATGCCTAACGCCACGACAAAGAATTTTGTCACTTCACTCAACAACAAGTAATTTACCAAATTGAAGATGGAGGCTAACTTGCCCCCTCCTGAGCGTTTGCGACGAGGAGCGGTTTCACTGGTTGACTTGACCGTGTTCTGACCCGCAGTCGGAATTGTGCGAATAAGCCGGTTCAGATAATTTTTCAGATAAGGTTGTGTCAGCCAAAAAACAACTAGCGTCAACAGCGAGAAAATCGCACTCAGCCACATCATTTCCGCCGCCGGTAACTTGCCCGCCAGCACCCAGGCCTGGGTCACGCTCAGCGTCGCGTAAAAAAGAATGCAGAAGAAAAAACCGACAACTAACTTATACAGATTTTTAGCGGTACGTTGTCCGGGGCTGAAATTGAGTAAGCAAGCCACGATAATCGCAAACAAACAGGCAAAGCTCAGAATGAATCGGCGCTGAATTTCTACGCCAATCAGCCGCGCCTCAGTTGCTGGCAGGGAATTATTGCTCGCCTGCCGCAATAATCTGGTCGTAGAGCGAGAGCTGATTTCATTGGGCGAACCCGTCGCTGCGCCGTTGGGGCCGCGCGCCTGATTCAGGGCTAGTTTGTAAGTGTATTCCTTAAAAGAAACACTCTCGTGCTGTTGTGGTGTAAGTAACTTATCGAGTGACACGCCATCCTCTAGCTTAACTTCTACGATGGGTGAAGCAGTAGCTGCGCCCGGTGCGGTCTCTTTGCTGATAATGCCGCGCCGGGCGGCAATCACTTGCATATTTTTGGTTAGCGGGTCTTCTTTTATTAATAAAACGCCGTTCCACATACCGCTTTGACGGTCAATGGATTTTATTTGCAGTAGGTGGTTCGGAATGTTGGTGATAAAGGTGCGCGGGCGAATTTGCAGCGCGGCTTGATCCAGCGTGATAAGTTCGCGCAGGTTGCGTAATTCGGCTACGGCGCGTGGCGCGGTTCGCCAGGTTAATTGCAACAGCAGGAGAGTGCCTAACACACCCAGCAAAGCAAAGGGCAAGACGCGCGGCCAGCGGCGCAAGGCGAGGGCTTCCAGGGCTACCCATTCGCTCTCAGCAGAAAGCTTGCTAAGGGTGATGGTGATGCCTACGAGCAATGAAATCGGCAGCGTGAAAACGATTACGCCGGGTAACAGGTTGAGCAGGATTTGCGACGACACTTGCCACGTAGCAAATGGCGAAAACAAAAATTCTAGATTGCGCGCTATCTGTTGCGAGAACACCAGCGTCGTGAGAATCGAAAACGAAAGGAAAACAGGCAACAGGCTTTCTCTTAATAGGTAGAAAAAGACTGTCGCGTAAGGAAAGGAGAAGAAGTTGAATGGAAGATATAGTTTGCGTCCGATAACCAATGTTATGAGTCCTTATCTAGATACCTAAATGCGTCCAAAGCCAAGCATCGTTACATATTATGCTAATCACAATACACTGACTGTGAATTTGCCGACAACGCAACAGCTTGCCACTAACTGAGTTTAACGCCCTTGTAACAACCGATTCATCAACAAGGCTTTGAATTCCGGCAGCGGTTCGTGGCAATACCGTGCCCTACGTTTGGTGGCGAGTTGCGCCGATACGATCAGGTAAGGCTTGCGCTTCATCGTATCGCCCGCCATCGGAGCTTGTGTGTCGTCGGGCAGCGTTTGGATTTCGATGGGCAGCACTTCCGACTTCAGTAACTGTGGATGCGTGACCCACGCAATCGCCAGCGTATCGAAAGGGTTGAAGCCGTCCAGACCCAAATCAGCTTTCCACTTTGCCAGCCAATCGGTCGCGGGCTTGACCATGTATTTCGTAGCTTCGTTGCCGTTGCGCAAACGTTCGAGGTCATCGGCCTTGAGCCATACGTGCGAAGAGACTTCCCACGGCGCGAGCGTCAAGGGCACTTTGGAATCGAGCAAGACCTGAAAGCCCGGCGCGTCGAGTTCAAAGTTGAAATCACGAAAACCGCGCGGCTGATCGGTGCGCGCGATGAAACGCTGCCCCGCGCGGCGTCCGGCGACGGCAATGATTTCGATGATCTGCTTGTGCAATTCGGGATGGTTCTTGACGACCGTGGCGATATTGGTGACGGGGCCGAGTGCGAGGATGACGAGCCGTTCCCTTTTCAACGCAGCCGCGAGCGCCCGCGTGGCATCGGTCTCTACGCCAAGTTTGTCGGCTGAGTCTGCGCCCGCGTAAATCTTCAACCCCGCCGGGCCAAAGCGCCGCACAATCTCCTGTCCGTTCGGCCACGCGATGTCGAACGGCGCGTTGCCGAAAACTACGCTCACGCCTCGAATGGCGAGTTCGCGCGAATGAAAGGCTTGTATCAACGCAAAGCCGTCATCCACTTCTTTGCCGCCGCCTACGACCGACGGGTCGGTGTCTATCCAGACGGCTTTGGGTTTTGCGTATGTAGTAATGGTGAGAGTCAGTGTGAGTAACGTGAGTACGAGATGTTTCATTCAATTCCTAAAAGCCTCAGACAAGGCTGCGTAAAAACTCTTCCAACAAATTAGCCGCGACGTGCGCACGATAGGCCGCCGTCGAACGTACATCATCAATCGGATGCAATTCAGATAACAACGCTGTGCGCGCCTCGTTGATCGTCACAGCGTTTAACACACGCCCGCGCAAGATCGCTTCGGTTTGCACAGCGCGCAGCGGCACGGGGGCTACGCTGCCATAGGCGAGGCGAATGTCTTTGATCGTATCGGCTTCGAGCAACGCCATGCCCGCCAAACAAACTTTCGAGATGGTTTGCGCCTTGCGCGTACCGACCTTGCGCGCGTGCTGCCGCCAGCCCGCCGTAGCGCGTGGCGTCACACGCGGTAGGCGAATCGCGCGAATCAATTCCTCTTGCCGCCTCACCGTCGTTTTATAGCCCGTATGAAAATCACGATAGCTCACCCAGCGCACGCCGCAGACTGAAACCAATTCAAGCTCGGCTTCATACACCAACAAAGCGGGTAGCGAATCCGCTGCGGGCGAAGCGTTTGCAATGTTGCCGCCCAACGTACCGCGATTTTGAATGGCTACGCTGCCCGTCCAGTGGGCGGCTTGGCACAGCAGCGGGAATTCTTTTTGCAGGATGTCGTGCGCTTGTATTTGCGTATACGTCGTCAACGCGCCGAGTGTGACGTATTCATCCGTCGCCGCAATGCCACGCAATCCGGGCAAGTGCCACAAGCTGATGAACCGCTGATGTGCGAGCTTGCCTGCTTCGAGCAAGACCATCAGGTCGGTTCCGCCCGCAAAGGGCTGCCATTCGCCGGGCGCTTCGGCGAGCAAGTGCAAGGCTTCGCCCAAAGTTGTCGGAGCTACCATTTCATAATTGGGAAGGTAAGCGCGCATTGTGATTCACCCTTGCTGACAGGCTTTGACGACCGACTCAAAAATTTTCATATAGCCTGTGCATCGGCACAGATTCCCTGCCAGTCCATTGCGAATCTCATCCAGCGTTGGCTGTGGATGTTCTTTCAATAACGCCACCGCCGCCAGCACCATCCCCGGCGTACATATCCCGCATTGCGCGCCGCCGCATTCGATGAAGGCTTGCTGCACGGCGTGCAACTTGTCGCCGTCGGCAACGCCTTCAATAGTAGTGATGTTCGCATTCATCGCTTGCGCCGCAGGCACGAGGCAACTGTTGACTAACGCGCCGTCCATCAGCACCGAACACGCCCCGCACTCACCTTCGCCGCAGCCTTCTTTCGTACCGGTCAGGCGCAAGTCTTCGCGCAACACATCAAGCAAGCGCGTCATCGGCCAAGCCGTGACAACCTGCGTTTTTTGATTCACCGTTAGTGTCAGCGTGATTTTGCTTGCGGCCATCTCATTCAACCCAACGTCGCCGGATCAATCCCCAACTCGCGTAACTTGGCCGCCATACGTTCAGCCCGTTCGCGTTCGCGTTGCGCGGTTTCGCGTTCGCGTTGGACTTGCTCTTCTGCGTGGCGCGCGCGTTCTTCCTGTTCGACCGGTGAAAGGAATTTTCGCCCGTCGGGACGGAACAGGCACAACGCGCCGTCCACTTCCAGCTTCATCGTGACGCCTAACCACGGGCTGCGCCACGCGCCGACGAAAGCCATCGGGCGCAGCTCTTGCCCTTCGCGCAACCACACACGCAGCTTGCCCGTGTCGGGGTCGTATTCGTAATACTCCTCAACGCCGTAATGCTGATAGAGTTCGCGCTTCTCTGCCATGCGTTGTGCCGTGTTGCTGGGCGAGAGGATTTCAAAGACGACCTGCGGCGCAATGCCGCCCTCTTCCCATTGCCGGTAAGAGAGGCGGTGGCCTTTGGGTCGACCGAAAATCACCATCGTGTCAGGCGCAGTGACAATATCGGTGCGGCCTTGCACCGGATACCAAAACAAATCGGCGGCCACAAAGACATTCGGGTCATCGGCGAAGAGCGCATCAAGTTCGCCTTGAATGGTGACGATATAGCGATACTGCAACGTATTTTCGGCCATAGGTTCTCCGTCGGTATCAGGATAGACAATCGCCCCTTCGTTGACGGTCAGGGTAAGCAATTTGGCAGCTTGAGCCATAAGGTTTAACTCCTTTCGGGAAATGAATGCAGAAGCGCGGTGATGATAGCGACTCTTCAACGCACCAACAACGGCAGCAGCATTTCAGGCATTAACGGAATGCGCGTGCAACTGATGCCCGTCGCATCTTCAATCGCATTCAGAATCGCAGGCGCAGGCCCATCCATCGGCAACTCACCAATGCCTTTCGCGCCTGACGGGCCGTAGGCATAAGGCAGTTCTTCAAAGTAAACGCGAATCGGCGGCAGGTCAGCCGACGTAGGCATGATGTAGTTCGTCATCTGATTATTCACCATTCGCCCTTCGCGCCAGACTACGTTTTCATAAAGCGCGTAACCAATCGCCTGCGCCACGCCGCCTTCGATTTGTCCGGCGGCGAGGATGGGATGTATGACCTTTCCGACTTCCTGCAACGCGACGAAATCATCTACGCGGGTTTCGTAAGTGACGAGATCAACCGTGACTTCGGCGACGTAAACCGCCCACGCAAAAGCGCCGTAAGCATCGCCCTGATATTTCGCGTCGTCCCAAAACACGTTCGGCGGCGGTTCGTATTTGCTGAACGAACGCAACGCGCCGTAGCTTTCAACGTAAGCGCGACAGGCCGCAGCAAATTCATCGGGCGAATAAACTGCTTGCAACAAGCCGCTGTTGAGCAACGTTTGTTTCAAGCCCAACGCGGCTGATTCGACCAGTTTGCCAACGACCATCGTCGTGCGCGAAGCCACCGTCGGGCCGCTGTTCGGCACATGCGCCGTATCGGGTTGCGCGAGTTCGATTGATTCAACCTCAATGCCCAACGCATCGGCTACGATTTGCGAGAAGATGGTCGTCGTGCCTTGTCCGATCTCAGTGCTGGCTGAGAGTACACGCACGCGGCCGGTTGCCAGAGCCTCTACGCCGACGACGGATGAGAGATAGACTTCGCCCGAACCGGTGAAGCCCGCGCCGTGCATAAACGTGGCAAAACCGATGCCTTTTTTCAGGGTCGCATTTGCGGCATTCAACACGGCGAACTTTTCCTGCTTCGCGTGGTAATCGCTCAACGCCAACGCACGGTTGAGCAAACCATCGAGATCAATCTTTTCGCGGATGACCTGCCCCGTCGCCGTCGTCTCGCCTTCGTGCAAAAAGTTGCGGCGGCGAAATTCTTCGGGCGTGAGGCCGACGGCGCGCGCGACTTTATCCATGTGGCGTTCGAGCGCGAAGATGCTTTGCGGCGCACCGAAGCCGCGAAAGGCTCCGTGCGGCGGATGATTCGTGGCGATGGCGCGGCTGCGAATGCGCACGTTGTCGCATCGGTAAGGCCCCGCCGCGTGAATCGTCCCGCGCGACAACACCACCGCCGAGAGTGTGGCGTAAGCGCCGCCATCCAGCGTGAAATCAATTTCCATCGCCAACAGCTTGCCGTCTTTTGTGACCGCCGTGCGATGGTGCGTACGCGATGGGTGTCGTTTCGTCGTCGCGGCCATGTCTTCGGCGCGGTCATAAATCAGCTTGACCGGCTTGCCTGACTTCCACGCCAGCAACGCCGCGTGTCCGGCAATGACCGAAGGGTATTCTTCCTTGCCGCCGAAGCCTCCGCCTGTGACGGTTTGAATCACGCGAATCTTTTCGGGCGGCAGATTGCTGAACAACTTCAACAACGACTTGTGAATGTAATAAGGGCATTGCATCGAACCCCACACCGTCACGCCGTCTTGCGCATTGGCCGTGGCGATCATCCCGTTGTTCTCAATATAAAGCTGCTCCTGCGCGCCCGTCTCGTAATCGCCCTCGACAATCAAATCAGCGTGCTGCCACACGTCATCCGCATTGCCCTTTTCCATCAAAAAAGTTTTGAGCAGATTGTCTTTGCCCCAAATGATTTCGGTTTGGTTGAGCGCATCGTCAACATCAAACACCGGCGGCAACGGTTCGTATTCAATCTGCACCGCGCGCCGCGCGGCTTCGAGCAAATATTTGTCAGGATGCGCGAGCAACAGAATCGGTTCTTCAGGATGATTGACTTGTTCGCTGGCGAGATAAGGCTGGTCTTCGAGAATGAGGGCTACGATGTTTGCGCCGGGGATGTCGGCGGCGGTGACGATGGTGAATTCATCCCACGGAATGCCATCGCCAAACGTGATCTTGCGAATGCGTCCGCGCGCGATGGACGAACGCACCGTCGCGCCATACAGCATCTCTGGCAAGACGAGATCATCAATGTATTGCGCGCGTCCGGTGACTTTATCGCGGCCTTCTTTGCGTAAGACAGATTGACCGATAAGGGGCTTTTGCATACGGGTCAGCGCACGGCAGGTTATTACTTTTCTTTTTCTCCATCGAACGGCTGCAATTGGCGGTTGGCTTTGAGCAATTGGTTTTCAACTTTGAGCAACAGCTTTTCACGTTCAAGCGTTTCGCGTTGGGCCGAGTTGTCGAGCTTGTCATTGAGACGTTGCAACTCAAACGCCAGCCGTTGTGCAATGTCGGTTAGTTGCTCGATTTCCTGCTCTTGTTCATTCACTTTCTTTGCCAGCGCATCGTTGCGTTGAACGAAAGTCATGATCTTAACGAAAATATCCAGGAATCTTTTCCACATTGAGCATCACCTCCAATTGCGTAAGCGCGGCACGATTCTTTGCTTGCAGCCTGTCAATCTCAGCATGCACTTGTTCGCTTCGGGCGTTCGATTCATCTAGCACTTTGTTCAACTGCTCCAAGACTGCGCTCAATTGCGAAGCTTCATCTTTGGTCATATCCAATTTCAGTGTCTGTTCCATAATGTTTTCCTCCGGGCAAACTTTAGCATATCCATCCTTGCTTAACGCAGCGAACGAACAATTTCCGCAAGTGCGATTCGCTCCTTTTGCGTAGGCATAAAAATCATGTGCAACAACGTCATAACGCTCTAGCCAGACGACTGATCGCGTGCTAGAGTGCGCGACTTAATTTTCCGGCTTTAATATCGTTATCTTGACCGCCTGAAATTTCACGTAAATGACGGCTGGTCAGCCATCAATTTCACATCAGTTTTACCCGAAACGAAGGAGCAAGACAAAAGCTTATGTCCACTGCGAATGGAAT
>JAYSVR010000572.1:0-10250 GCA_043718445.1 Acidobacteriota bacterium | reverse complement strand
TTTCATTATCATCAACAGGGCGACATCGTGTGGGCGACTTATAGCGGTGGCGCGATCAGGTTCGGCACGCTGGTCGCCAAAGTAGACGACGCGGGCTGTCTCGACATGCGCTATCAACACGTCAACGAACGCGGCGAACTGATGACCGGGCAATGCCATTCGTCGCCTACGATTTTGGCGGACGGACGCTTGCGCTTGCGCGAACATTGGAAGTGGACTTCGGGCGATCATTTCACCGGAGACATGGCAGCCGGTGTCTCAGAAATCGAAGAGGTAAAAGCATAAATGGGTTTCGTCGAACAAGGCATCAACTGGTTGCAAACCTTATCGCCCGTTGGTGTATTGGCGCTGATGTTTTTTATCGCCTACATCGAAAACATCGTGCCGCCTGCGCCGAGCGACGTGCTGCTGATTTTTGCGGGTACGCTGATCGGCATCGGCACCGTAGGCTTTTTCCCTGCGCTGATGGTTTCAACGCTTGGCAGCGTGACCGGCTTTCTCACAGCGTATTTCATCGGACGTTACTTTCAGCAAAGCGTGATGACTGGACGCCTGAGCCGCTGGCTGCCACTCAACACGATGCAAACCGTCGAAGGGCTGTTTCAGAAATACGGTTACGGCGTGATTGTGGCGAACCGCTTTCTGGCGGGTACGCGCGCCATTGTTTCTTTCTTTGCCGGAATGTCGCGCTTGAATTTGCCTGTGACTACGACCCTGTGCGCAGTGAGCGCGTTGGCGTGGAATGCGATGCTGCTCTATCTCGGCAAAATCTTCGCGGGCAATTGGCGCGCGGCGGCAGGCTATCTTGAAACTTACAGCAAAGTCGCAACCATGATCGTTATCGCACTCATCGCATTTTTTCTCTGGCGCTATTTTCGCAATCGCAAACCGATTAAATAAACATGTATGGCAACCTGTTAGGTTGCCAGGTCTGCGAGTCCGAACTACTTGCTGTTACCGAAGCTAGCGTATTGCAAGACATGGCAACCTGACAGGTTGCCATACAGTTTGTGATAACTGACAACCGACAACCGATTCATGGATATTCTCGCAAAGATTCGCCAACAAGCCGCTGCGCCGTTGCAGCACATCGTAATGCCCGAAGGCAGCGACGACCGCACCTTGATCGCGGCGGCAAAAGTGACTGAGCAGCGACTGGCGCGCGTAACCGTGTTGGGTGATGAAACGCAATGCCGCGCGCGTGCTGAAGCTCTTGGCATATCGCTGACTAACGTGCCGATTCTAGATCATCGGCGTTCGGCTGACCTTGAACGTTATACACAGGAGCTTTATGAATTGCGGCGCGCGAAAGGCGTCACGCTCGATGAAGCCGCCAAACAGATTCTCGACCCGTTGTATTTCGGCAACCTGATGGTGCGCGCGGGCAAGGCCGATGGAACGGTCGCGGGCGCGACCAATACGACGGCGCATACGGTGAGAGCGGCGCTGATTACGTTGGGCTTGAAAGCGGGCTTCAGCATCGTGTCGTCGTTTGTGTTGATGGTCGTGAAAGACACGTCATTCGGCGTCAACGGCGCGTTGGTGTTCGCCGACCCCGCCGTCGTCATCGAACCGTCCGCCGCCCAACTGGCTGAGATTGCGATTGCTTCAGCAGAGAACTGCCGCGCGTTGTTAGGAGCCGAACCGCGCGTCGCATTGCTTTCGTTCTCGACCAAAGGCAGCGCGAAACATCCGCTGGCTGACAAGGTGATTGAGGCTGTGCGAACGTTGAAAGCGCGCGCGCCTGAACTTGAAGTAGACGGCGAATTGCAACTCGACGCGGCCTTGATCGAAAGCATCGGCGCTTCAAAATCGCCCGGCTCATCCGTTGCCGGGCGCGCGAATGTTTTGATTTTCCCCGACATCAATGCCGCGAATATCGGTTATAAGCTGACCGAACGTTTGGGCGGAGCGACGGCGATTGGGCCGATCTTGCAAGGCCTGGCGAAACCGGCGAACGATCTTTCGCGCGGTTGCAAAGCGGATGACATCGTTGACGCGGTGGCGATCACCGCCGTACAAGCGCAAGCGCTCAAACGCGAGCGCATATGATGAAAGATGCCCGCTCAAGGGCAGGTGATAGCAGCAGGTGATTGAAATGATGATCTATGACACACACAAGCGGCGCATGACGGATGCCGAAAACGGCGATTTCATGCTTTTACAACGCGCCGACCATAATCAGCACGAGTGGTCAGTGAACCTTTACGATCAATACGATCAGCCATTGCTGGCTTCCGTCGTACAGGTGCAAAACCTTGACGAGTTCGGCAACTCAGGCCGAGCGACCTTGACTCGTTGCGTACTCCAAAAAATCTGGATACCTACAGGCCATCCTGAACCACCCACTTATTTCGATGAAGCTCATCCGCAGATTCCGCGACTCGCGGCGTTTCTTGAAGCGCGGCTCCACGCCAGAGGCGCTAAAACGCCCGCTCCACGGTTTGAATTCATAGACGGGCGGCGCAACGACCAACGCGCTGAAGCGTTCGCCTGGGCGAATGGTTATCAACAAACCGCGCCAGCCGCTGGATTGCCCGACCGCCCCAATCCTGCTTCGGGACGAGGCGTTTTGGGAGGCTTGCTGCTGACGCTCTTGTTTCATCTGTTGCAGGTGTTATGGGTTCCGCTGGTCAACCTTAACGGCAAATTCGCACTGGCATTTTTATTCATCGGATTTACGCAACTGCTTTATATGCTGCCTGCGATTCACCTTGCTCGGCGCGACAATCATCGGGGCGCGATGATCGGATTGATTATCGGCACTTCGCTGACTTTTCTCGTGGGATTGCCGCTCGCGGGGCTGGGGCTAATGTGCGCACCATTGATTACTCGCTAAACGATGTCTGCCGCATCCGTCTTGATCGTTATAAATTGAATGACCTGCGCAACCACCCAGCCCGGTTCACCGGGCTTTCCGCGCAGCGGCAATTAGGCCAGTCGTTCACGACTGGTAAACGATGCGTCGAGATTTCGATGAGCGCGCTTTAGCGTGCTTCCCCAATAGGCTTTAGCCACGAAGCATTACGGCTGAAGCCCACCGAGTAAGGACGTTGAAACGCCCTTTCGACAGCCGTTCGCGTTCTTACCAGTCGTGAACGACTGGCCTATTTGCCGCTCTGGCGGAAAGCCCGGAAGCCGGGCTGATAGGAGGCATTTGATGAGCGACAGAGAAGTTTCACCAACAGAAGGCAAAGCGGCAAAGACTAATAATTTGCTGGGTTTCTTTTTGGCCTTGTCTTGGATTTTTTTGATCCCTGTGGTTTTTGACTATCTGCCACCATCAGCTAGAGAGGTCGTCACAAATGAGCACTGGCAAATGCTCTCAATCGGCGTACTGCTCATAGTTTTTGGAATATTTATGACCCATGTCAGAGGAGCGATGCCTGGATCAACGAGTCGCAGCCTTGCACCACTTCGCTTCCGTTTGATCCTGATTTTCTTTGGAGTGTTGATGATCGCGCTTGCAACGACTCGGTTGCTCCACAAATAAGGTGTTCTCGATGAGAGAGAATTGAAAACTTTGCTCCGCCAGTGCTAGGCAAACTTACTACGACTATGACTGACCGCATTCGCCCTTATCTCTACTACGACGTAGCCATCTCGATCTGCTCAACCTGTTATCGCAAGGTCGAAGGCAAGATCGTGTTTGAAGACGGCAACGTATTCCTGCTCAAACGCTGCCCGACGCATGGCGCTGAAAAGGTGCTGGTCGCCGACGACATCGAGTATTACCGCCGCGCGCGTGAGGTCTTTATCAAGCCGCCTGAGATGCCGTTGCGTTACAACACGCCGGTCAAATGGGGCTGCCCTTACGATTGCGGGCTGTGCAGCGATCACGAACAGCATTCGTGTTTGACGCTCATCGAAATTTGCGATCATTGCAATTTGTCGTGTCCGATTTGTTATGCCGACAGCGGCCCGGCGCGGCAGCAATATCGTTCGCTCGAACAAATTGAATTCATGCTCGACGCCGTCGTGCGCAACGAAGGCGAGCCGGATGTCGTGCAAATTTCGGGCGGCGAACCTACGTTGCACCCTGACTTTTTCAAGGTGCTGGAACTCGCCAAAGCGCGCCCGATTCGCCACCTGATGGTGAATACGAACGGCATTCGCATCGCGCAAGACGAAGCCTTCGCCGCGCGCTTGGCAGAGTTCATGCCGGACTTTGAGGTTTATCTGCAATTCGATTCGTTCAAGGCCGAAGCCTTGCAGGAACTGCGCGGAGCCGACCTGCGCCGCGTCCGCGAACAGGCGCTCGAACGGCTCAATCGTTTGGGCATTTCGACGACGCTGGTCGTGACGTTAAAGAAAGGTCTCAACGATGACGAAGTTGGCAAGATCATTGATTTCGCCTTGCAACAGCCGTGCGTACGCGGCGTGACGCTGCAACCAATTCAGGCGGCGGGTCGGCTGGAAGATTACGACCCCGCGCGCGACCGCCTGACGCTGACCGAAGTGCGGCGACGCATTCTCGAACAAACCAAGGTTTTCAAACCCGAAGACCTGATTCCCGTGCCTTGTCATCCCGATGCGCTGGCAATGGGCTATGCGCTCAAGCTGGGCGATCAAGTCGTACCGCTCACCGGCTTGATTGATCCGCGCGTGCTGATCGAAGGCCGCCGCAATACGATTGTTTATGAAGAAGACGATGACGTGAAAAACGCGATCTTCAAACTGTTCGCCACCAATCATTCGCCGGAATCGAGCGCGGCTACGTTAAAAGATTTGCTGTGCTGTTTGCCGATGGCCGAAGTTCCCGCCGGACTAAGTTATCAAAATCTGTTTCGCGTCATCATCATGCAATTCATTGACGCTTATGATTTCGACGTACGCTCGGTCAAGAAAAGCTGCGTACATATCGTGCATCCCGACGGACGGCTGATTCCGTTTGATACTTACAACTTGTTTTATCGCGATGGATTGGAGCAAACGCGGTTGGCGGCCTTGCGCGAAGGGATTTATCAATGACGAACGAACCTGTATTTCAACCCCCACCAAAGCATGACTTTCGCCGCGATCTCTGGCGCGGCATTGGCTTGGTCTTGTTGTTACATCTGGCGCAAGTGCCGTTTGCACTTTATTCCAAAGGCGTCACGTTGTTGTTTATGTGGTTGTCGCAAGCCGTGTATGTTGGCCCTGCCATGCTCGTCGTGCTGATTAAACAGCGTTACGGCATGGCAGTAGGAATCATCATTGCGGCGGCGCTCACGTTTTTGCTGAGTGTGGGCGTCTGCGGCGTGATGATGGAGTGGTGGCGTTGAGGGGGAGCCAAGGAGTTTTGCTATGCGTTACGACACGACGTTGAAAGAGATTTTGCAGGCGGGGACGCCGCGCCTGTGGGAATTATTACTCGGCGAACAACCGAAAGAATTTCTAACGGTTGAACTGCCGAGCGTGAAAATGCGTAAGCCCGATTTCGTCGTCTGGCTCGAAAGCGGCGCGTTGGCGCATCTCGAGATACAAGGCGACAACGACGACGAGATGGAATGGCGCGAGTTGGAATACTATCAATATCTCAATCGGCTGTTTGGCGTACCGCCCATTCAGATCGTTTTATACATTGGCAGCGAGTCGTTGCGGATGCGCCAAACCATCGCACATCCGAACTTGCATTTTCGTTATACGATCATTGATATTCGCAATTACAACAGCGAAGCGTTTTTGAACGGCGCATCGTTAAACGATCAGGTGCTGGCCTTGTTAGTAGACAAAGCACCGGGGCAGACTGCGGTGCAACACGTTTTGATGAAAATGAGTGAGCTACCCGCGAATGAACAGCGCGATTGGCTCGAACGGATTATGATTTTGGCGGGTTTGCGCGGAGCCGAACCCCTCATCAGGGAGGAAGCAGAGAAATGGGGATTTCACTGGATATTCGCAACAATCAGTTTTTTCAAGAAGCCTTTCATTACGGTGTTGACGAGGGGCGAGTTGAAGGGCAAGTAACGGTTATCGCTGATGTTTTAGAAACCCGCTTTGGCACATTACCGGAATGGGTACAACAAAAGCTGACCACTTACGATCAAGCAGCGTTGGTCAAAGCACGCAAGCGAATGCTTTCAGCTTCATCGCTGGAAGACTTTTTCGCTGAACTTTTCGTGAACTAACGACTGACGAAACCGCCGTCCCATCAGAGATTGAGAGCGAGCGGTAAACAGGAGCAAGGATGGCAATCGCGCAACGCGAATTGGAACAACTTATTCTCGAAAACCCTCCCGCCGAAGTGGCACTCGACATTTCCGCCGAAGTCATTGAGGCGGAACTCGTCGAACCCGAAGCCACGCCGCTGCCTGTGGCGCGTTATAACCGCGACGAAACGATTCAAGGCCACGGCTTGCGCGGCTGGTTCCGCGCCGTTCACATCATCGGAACCTTCGCGCTCTATCACGTATTCGTCTTTGCCTATCATCGCGGCTGGTTCGCGGGCAAAAAAGACGAAGCCGATCAAAAGCATTTGCAATGGCAGGCCGAATGGCTGGCGCGGCAGTTTTTGAAACTCGGCCCTACGTTTATCAAGATCGGGCAAGCGGTTTCGACGCGGGCTGATTTGTTGCCGCTGGCTTACATCAAAGAGTTCAGCAAGCTGCAAGACAACGTGCCTGCGTTCCCCAACGAACAGGCGATGGAAATCATCGAGCGCGAATTGCGTCAGCCCATCGCCGCGCTTTATGCCGACATCGAAACCGAACCGATTGCCGCCGCTTCGTTGGGGCAGGTTTATCGCGGCAGGCTGCACAATGGCGCGGTCGTAGCCATCAAAGTTCAGCGTCCTGAACTCTCGCAAACCATCAATTTTGACTTAGCCGTCTTGCGTCGCATCGCGCGCTTTATGATGGGTTATGACAGCCTTTCGCGCGGCATGGATTGGGAAGGCATTCTGGATGAATTCGCCACCGTCGTGTTTGAAGAGATGGATTACGTGCAGGAAGCGCGCAACGCCGAGAGCTTCCGCGACAATTTCAAAGCGTGGCGCGAAGTTCACGTGCCGCAAATGTATTGGTCGCACATCAGCCCGCGCGTCATCACGATGGAATTCATCGAAGGCACCAAGATCAACGACGTCGCCGACCTCGACGCGCGCGGCATCAATCGCATCGAAGTCGTCCGGCTCGTCGCGCGCACTTATCTCAAACAATTGCTCGAAGACGGTTTCTTTCACGCCGACCCGCATCCGGGCAACATTCGCGTATTGCCCAGCGGACACCTGGCGTTTTTCGATTTCGGTATGGTCGGACGCATTACGACTGAGATGCAGGAACGGCTGATTGACGCTTTCTTTCACATCGTCGAACGCGATGTCGAAGGCATGTCGCAAGACCTGATTAACTTACGTTTTCTGCCCGCCGATATTGATCCGGTGACGATTCGCCCGGTGATCGAAAAACTGTTCAAAGACTATTTCAATCTCAAGCTCGGCGAAGTGCGTTTCAAAGATTTGACGTATGAAATGGCCGAGATCATTTACCTTTATCCGTTTCGCATTCCGGCGAATTTCACTTACATCATCAAAGCCATCATGACGCTCGAAGGCGTAGGCATTACGCTCGACCCCAACTTCAATTTCTTTGATGTAGCCAAACCCTTCGCCAAAGAGTTCATGCTCAAACGCGAAAGCAAATTCTTCCGCGACCAGATTTTGCGCAAATTGATTTATGGCGAAGAAACCCAGATTCAATGGGGCAAGATGTGGAAGCTCACCAAAATCGCAGCCAAGATGTGGTGGGAAGATTTGACGGGGAAGACTCCGCCTCCGCCTTCGTTGTTGAGTGGCAGGTGAAACACTTCAGCATAAAATCAAAAAGACCTGTTCATCGGCGTTCCTCAGATCAATCGGCACGGTGACGAATTGACCGGTCAAGCTGTCGAAGCGCGCTTTACCTTTGCGACTGGCGTGCGCTTGCGGGATACTTTTTCCCCTCATCACCTTATTGGAGAAAAAAAGATGAACCGTTTTTTTAGCTGGAGCGCGATTCTTTGCTTGTGCGTGTGTGGTTGGCCTGCGTCACAGGCGGCGCGCGTTGAACTCAAGGTCGGTGCCGCAGCCGTGGCGATTACGCCGTTTGGCGCGAATGCCGAGTGGGACGGCACGGTTACGCCCAGTGGTGTGTGGGGTGAAAGCTTCACCGACCAGAACGGCAACGGCGTATGGGACATGGGCGAGCCGTTCGTTGACGACGCAGGCAATACGGCACTCGATCAAAGCTCGAAGGGGAAATACGACGGCGTATATCTCGCGGGCTTCGGGCAGAAGCGGCTGGCGACGGGCAAGCACGACGATCTGTGGGCGCGTACCATCGTGTTGGAGCAAGGCGCAACGCGCATCGCCATCGTTTCGATTGACGTGATCGGCTATTACTCAGAAGCGAGTTATTACGGTCTGAATCACGTCTGGAAGTATCTCGACCCCAAACTCGGCGTGCAGGAAATTTTGCTCGCCAGCACCCACAGCCACGAAGGCCCCGACACCATCGGCGCGTGGGGACACGGCGCGTTGAACGACGGCAAGTATCCGAAGTATCTGCGCTTTCTCGATCAACAAATTGCCAAAAGCATCACGCAAGCCTTACGCAACACGCAGCCCGCGCGATTGAAGCTCGCCGTCACCAATGCCAATGCCGCGCCGCGTCTGGCGGGCTTGCAAACCCGCACGAGCGGACGCCCGCCGAAATTTTTTGACGAAGAGTTGCGCGTGATGCAATTCGTCGGCGCGAAAAATAAAACAATTGCTACATTGATCAATTGGAATACGCACCCCGAATCCATGGAAGACAAGAACACGGTGCTGACTTCTGATTTCTGCCATTCGATTCGTGAGACGGTTGAGCAATCGTTGGGCGGTACGGCGGTTTATATCAACGGAGCGATTGGCGCGGCAGAAATCATCGGTGATACGAATCACAAGAACGATGATCGCGCTACGTTTGATGGCAAGACTTATGACCTGCCTGCGATCTTTCACGATACGCCGAAAATGTTTGAACGTTCGATGGCGATTGGCCGTGACGTAGGCAAAGCCGCGCTCGACATTCTCGCCCAAGGCGAATGGAGCAAGTCGTCAACGCTGACCGTCAAGAAAGCCGACTTGCACTGCCCGATGGATAACGACGCTTATCTGATGGCGGCGAAGATCGGCGTTTTCGATACGATGAAAGTCCCTGCGGATGGCTCGCAGACGACGTTCAACACGACGATTTATGCGCTGACGATTGGCGATGCTCAAGTTGTGACGACGCCGGGCGAATTGTTCCCTGAGCTTTATTACGGCGTAGCGGAAAACGGTCGCAAAGATTGCCCGGCGGCGGATACGGGCGCGCCGCGCGAGCCTGCGATTCGCGCGGCAATGACAGGGAAGTATCGCTTCATGTTCGGCCTGTGCCCGGATGAGTTTGGTTACATCGTGCCGCGTTACGACTGGCGACGCGAAGCGATGGATATGAAAAAGCTCGACCTCAAACAGGCGAAAGATGCTTGCGCAGACAAGGGCGTGACTTCGCATTATCACGAAACCAATTCGGCGAGTTCAGTGCTGGCTCCGGCTTCGACGTGCGTGACCGTAGCGTTGCTCACCGGCAAGGTTCCGCAGGCTGCGGCGTGTCAAGACGTGGCGAAGTATTCTGAATTCGTGCGCAAGCTGGCGGGTCAGTGACAGCGTGTGGAGTGCGGACGGCTTGCCGTCGCTTTCCGTTCGCCGCCTTGAGCTTCCAGGGCAGCAAGTTACTCGCGTTGCGAACGCAAAAGCTGCGTCGAAGCCGCAGCACTCCAAAGCTGCGCATCATTTGAAATTTACCCGTACGCTATTCGCCGCTTTGCCATCAGCAGTGAACGCAACATCCACTTCGCCGCGCCCGGCGAGCGTACACGGCAAACGAACGTTCACCTGATCCAGCCCAACGAGCGAACCTTGCGCTCCGGCGTAAAGTGTCTCGCACGCCGTGCCGCCCATCGTCGTCGTCACGTTGGCGAGATTGCTGCGACCGCGAATGCCGGTGCCGTATAAAACCAGAAATACTTGTTCGGCGGCGTTGCTCATATCAATCGGCAGGGCGACGAATTGCTTGCTCGCTTCGTCGTAGCGCGCGATGTCTTCATAGCGTTGCGTGCCGTTGGCGAGTACGCGCAGCACTTGTGCGGCGGCGAGTCCGCGTCCCGTGGCGTTGGCGCTGAATAGTCCCGGAGCCAGATTGGTGATGGTCACTGTTTCGGCAGAGATGAAGCTGCCGTTGGTCATGGTGCCATTGGTCATGGTG
>JAYSVR010000571.1:0-10341 GCA_043718445.1 Acidobacteriota bacterium | reverse complement strand
TGGCCTGTGAGCGTGCCTTTCATGGGCGGCGTGACAATCAGATAAGTCAGCGCGCTGTTGTCAGGGTCGCTGCCGGTGAGCGTAATAACTTTCGGCACATCTTCATCCGCCGTAGCTTCCTGCGGATTAGCCACCGGCGCGCGATTCACATTCGTCACCGTGATTTCGACTGAACGCACATCGCTCTTGGCGGGCGTGCCGTTGTCGAATACGGCCAGCGTCACGGTGTATTTGCCCGCTTGGTTGAAACCTGGCGTCCAGCTAAAACGCCTGTCGTTATTGACGAAATTCGCGCCTTGCGGCAACGAAGGCGCAGAGAAACTCAGCGTATCGTTCTCAATGTCAGTCGCGCTGACGACGAAAGTCAGCAACTCGCCTTCTTTGACGGTTTGCGGCGGCGGCACGGTCAGCACCGGCGCATCGTTCACCGCATCAATCTGAATAAATAGCGTCGCCGTCTTGCTGTCGAGCTGCCCGTCGTTCGTCTTGAACGTAAACGAATCGCGTCCGAAATAGTTGGCGTCGGGCGTATAGGTCAAACTCGGCGGCGTACCGGTCAGCTTGCCTTTGGTGGGTTGCGTCAACACCGTCCACGTCAGCGGATTGCGATCAGCGTCGGTGCCGTTCAGCGTGAAAGTTTTCGCTGTGTCCTCGTCAGTCGTGACCAGTTGGTCAATCACTTCGGGTGCGCGATTGGGTTGAATCACCGTCACGCGCAGCGTCGCCGTCGTACGCGCGCCGCGCGCATCAGTCGCCGTCAACGTCAAAGTGAATTCGCCCGTCGTCGTCGGAGCCAGCCGCAAGTTATAGCTGCGCACCGAGTCGTCGGTTTTCGCTACGCTCGCAAAGCTCGCGCCGCTCACCGTCAGCGTCACCGGCTGGTCGCTGTCAGGGTCGCCCGCCAAAATCGCAAAGTTCGTGATCTCGCCATTCGGTATCAGCGCGGCTTCGGGCGCATAAATCACCGGCGGCTGATTGCTGTCAGCGGCGGGCATCACGATCTCAGGCCGCACGGAGGTCAGGCCGCTCACGACCGGCACGACACTGCCGCGCGACGTGCGATCAACGCGTCCCGTCGCGCGCAAGAAACTCGCCTCAATCGTCAACAGGTCTTCGCTCGTACGCGCTGGCACGTTGCGCAAAATGAATCCGCCGTTGCCATCGGTCAGCGTGTGTTGTCCGCGTACGCACACCAGCGCACGGCGCAACGGCGTTCGGTTCGCATCCAGCACGCGCCCGGTCAGCGTCGTCGTCGGCCAGACGCGCGAAGCAAAATAGTAGCCACCCAGATTGACCGCATTCGTTTCAGTCTCGAGGCGCGCGCCATCGGCGCTCACGCGGGCTTCGCCCACCACGACGAAATGCCCCAGCGTGCGGCTCTCTTCATCCTGATCGAAACGATAAAGCGACACGACGGAACCCGCCGCGAAGCCTTCGGTATTAGGCATTGTCAGCTTGCCGCCCGGCACAAAGCGCGTACCGAAAGGCGAAAGCTGGACGACGGTCGAACTGAACACACCCGCCGGAAAACTCGCAGGCACACGGCTGCTCGCCACTTGCGTCAACGTAATCGCGCCACTGGTCGCACCGTCAGGGAAGCGCACGGCGGCGTTGGCGGGCAACTCGAATACGACATTGCCGGTCTGCAATCGCGTCGGCAGTTGTTCGGCCTCTTCTGCAAAGGTCGGCAACGTCAGCGTAATCGTCTCAGCATCCGTACCCGAAAATCCGTTGCCGCCGACTTGCGCCGATACGCCCGTCACTGGTTGCAAGAAGATGGTTTGCAGATAGGAATTGTCTCGATTGCCCGCCGCCGTCACCGGCAGCGAAATGGTTTCAAGCGCAGGCTGGGCACTAATGCTCGAACCTTGCACGCGCAAAAACAGCGGCCCCGTCGGCACATCCGCCGCAACGAACGTACCGTTCGCGCCCGTGCGCGTCGTGACGCGCGCGCCCGACGCCAACGAAATCAATTGCACACTCACATCGGCCAACGGCTGACGTCCGGTGGTTTCGACGACACCGCTCACCGACGTGCGAATGCCCAGCGGCGAACTGCTGCGCGTCTCGCCCGTGTTCGTCCGCACGGTGACGACATCGCCGATTACGCCAAACGGAACCAGCGCGCTGAGTTGTCCAAAGGTAGCGTTGATGACTGGCGCTTCGAGTCCGCCAATCCGCACGGTGTTTTGTTCAGCGACGCCAGCGAAACCATTGCCCTGAATCGTGAAAACCTGTCCGGCCAGCGCGGTCGCCGCGCCAAAGCCCGACACCGTTGGCGGGTTCGTACCCGTCGCCCCGGCAATATCAATCTCAACGATATTCGACGAAGGGCCGCCCGCACTTAACCCTACACTCGCTAACGACAACGTAACTCTGCCGCGTCCGATCAAGGTGCGCGGCAACAACAGATTGATTTGATCGAGTCCGACCAGACCGGGCACTACGCCAACATAGGGCGGCGTGTTGTCTTCGCCCGCCAGCGCCACGTGAATGCTCTCATTCACATTGCCGTCACGATTCGGGTCAGCCGCGCGCCGCACACCAGTGGCAAACAGCACCAAAAACACCTGCTCACCTTCTGGCCCCAGATTGATCGGCAGGTTGACCATCCGTTGCTGAACGCTATCGAAGGTCGCCGTCTGTTCGTAAGTCTGCTGACCATTCGCCGCCACGCGCAACGCCAAGGCCGACGGCGCTCCGCTGCCACTCGCGTTGGCCGTGAAAATTGCCGGAGCCGTCACATTGACCGTCACTGTGCCGTTCAAGACTGCACTGCTAGTCGTGACGCGCAACGCTTGCGTACCCACTGGAACATCTGCCGGAACCTGAAAATTGATTTGCCCTGACGACACAAAAAACAAACCCGCCAACCGCCCGGCGACTTCAACACGCGTACCGCCCAACGTCGTCGGCAACTGCACACCCGGCGTATTCGGATCGGTGTCTGTGCCTACGGCAGTTTCCGTCGCCAGATTGACGCCAAAGGCCGCCGCAATGCTGTCAGACGCAATCGTCGTTTCATAACTCGCCGCCGACACGGCGACGACGGCTGATTGCGCGCTGACGCCCGTCAGCCAGTTGTGTCCGACCGCCCCCAGCACAACCAAGAGCGCGGACAAAAACCAGAAACGAATTTTTAAGGAAGCCGAAAGCCGAGCGACAGAAACCATGGGATAACTCATAACAAAAAAACTCTGACAGGATGATTGATTAAGCAGGTCTTCGGCGCGTTTAACGACGCGCCAGACAGAGCAAACGAGATGGGGTTGGCACCAGGAAACAGTTAGCGAAGACGAATTGAATGACAAAACTTTCAGGGGAAAAAACGCGGCGAGTATAGCCCAGCTTTATTACCTTGCAAACGCCCTGGCAAACGGCTGAAGCCTTGCACTTGGCGAGGTTGCGCTACGGTGGCGACGGTAGCGCAACTTCGCCAAAGTTGCGCTGTCGGTCATTCGACTTGCCGATTGAAAGGCGAGGCTTGCGAGCGGCGCTGCCACGATTGGCCTACCGTCCCGCAGCAAGGCACACAAGGTGAACTGCGCAACCTTGGCGAGGTTTGCGCTACTGATTTTGCGATTGTTTGACGAACTGGCGAGTCTCGTCTTCAACAATGCTTTGATAGGCCGGAGCCGCGTTCAAGGCTGGATTGGTATTGGCCCCTACTGCGGAAGGCGAAGCCATCTGATTGACCGGCGGCGCATAGCTGACGGGCTGGTTGAACACGGGCAACGCAGGTTTGCTATTCATCGGGCTGGCCCATTTCATCAACATACGGCAAAGCCATACCAACGCACCGTAACCAAAAAAAGCCAGGAATAAACCTAAGGGTGGGCCATCCAACCCTCTGCCATCTGGCGTGGTGGTGGCTTGAATCGCGGTCAACGCGATGGCTCCGCCAGTGATAAACACAAAGCCCGCTATCCCTAACGCCGCGATGATTTTCAGCACGAATTTCGGATCGAGTTGATTGGTCGCATGGCCTTGCGCCATCCCACTCACCATTTCAGTCGCTGCCTGCAACGCCAACAGGTTCGTGCCGCAACGACGACAGAACTTTTGGCTTTGGGCATTTTCCTGTCCGCAACTTGGGCAAAACATTTTTGATTTCTCCTGACAAATAGATGTGACTGGCAAGGGCTACGAAACCAATACACGCGGAGTTCAAACTTTTTCAGGCACGTCTACGAACTCATCAATCAGGAGCCAGTAAGCCAGTGCGCCGATTACCAGAATTATGCCGCACAAACCCAACGCCAACGCGAACGAACCCGTTTTATAAGCAATGGCTCCGGTCAGCACGGGCGCGATGATGCCGCCTACGTTGCCGCCGAAATTCTGTATGCCCGAAACCGTGCCGACGATGCGCTTTGAGCAAACGGCTTGCGTCAACGTCCACGTATTCGGCGAAGCGATGCCCAAACCGCTCAAGGCAATCGTCAACAACCAGACCGCCGTTGTTTTGTCTTCGACCATACCGGCGGGTACGACCAGGCAGCAGATCAACAGCCCTACGACGCAAAAGATTTTGCGACTGCGCATTTCGTTGTAACCCTGCCGCACCAGCCAATCGCTCAATACGCCCGCCAGAAAAATGATGACCGACATCGCCAGATAAGGCATCGCCGTCAACAAACCCATTTCGACCGCAGTGAATTTGCGCTCGGTCATCAGATAAGTCGGCAGCCAGGTTTGATAAACGAACCACACATAATCATAAGCAAAAAATCCGATAAAGATGCCCAGCACGCTACGGTTTTTGAGCAACGCGAGGCTTTCCATAAACGAGGCGCTCTGCTTTTTGGTTTGCGCCTGCACTTCTGACGAATCTTCCCACTTGCGCAAAAACCACATCCACGGAGCCAGCCAAACAAACGAGACGATGCCGATGACAGCGAAGAAAATCCGCCAGTCGTAACGCGGGATAAACCACGCGCCGAACAACGACACGATCACCGTGCCGAAACGCACGCCCACCAGAAAAAGCGCCGTCACCAAACCGCGTTCACGATCTTGAAACCATTGCGCCGTCGCGCGCGCCGAAGCGGGAAAGGCTACGGCTTGGCCCGTGCCGAGCAACACGCGCCAGAAGATCAGCATGAATAAATTTTTCGTCGTACCGATCAAGACCGACATCGCCGACCAAAACGCGAAGCCCAACGCATAAGCGCGCCGCACGCCGAAACGGTCTACGATCCAACCGCTCGGCATTTGCATAAACGTATAGACCCACGAAAACGCCGACAGCAAAATGCCCATCTTCAACGGATTGAAGCCGAGGTCTTTGCTCATAAACGGCGCGGCCACGCTGAGCGCGCTACGTTGCGCGTAACAAAACAGCATGGCGACAACGAGCAAAATCATCAGCCACCAGCGTTGCGGCGAATCTTTGAGTTGCGTATTCATTCGGGGACTCCAGGTAAAGGGAGTCAGGAGACAGGAGACAGGAGTCAGAATAGGAATAATGAATTCGCTATTCTGTCTCCTGTCTCCTGTCTCCTGTATTCCTAAAAAGTTAAACGTCGAAACTGCGAATAATGCGTTGCAGGTCAATGCCAGTCATCGTGTCGGCTGAGTCGTATTCTTCGAGCAAAGTCGTTTGCGTGAGCGCGGCTTCGAGCGCGCCGGGCATGCCCAGTCCGTCGTGCGGCGAAGCGTTCCAGTTCGTTGCCGTACTGATTTGATAATTCGCCAGCACGCCATCACGAATCTGTAAGTGATGCAGCGCAACGCCGCGACTGCCTTCCCCAAAGCCTACGCCGCGCGCTTCGGTTGGAACTCGATACTCGCGCGTCATCCGCGTTTCGTCACGGCGCATAAAATCGAAGGCGCGCAACAACTGATGAAACGCCGTGACCGAGGCATAAGCGAGCTGGCAGGCGCGCGCACGATGGCGTTCGAGCGCGTTCGGACTTTCGGGCACCAGCCACGCGATGCGCGCTTTGGGCAATTGCACTCTGGGCAATTCGATTTCGAGGCCGCGTCCGTTGGCGCGTATGAATTCGCCGTGCAAGTGTCCCGCCACCGCCGTCACCCACAAACGCGCGAGCGGCCCGGTCTCGACGACTTCGCAATCCCAACGCGGCGCGGTCAACCATGAATAACGATCATCCCAGTTGCGCGCCGCAGCTTGCGGGAGCGTTTGTTTATGCCATGGATGCGCCGGAGAAAATTCATCGCGCGCATCGTCAATAAGCCACGGCTGGTAATAAGCACGCTCGGCATATTCTTCAACGCCGCAGTTCAACACGGGCAACGACGTAGTGCGCAACTCGCCGCCTAAAATTACGCCGGGCGTCATGCCGCGTTTGACGCCCCATTGATTGCTGCGCGCGTAACTCCCGTCATAAGCCGTCGGGTCATCCCACAAACCGAAGCTGATAAGATTGGTCGAGACTTCGCCCAGGCGGCGATAACGCGGCTCGACGTTGTAAAAAAAATCGAGCAAGTCGCTCCACATCGCCGTCACGCGCTTGGCGTAATCAATCAACACATTGACGCGCCCCAGCACCAGATTGAATAACTCTTTGTCGGCGTGTAAGCCCAAGCCCGCGGGCAGCACCATCGTCGGGTGCGGATACTTGCCCAACAAAATCACGATGATCTCGCGCGCCGAACGCATCATCCGCAAGGCTTCTTGATAAAGGTCGCCTTCGAGCAACGACAGCCCCTGCATAATGTCGGCAATGGTGCGCAAGCCATGCACTTCGCTGTTGGCCGCCGCCGTCTGCTTCGCTTTCAACCACAACGAAGGCGTCGTCGCACTCACTACGCGCTCAGAAAAATCAGGCCCAGCCAACAAGAACAAACTCTGAATGCAGTTCGCTATCACCTCGCCGCATTGCGCCAGATTGCGCACGATCACCGCCATCGGCGGAGCCGCTATGCCATAAGCCATCTCCAACGCCATCGCCGACGAAAGCATATGGGCTACGCTTTCGGTGCCGCACGCGCGGCTCGCCAGATGCACGGCGTCAGACGGCGCGCGTCCGACCAACTGCGTTTCGACTTCGCGCAAAATGCCCTGACTGATGCGCGCGTCAATCGTGCGGTTTTCCTGCGTATTCACCCACACCTGCGCCGCCAGCCCCGTCGTCACCCGCGCCATCGGAGCCATCGTAAAAGACCGCACCACCGGCTGTTCGCGCAACTCGCGCAACGCCGCCGTACGCGCCAACAAACGCTGCGCACGCTCTTGCACCGCCGTCACTACATCTTCGGCCTCTTCGCCCGCGCGCAAATAAACCTTGCCGTTGCCATCCACCACCAACGGCAACCGACGAAAAGGCACACGCGCCGCTGCTGTCGCCGTTCTCGCCGCATTATCTGTGGTTCTCATATCCATCTTTTGATTGCAGATTGCTGATTGCTGATTGCTGATTGCTGATTGCTGATTGCTGAACTCTTTCAATCTGCACTCTGCAATCTCAAATCTGCAATCACGCTGCGTCCGGTCGCGCCCATTTCAAATACTCATCCGCGAAATTCGGTTCGGTGCAAGCGATGCAACCGCCGCCGACGCGCGTGCAACCGCCGAGATTCTGCGTCCAACCATGCGTAGGCACCGAGCAAATCGCCGTCGGACGTTCGCCCAACCCGTAACCCAACGCCGGGGCGTAATCGGCGCGCGGCGGCAACGGATGCGCTTCGTGTTGATAAAGCCAAGTGGGTCGTCCCTGCGCGTCGAGTTCCAGCGGTACGAGTTGCGCCATATGCAAAAAAACGTGGGTCAACGTTTCGACAAAGCTGGAACCGGGCGGCGCACAACCCGGCAGGTTAACTAAGGGCAAACCGCTGCGGCCTTTGTATTCATTGCCTAAAACTTCGCCGACCGTTTTTACCGGAACCGCGTCGCCCCCCAGAGCGCCTAAGGATGCTGGAATGCCGCCCCACGCCGCACAACTCCCCAAAGCCATCACCGCCGCCGCCTGCGGAGCCAACGCTTTCACCCAATCCAGCGTACTCACCGACTCGCCAATTTCATTAAGCGTCAACGCGGCGAACGTGCCCGGTTCAGCTTCTTCATACAACGCGCCTTCCACCACCAGCACGAACGAAGACAACCGCCCCGCCGCCGCCCGCGCCAACCAGTTCGCGTAGCGTACGCCGCTGTCAAAAAAGAAATAAGGATGAATAATTTCGAGCGCCGGAGCATCCGGCACATGGCCGAGCAACAAGTCTTCAAGGCCGGGTTCTGATGCGCTCAACACCGATACGGTACAGCCGTCACATCCGCCGCCCGCCAGCCAAACCAAATACGCCACCTCTGCACTTGCACCGAATTGCATGCCTGCCCTTCTCTCTTTGAGTCTTTGCCTGAAATCGTTATGTTTTTGCGTAGCGGGAATGCTCGAACTTGGTCGTTGCCAAAACGCGGCGGATTATAAGCACGCCCTCTGAGGCACGCAATGCCACGTTATTCCGTTCGCAGCGCCAAGCCCTTGCCGCGCCTATCCCTTCATGTCGCGCACCGCGCTGCCGCCATTCAATTACAACAAATGATTCACAGCGCCAGCCAACGCTTCGACGCGCTAAAGCAGGATTGCGGCGGCGCGCTGCAAATCGAACGGCCTTCGGGACTGCGCGCCTTTTCAATGATGATCGCGCCGCTCAACCTGGAGCTCTCGCAACTCAACTACCAACAAGCCGCCGCCATGATTTTCATCACCGACCCAGAAGCCCAATCCGAAACGCACCCTGACACGCTGTAACGCCTTTATGACCTCACGCCCACCGAAGCCAAACTCGCCGCCCTGCTCGCCCACGGCAAAAGCGTCACCGAAGCCGCCGAAGAATTACACATCGCCCAAAACACCGATCGCACTCACCTCAAACACATCTTCCAAAAGACCAACACAAACCGGCAAAGCGAATTGGTGAAATTGATTCTGAACAGTCCGGCTTCGCTGAAATCTGATTGAAAGACCACAAACCAACTATTTTCTACCTTTGGTGTTGTTATTGTCGCTACCATTGCGTATCAGCAAAATTCAAATACTGCTCCCAATCATAATCCGTCACGTCGTGCTTTCCGCCGCGAATGTGATAGCCGACGGTCGTCATGATCGGCTGATGCAAGCCGGGCATCGCGGCGTTGGCATCAATACCTGCGCGTCCCAATAAACGATAAACCGATGAAGCCGCTTGCGCTGAAAGAAACTCACCGTGCGGGTCGGCCCATTGGTCTTCGACGGCGCTGGCGACGTAAAGCGGACGCGGCGCGATCAACGCCAGCAGTTCGTGCTGGTCGGTCGGCAGCTTATTCGGGTCGTCGCTGTATTTTTTGAAATTGCCGTTGAACCAATGCGGAAAGTTGTTGTTGATGCGCCAAACGTTTTCGCCCCAGTTGCGCCGTGCCAATGCCGCGCCGCCTTCGCCGCTCTCGTTCGAAATCACCAGCGCAAACCTCTCGTCCTGCGCCGCCGCCCACAATACCGCCTTGCCCATCCGCGAATGCCCGATGACCGCAACGCGTTTGGCATCAATCGCACGGTCGCGTTCGAGATAATCAACCACGCGACTCAGGCTCCAAGCCCAGACGCCCAGCGCGTTCCAGTCGTCAGCCGCGAGCGCAGTTTGGCCTTTGCGATAAAGCAGCGGCGCGAACGAGTCTTTCAGGCCGTCTTTGTGGTCAGGGAAGATTTCGCTCGCGTGAATCGTCGCCAACGCGTAACCGCGCTTGAGAATCATTTCGAGCGGATAGCGTCCCAATGAATTGCCACGCGCTTTTTCAGTCGCGCGATTGTTCACGACGCTGCCGTCTTTTTGATCGGCCAACCAACTCGTCGCCAATGTGAGGCTCGCGTCCTTTTCAACTGAGTGATTGCCGTTGAAATTCAAATTGACGAAGACCGGCACGCGGCCTTTCGCCGAGTTCGGCGTGTAAAGCAACAGGTGCAGCGGCTTGCCCAAGATCGTCAGCGTAATCTCGCGCCGCGTCGCCAATCCGTTCACGGCTTTCGATTCGGTCGCAGTGGTTTGCGCGCTGACCGCGACGCGCTGCGATGGCGTGCGTCCGTATACTTCGCGCGCAAAGAGTTCGAGCAATTCAGCGCGCCGTTTGCGCCATTGTTGTGCGCTCTTGACGACCGTGCCGTCATTCATTTTCAACGGATCAGGCAAGCTATAGTGGCCGACTTTGGCTTCGTCGTAATTCGGCACAAAGGTCGGCGTTTGCGCAGACAGCACCAGCACGGCGCAACAGAGCATTGCAGTCAGGCGAACATAAAAAGTCATCAATTCCCTCTCAGTTTGAATTTGGTGATACCGACAAAAGATTCCAGTCAGAGGAATAAGACCAATCAACAACCAGGCCGTTATTCCTCTGCGATGATTCCT
>JAYSVR010000058.1:0-27227 GCA_043718445.1 Acidobacteriota bacterium | reverse complement strand
CGCAATCGCAGATGTTCTGGATTGACGGCGGTTCGGGGCAAAACATGCGCCTCGGCATCGGGCAGGTAGACATTGATCCGCCGGTCGAAACCGTGCAGGAAGTCAAAATCATGTCGAATAGTTATGCGGCGGAATACGGCGGTTCGGCGGGCGGTGTAATTATCGCTACGACCAAATCGGGTACGAACGAATTTCACGGCGCGCTGTATGAATACCTGCGCAACGACGCGCTCGATGCGGCGAATTTTTTCGCGCCCATCGTGAACAACGAAAAGGTGAAAGCGCCGCTGCGTTACAACGTATTCGGCGGCACGATTGGCGGGCCGGTTTATCTGCCCCGCTTCGGCGAAGGCGGCAAGGCGCTTTATGACGGCCACAACAAAACCTTTTTCTTTTTCGGCTATGAAGGCTCGCGCCGCAAAGAAGGCCAGACTCGCGCGTTGACTGTGCCGACGCTCAAGATGCGCGCGGGCGATTTCAGCGAGTTCCCGGCGAACATCGTTTATGACCCTTTAACGACGCGCACCGAAGCCGGTCGCGTCGTACGCACGCCGTTCGCCAATCAACTCATTCCGGCGAACCGCATTGATCCCGTCGCGGCGAAGCTGCTCACGTTTTATCCGCAGCCCAACGTCGCGGGTTTGGCGAATAACTTTCGCGGCAACTATCAACGCATTCTGACGCGCGACAATTTCACGGCGAAGGTTGATCACAGCTTCTCTGAGAAAGATAAGATCAACGTGCGTTATCTCTATAACAGCGACAATCTGGGTTACACGTCGGTCTTTCCAAACATCGCCGCTGAAACGCTCGCGCCCGCGTTGCGGCATCAGAACTATTGGTATTTGGGCTATACGCGCGTCATCTCGCCGACCATCATCAACGAAGCGCGTTACACATACAGCAACCGCATCAACGACGAAGCATCGTTCGGCTTTAATGACCCGTGGCCGTCGCAACTGGGCTTGAAAGGCGTACCCAACCAAGCCTTCCCCAACATCAACGTAACGGGCGTGACCGCGCTCGGCGCAGGCTCGCACGCACGTGCGCAACTGCCGATTCAGCAACATCAATTCGTAGACAACCTCAGCCTCACGCGCGGACGCCACACTTTCAAGATGGGCGGCGAAGCTCGTTTGTCTGACAACTTTGAAGTCACTTATACGTCGGTCTCAGGGCAATACGGTTTCGTACCGCAAGCGACTGGCATCCCCGGCACGGCGAGTTCAGGTTTGGGCTTTGCGAGTTTGTTGTTGGGCGCGACCAACAGTTTGAACCTGCGCGTGACCGACGAACTCAAACGGCAAAGCTGGTATTACTCGGCTTTCATGCAAGACGATTGGACGATCAATCAAAAGCTGACGCTGAATATCGGCTTGCGGTGGGAAACCGACACGCCGATCAAAGATACGTTGGGGCGTATGAACAGTCTTGATCTGACGGCGACCAATCCGGTGTCGGGCACGCCCGGCGTCATCAAGTTTTTGAACGAAGGCGACACGCCTTATAAAACCGACTGGAACAATTTCGGCCCGCGTTTCGGCTTTGCGTGGCGGCCTTTTGAGAAGACGGTGATTCGCGGCGGCGCAGGCATTTTCTTCGCGCATCCCTTTGATCGCGGCGCACCGAACTCGGCTTCGCTCGGCTTTGAACGTTCGGCGAATTTGAGTTCAGGCGATGCGGGAACGACGCCCGCGTTTATCTTGAACGCAGGCCCGCCCGCGTTGAATCTCGCCGCGCCCGTGCGCAACGACAGCTTCGGTTCGGTGCGTGTCGGAAGCGCGCCCAACACTGCGCCGAGTTTCTTTGAGCGCAATCGCCCATCGGGTTACGCGCAACAATTCAACTTAGGGATTCAGCGCGAATTCAACGGCGGCTTCCTGGTCGAGATCAGCGGTCTCGGCAATCTGGGGCGCAAGCTGGCGAGTCCCAATTTGAATATGAATCAGATTCTGCCCACGACGCTCGCGGCGATTGCGGCGAACGTAACGCCCGCGCAACGCGACCGTCCGTTCCCGCAATTCAATAACGTGACGATTCTCGCGCCTTCGATTGGCACGTCGAATTATTACGCGGGCATCTTGCGCGCCGAGAAACGTTATGCGCGCGGTTTCAACCTGCAAGGCTCTTACACCTGGTCGAAATTCCTGACCGACACCGATGACGGCGGCGCAGTCGTCGGCAACGGTTTCGGCTATTCGAATTACTACAATCGCCGCGCCGATTACGGCCCGTCGGGCAACGACATCCGCCATCGCCTGACCGTGAGCGGCGTTTATGATCTGCCCTTCGGCAAAGGCAAAAAATATCTCAACGGTTCAGTCGCTAGCGCGATTCTCGGCAACTGGAATCTGAGCAGCATCGTCGTCATGCAATCAGGCCCGCCCGTCAACGTGACGACGCAGGTGAACAACACCTTCGCCTTTTCTGCCGGAGGCCAACGCGCCGACGTGATCGGTAATCCCGAATTGCCCGACAGCGAACGCACGCTCAATCGCTGGTTCAATACGGCAGCGTTTGCGCAACCGGCAAATCGTACGTTTGGCTCGGCGGCGCGTGGCATCGTACGTGGCGATAACTTGGTTACGTTCGACCTCACGGCGCGCAAGAATTTCGTCATCACCGAAAAGCGCCAACTGCAATTCAACGTAGACTTTTTCAACGCCTTCAATCATCCCAACTTCGGTTTGCCCGGCGGCGGCCTCGGCGCACCCGGCTTCGGCATCGTCGGCAGCGCGAATCCGGGACGCACGTTGCAGGCGGGATTGCGGTTTGCTTATTAGATTTAAGTGAGGATGGGATGTCAGTAGCCCGCGCGTTGCATTGCGCAATACAAAGCCTTTGCTCACGCGTGGGCTACTGTCACGCTCGCCAGCGTTTATCAGACACCAAGGCAAATCAATGAAGAGTGAATGCCAAGAAACTTTGTTTCTCGGTTATTTAGCTTGTCATTGCGCGCCGAAAAGGTCGTTCACAATTTGCTGTAACTCTTCGACCGCCAAGCCATCGAGCGCGCGCGTCGGCGAACGCACCGTTGTATGTTTGATGACGCCCGCCGCTTTGAGATTGTGCTTCATCGCCGAGACGCCCAGCCCCGGTTGCAACTCAAAGCGAATCAATGGCAACGCACGATTAAAGGCGGCACGCGCTTCGGCCAGTTTTCCGGCTTCCCATAAATTCCAGACCTTGACGAACATCGGTATCATATCGCTGCCCGGCATTGTGCCGCGTGCGCCGCGTTGCAACTCTTCTAAAAAGAAGTGTCCGTTCAAGCCGCCAAAGATCGTCAGGCTGTCGCCGCACGCCTGTTTAACTTCAGTCACTTTCAGCGCGGTTGGCGGAGCTTCGACTTTGGTGAGTTTGACGTTGGCACATTCTTTCGCCAGCCGCGCCATTTGCGCTGCGCCGATGTTCACGCCCGTCAACAAAGGCGCATCCTGAATCATGATCGGGATGCTCACCGCGTCTGAAATCGCCTGGTAATAACCAAACAAATCTTCAGCAGAAGGCTTTAGAAAATACGGCGGCAAAATCATCAGGCCGTCTGCGCCGGCGGCTTCGGCGGCTTTCGATAATTGCACGGCGACGTGTGTGCCCGTGTGTCCTGTCGAAACAAACACCGGCACGCGCTGGCGCACCTCTTTGATAATCAACGGCATCAAGCGCGTCTTTTCAGATTCGCTCAACGCATAGCCTTCGCTTGCGTTGCCAAAAATAGCGAGGCCATTGACGCCGCAATCAATCAGGTAATTGATGAGCGCGAGTTGGCTGCGTTCGTCAATCTCGTAATGCTCATCGAAGGTCGTGAGCGCAATCGGATAAATCCCTTCGTACTTATTCATTCCAGCAAAGCTCCAAAATTAGTTCGTAATAAATGGTTTCAATTTCTCTTCGTCAATTTCGATGCCCAGGCCAGCGCCGTCAGGAATGCCGACGACGCCTGCGCCGATGGGCTCAAAAGGCAAAGATGCTTTCAATAATTGTTCAGCGACTCGCCAAACTTGCGGATTGCATTCGACGAACATCAGGTTGGGAATCGAAGCCGCGACGTGCAACGCCGCAGCAATCTGTACGCCCAAGCCGATGCTGAGGTGAAAGGCGACAGGCACGTTGTGCAATTCGGCGAGCGCGCAAAGTTTCATGCCTTCGGTGATGCCGGTGCGCCCGATGTCGGGTTGAAAGACTTCGACTGCGCCTGCGTCAAAGAAGGGTTTCATCTCCCACCGCGTACGCCAGCATTCGCCAATGGCTACGGGCGTATCAATTGCGGCAGCAAGTCGCGCGTGACCGTTGACATCTTCTGGTTTAAGCGGAGCTTCAAACCACATCGCTTTGCGCGCATCGAGTTCGCGTCCGAATTGCACGGCTTCGGCTTGTTCCATTCGCCATAAAACGTCGAGCATGATTTTCGCCTTGTCGCCTAATCGTTCGCGCAATCCGTCGTGCAATTGCAACACAGCGGAAGGCTCGCCCTCCATAAACAGCTTGAATGCATTGAAGCCGCGCTGTTGGTATTCAGCGGCTTGCGCAATCCGCGCAGCATCGTCTGCGCCTGACAAGCCCGAAACATAAGCGGGCAATTCATTCACAAACGGCCCACCGAGCAAGTCACAGACGCGCGCGTTGAACGCCTTGCCCTTGATGTCCCACAGCGCGGTGTCAATCCCAGCGATGGCGTCGAGCAGGAACGAACCTACGTGCCCGCGCACGCGCATCGCGTTATACATCCGCGACCACAGGCGTTCGTGCGCGAGCGCGTTTTCGCCAATGAGCAAGGGCGCGAGAATCGTGTTGATGATCGTGCCAACGATTTCGGGCGCGACGGGCGCTTGCGCTTCGCCCCAGCCAATAATGCCCGCGTCGGTTTCGATTTTGATGAGGGCGGTTTCAATCTTCGTCGAATAGATCGTTTGATAGGTCGCGGCCAAACGATAATCAGATGCGCCTGCTAAGAGCGGCGCGGGCGAACCGGCAGTGCCGCGCGCTTCGGTGAAGTCGCGGGGAATCTTAATGGCGTAAGCAGTGACGTTGGTGATTTTCATTGCGGCTGTGCCTGCAAATTCAGCGACGGTTTGGCTTCGTTGTTGATAAGGCGGCGCACGACCAAATAAGCCAGCGGATGCAATACGCCCATCACGATCAGTAGCGGCGTATAAGAAAACATCGTAATCACATAACCCGCCAGCGGAGTAATGATCGCGCCGCCGATGCCTCCGCCCGTGGCGACAATGCCGTGTACTGTGCCGATCACGGGGCGCGGAAAAATATCCACCGTCATCGTGACGAGGTTGGTCTTCCAGGCGTTGTGCGCGAACAAACTCAAACTGATAAGCAACAACGTCAACGGCATCGGCGGCTTCCACACCAGCAACAAACCAATCGGCATCACCAACGCCGACCAGAGCATCACCTTTTTGCGCGCCGCCAACACCGGAACTCCGTGTGCAATCAACTTGCCCGAATACCAGCCGCCCAATATCGAACCTGCGTCAGAGAGCAGATAAGGAATCCACAACAACAGCGCCATTTCTTTTTTCGATAAGCCGCGCCCTTCGGTCAAATACTTCGGCAGCCAGAACAGATAAAACCACCACACCGGATCAGAGATGACGCGCGCAAGCATCAAGCCCCAGGTTTCAGAGTAGCGAAAGAACTCGAACCATCGGCGCGATGGGGTGACAGGCTGAAGGGGCGAAGGGGTGAGGGTTTCGTCCCCTTGAATCAACGCGAGTTCTTCCGCCGAGATGTTCGGATGATTTTCGGGCAAGTGATAAAACCAAAACCACGCGATAGCCCAGAGCAAGCCGAGTGCGCCGGTGAATAGAAACGCCGAACGCCAGCCATAACGATCAGCGAGAAACACTACGACGGGCGGCGTAATGATCGCACCCGTCACCGTACCCGCTTGCACCCAGCCGTTGAGCGTACCGCGATCTTTGGGCGGAAACCATTCCGCCGCGACTTTTTGCGCCCCGACGAAATTCGCCGACTCAGCCGTACCCAACAAAAAACGAAACGCGCCGAATCCGAAAGCCGTCGCCGCCAAGCCGTGCAACATCGCAGCCAGCGACCACCAAATGGCGGCGACGCCGAAGATGAGCTTCGTGCCGTAACGATCCAGCAACAGCCCCGCGCCGATATACATCGCGGTGTAAGGAATCAGGAAGGCTTGCGAAATCCAACCGTACTGAATGTCAGTCAGCCCCAACTCCTGGGTGAGTTGCGGCGACAACACGGCGAGCGTTTGTCGGTCAACGTAATTGATGACCGTGCTGAAAAAGACCAGCCCGGCCATCCACCAGCGCAGATTGCGAATCGGCTTTTTCATCAGGCGTATTTCTTCAGGCGTAAGTGCGCACTTCAAAAACGCGCGCGAGTTTGTCGCCATTAGTTTCTTTGACGTGAAGCCGAACGCGCTTGGCTTTTACGGTCGCAAAGTGGTGACGGCAAATGCGTTGATGGTTGTTAGCGACGTTGGCGAGTTCAACCCATTCTTTTCCGTCTTCGGTTTGATATTGCAACGAATAAGCCTTGACCGTTTCGGGTTGCGGCGCGCGGATGATGCCTTTGTTCGCGTTGTCAGACGAAGACAGCGTGAGTTCACGAATGAAGCCTGAATCGAACGTGAGTTGAATTTGTTTGAGCGATTGCGGTTTGTCCCACGCGAGTTCGAGCCAGGCTCCCTCTGCTCCCAACGGCGCAGCCCATTGGTTGGGGTAATCAGGCAGCGTGCGCGTCCAACCGTTTAAGACTTGCGCAGGTGAGCAATTAGCGTCTTCTCCCGAAGCTGTGACTTTCGCGTTACGCGCCACGTCCAGCGGGTCTTCGTTCTTCAAGCCTTTGATAGATTGATCGTCGCGCAACAAGGTCTGTTGCAACTCTTTCAGTTTGGCTTTGTTTTCATACAGCCCGCGCGGCAACAGATTGTGCTTGATGCACAGCGCCGCCGCCGTACCAGTCGCTTGCCCCTCGACCGCGCACGTCCCCATCACGCGCGTCGAGCTAAACGCCGTATGCGTCGCGCTGATGTTGCGTCCGGCCATGAACAAGTTGCGAATGTTCTTGCTGTAAAGGCTGCGCAGCGGAATGTTGTAAACGTCCTTGAGTTTGATCGAAACGAAGGGCGGTAATTCAGGATTTTCAAAGCCCGTCGGCGGATGTTCGTCCAGGTTCCAGCCGCCGATGGCGACGGCGTCATCAAACTCAGGATTCAATCCCATCAAATCCATTTGGGTCAGCATGTGATCGCCGACCAAACGACGGGCTTCGCGTTTGCCGGGCAGCATGCCTACCCAGTCCATCGCCCAGTTGGCAGAGGCTGGATACTTGCCGGAATTTTTGACGTAATCCCACACGCCCATCACGATGCCGAGCAATTCAAAACGAATGCGTTCGTTATCACGCACCGTGTTGAGATGTCCGCCCCATTCGATCCACCAATAACCGTATTCCCACGAATTCACCGGACGCGATTTCAAATCTTTCTCAGTGATTTTGCGCGCCCATTTCGGCGGCTTAAACGGCATCGGCTTGCCGTAATCGCGCGACGTGAAAAGGATGCTGCAACCTTGTGTCTTGTGGTCGGCGGTTTCAGGCGCGAGTGATTCGTTGAATTCGGCGCGCGCTTCGTGACCGACTTTGTATTCGGCCCCGGCTTCCAAACCTAAACGGCTGTCGCCCGTGCAATCGGCAAACAGTTTCGACGTGATGCGATAGATGTGTTCGCTGCGGTCGCACCGCGCTTGCACGCGCTGAATCACGCCGTCTTTGACTTCGGCGTTATACAAAGTCGTTTCGAGCAGCAACGTAATGTTCGGTTCGCTGACGACTTTGTCATAAAGCAGCAAGTCCCATAGTTCCCAACAACGCTGCGGATTATTCGCCGCGTCATCCAAACGAATCTCTTCGAGCAAGCCGCCTTCGCGCCAACCGGGACGGCCTTTGTGATTGTTCGAGCCGACGACGTGCATCTTGATCTCGCTCGATGAGTTGCCGCCGAGCCGCGAACGATCCTGCACAAGCACGACTTTTGAACCGTGCCGCGCCGCGCTGATTGCGGCAAGACAACCAGCCAGTCCGCCGCCCGCCACCAGCACATCGCAATTCAACTCGACGAGTTTCATGTTGCGTTCCAGCGGAGCCGCCGCCAGATTGCCCGTCGGTGCAAGCCGTTGCATCTCTTGGCGAATTTGTTCAGCCGTGCGTTTGTCTTGCTCTTGCGCGAGGCCATCAATGCTGATGAACATCGAATAGCTGGTCGCGCTTGCTGTCGTGGTTAAAAAGTCTCGTCGTTTCATAATTCCCTTGTTGGTGTGTTTAGAAAATCAGCTTCAACCCAAGTTGCATCAAACGTGGATCGCGCGAACCCGTGATGCGTCCGAAGGCATCGTTGTTGTTCGTGCCCGTAGGCCCGGCTCCGAACGAAGTATTCGGCGTACCGAGGTTGACGTGATTCGGCGCGTTGAAGGCTTCGGCGCGAAATTGCAGCTTGAGCTTTTCAGTAAGCGTGAAATTTTTGAAGACCGACAGATCAACGATCACCGCGCCTGGATTGCGGAATTGGCTGATCGCGCGCGGCGTATTGCCGAACACATACAAGGCCGGATTCACGAACGCCGCCGGGTTGAACCATTGCACGCCGCGTTGCGGATTGGCGTCGGTGAAACCGCCCGGCAGTTCGAGGCTGCCGATCCAGTCAGGGCGATTCGCCAAACCGTTGTTCGCGCCGCGCACAGAAGTCGGCGTGCCCTGCACAATGGTCGTGATCGTATTGAGTTGCCAGTTGCCCAAGAGGTTATTCGCTACGCCGTTGCCGAAATCGAGCCGCTTGCCTTTGCCGATGGGCAATTCAAACAGGCCGCTGACGACGAGGCGATGCGGCACGTTCGAGGGGTCTTCGGCGCGTTCGGCGCGGCGGTTATACAACCCGTTTTGATAGCCGAAATCGTTGCCACCCTCTGAGCCGATAAAATTCAAACCGTTGAAAATCGAATCGCTGATGATCTTGGCGAACGTATAAGAAGCCAGCAGCGTGAAGCCCCGCGAGAAACGTTTTTCTGCCGACACGAGCAACGCGTGATAAATCGAATTGCCCGCGTGCGGCGCTTGCACCGTGATGCCGCCGACGTAAGGGAAAGGCCGCAAGGCCTGGGCTTGCGTGATATTCGCGCCGCCGAAAGCGCCCGGCACTTTGCCCGCGAACGGATTCGCCACGTTGTTGGTTAATTGCCCGGCCAAGCCGAATTGCCGCACTAGCGCCGGGTCGGCCTGATTCAAATCGTAACTGCCCGACAACAGATGCGTACCGTGATTGGCTGAATAAGCGACCTCGACCAGAAAGCCGCCACCGAGTTGTTGTTGCAACGAGAGGTTCCATTGCTGCGACATCGGCGTGCGCGAGATGGCCTCTTTGAACGAAGCACTCGACGTAGCGAAGAAATTCGGCCCCAGCCGCGCGCCTTGCGGTTGGTTGGGCGCGAAAGGAAAGCCGTCTTTCAACTGAAACAGCGTGATGAGATTGTTCGTGGGTTGATAAATCGTGTTCGTACCGGCAAAGCCGTTCGTGCTTTCATAGTTCGCGTTCCAATAAGAAAACAACGCCGACATAAAGATGCCGTATCCACCGCGCACTACGGTTTTCTGATTGCCCAGCACATCCCACGAAAAGCCTAAGCGCGGGGCGAAATCGTTGCCGTCAGTTTTAGAGAACGTTCGACCATAATCTACGCAAGCGTATTGCGTCGCGCCTTTCAATCCGCTGAGCGGATTCGTCACAAACGGATTGAACATCGAAGTGCCGCAGCGCCGTTCAAAAGGTTGCTGTTGATAGTCATAACGCAAGCCCAGATTGAGCGAGAGACGGCGGCGAATCTTCCAATCGTCGTTGACGTAAAAGCCATAAGACTTGCCGACTTCTGATTCGCCCAGATGCGTCGTCACCGTGGCGCTGCTGACGGTGCCAAGCAAAAACGTAGCGAAAGCATTGCCCGTATTGATGCGATTGCCCGCAATCGGCGCGGCGTTGTCGGTGAGTGTTGTGCCGAATTGGTAATTGCCGGAAGGCGAACTCTTCTGCAAATTATTGGCTTGCGTCAGGCGCAACTCAGTGCCGAACTTGACGGTGTGATTGCCACGCAACCAGGTGAGCGAATCGAACAACTGCCACACCGAACCGCCGCGTTTGCCTACGGTGCCGGTGTTGAATCCCGGCAGTCCGTTGCCGATGGCCGGAATCGTGTCAGGCGGCACGATGGCGGGCAGCCCCAATTGTTGCGGGATGTTTAGCCCCGCGCTCGCCACCTTGAAATCGAAGATTTGCCGCGCCACGCCGATACGGAATTCGTGAATCAGATTCGGCGTGAAGTTATGCAAGTCAGTCAGCACTACGTTATGCCCGCGAAACGGGTCGGTGCGTTGGCGCACAATCGGGTCGGGATAAAGATTCCCCGTGCCGTTATCGGTGAACTGTTTGTAAAAGGTATAGCGCGCCGAAAAGTTGTTACGCTCGCTGAAGCGGTGATCGAAACGCGACGTGTGATTGGTCAACGTGCGTTTGTTTCCCACCGCGCCGAAAAAGTTATTCAAATTGGTGAAGGCATTATCCGCCGGGCGATTGGGCAGCGGATAAAATTTCAAAAAGTTTTTGGCGACCGCATCCAGACGGTTCGCCGGAATGATGTTGTTCAAGAACGGATCGCGCAGAAAGCCATTGCCATTGGGGTTGGCGCGCGTGGTCGCCGGGTCGTAAACGATGATCGGCTTGCCCGTCGCGTCGGCCAGCTTTGAGAAATCGCCGTTGCGAAAGGCTTCGGTCGGCATCGTGTAAAAACCCGAAGCATTCGTGATGAAGCGATAGCCTTCGTAGTTATAAAAGAAAAAGCTCTTGTCGCGTCCGTCATAGGCAAACGGGCCAAACACTTTGCCGGGCAATCTCACCGGCCCGCCAATCGAACCGCCATATTGGTTATAACGCAGCGGTTGTCGCGGACGCGCCGCGCGATTGTTCGCCCACGAATTGGCGTCAAGCGAGTTGTTGCGAAAGAACTCATACACCGTGCCGTGATATTGGTTGGTGCCCGACTTGGTCACGAGGTTCACGACGCCGCCTAGCGTGAAGCCGTATTCCGCCGACATCGTGTTGGTTTGAACTTTGAATTCCTGCACCGAGTCTACGTTGGGGTTGATGTTCACGTCGGGCAAGTAAGCATTGACGCTGCTCAATCCGTCTACGACGAGGTTGTTCGTGGCGAACGGGCTGCCATTGATGCGGATGAACGAAACCTGCGTGCCGCGATCAGCGAAACCCGAAGCCGTGGGGCCTACGCCGGATTGCACGGCGGGCGCGAGCAGCACGAGCGAAAGCGCATTGCGTCCGTTGACAGGCAGTTCCTGTACGCGGCGGTTTTCAATTACTTTGCCGAAAGTCGCGGTCGTCGTGTCTACCAGTGAAGCCTGACTGCTGACTTCAATCGTTTCGCTAACCGCACCGGTTTCGAGCACGAGATTGATCTCGGCCTTTTGATCTACTTCAAGCGTGAGGCCGCTGCGCAAGGCTTTCTTGAATCCGTCTTTCGTCGCAGTGACGGTATAAGCGCCGACCAGCAAGTTAGGCGCAGTGAAATAACCATCGCTGTTGGTGACAACCGTCGCCACTGCGTTCGTTGCAATATTGGTGACTGTGACAGTCGCGCCGGGGACAACCGCTCCGCTCGCGTCAGTGACGTTGCCGAGAATGGTGCCGCGTCCGCGTTGCGCCAGCGCGCTCGTGGTAAGCGCGAGCAAGATCAAAGAGAGGGATAAGAATCGTTTCATGGGTTGTGTCTCCTGAAATAGGTGCGGTCTATTTGACCGAACGAGTTACGTCTGCCAACAGCGAAGCGCCGCCGCGTTTGATGTGATCGCCCATCGCGCGCGTGACGGCCTCGGCATCTTTTTGTTCGAGCGCGCGCACGATGGCGCGATGTTCTTTTTGTTCCTGCGCGATGCGAGCCGTCCAGTTTTCTGAACGGTAATGAATGCCCGCCACTTGAATCGGTACGCGCAAGCGATGATAGGTTTCAGCCAGTTTGCGATTGTCAGCCAGTTCGACAATCAAGCTATGAAATTTGAAGTTGAGTTCAAGGTGATGCGACACCTCGCCAGACTGTCCTATAGATTGTTCCATCTCGGCGATGAGGCGGCGCAATTGTTCGGTGTCAGATTTTTTGATGCGCGTGCAAGCCAGTTCGCCCGCTAGCATTTCGAGCGCACGGCGCACGTCGAAGGTTTCGGCCAATTCGCGTGGGTCTACGCGGCTGATAAAAGTGCCCCGCTGTGCTTGCACCTCTAGCAAGCCTTCGGTCGCCAGCCGCCCAATCGCCTCTTTGACCGGCATTTTTGAAACCTTGAGCCGTTCGACCAGTTCGCCCAAATCAAGCCGCTCACCCGGTGCAAATCGTCCGGTGAGAATTTCGCTGCGCAAGTGAGCGTAAATCTGATCGCTCAACGTGGCGCGCGTAACTACGAAATCGGTCACTGCTGTCGGCATATAACTGTCCTTGCCTGCTGCTGAAATGATTACAACTGATATGTTAGCTGCTGAGATGCTAAACTTTCTTTCCGATTCCTGTCAAGGCGGCTGACGGCTTTTAACCCTCCGGGCTGGGCTAAATGAATTGTTTATTTTGGCGTTTCAGCCGACATTACGCGCCTTATCGTCACCAACGAATTCACCGAAAATCCATTTACGCAAACGTGTATGAACCAAAGAACCCTGAAACTTGTGTTGCTCTCGCTCATCGCCCTGACGCCTGTGGCGATTTCATATCGCGGGCTTCACGGTCAAGCCTTCGCCCAACGTCCCTCAGCGACGAGCTTTCTTTATGGCGGAGGCGCGAGCGGGCAACGTTATTCACCGCTTAAACAAATCAATCGCACGAACGTCAATCAACTTGCGGTCGCTTGGGAATACGACACGAACGCAGCGATGGGTGACGGCACGGGCGATGCGCAAACCCAGCCCGTCATCAGCGATGGCGTGTTGTATGGCGTGACGCCCAAACACAAAGTCTTCGCGTTGGATGCAGCGACGGGCAAAGAAATGTGGCGTTTCGGTTCAGGCATGGTGGGGCGCGGCCCCAATCGCGGCGTAATGGTCTGGCAGGCGGGCAAAGAGAAACGCATTCTCGTCGCGGCGCAAAGTTATCTTTACGCGCTTGACCCCGCGAACGGGCAACCGATTGCGAGCTTCGGCACGGATGGACGAATTGATTTGCGCGAAGGCTTAGGGCGCGCAGCCGATAAGGTTTCGATTGCGTTGACGACGCCGGGCGCAGTTTACCGCGACCTCGTGATCGTCGGCGGACGCATGCCCGAATCGTTGCCCGCCGCGCCCGGTGACATTCGCGCCTTCGACATTCGCACCGGCAAGTTGCGTTGGACGTTTCATACAGTGCCGCGTCCCGGCGAATTCGGTTATGACACTTGGCCGAAAGATGCGTGGCGTTACACCGGCGGCGCGAACAACTGGGCGGGTATGGCACTCGATGAAAAGCGCGGCATTGTCTTTGTGCCTACGGGTTCGGCGGCGAGCGATTTTTATGGCGCAGACCGCAAGGGCGACAACCTGTTTTCGGTGACGTTGCTCGCGTTGAATGCCGCAACCGGCAAGCGGCTGTGGCACTTTCAAACGGTCAAGCATGATTTGTGGGATCGTGACTTCCCTTCGCCGCCGACGCTGGTGACAGTCAGGCACAACGGCAAGTTCATTGATGCCGTCGCCCAAACCACCAAGTCAGGTCACGTTTATGTGTTCGACCGCGTAACCGGCAAGTCGCTGTTCCCGATTGAATACAAAAAATATCCTGCCAGCACTGTGCCCAGCGAAGTCGCTGCCGAAACTCAACCGTTGCCGTTGAAGCCCGCGCCATTCTCACGCCAAGCCTTGACCGAAGCCCTGCTCACGCAACGCACGCCCGCCGCGCACGATTGGGCCGTCGCGGAATTACGCAAGCTGAAAAGTAACGGCCAATTCGTTCCCATCGCCGTCGGCCAAGAGACGATCATCTTCCCCGGCTTCGACGGCGGAGCGGAGTGGGGCGGTTCGGCCTTCGACCCTGAAACCGGATTGCTTTATGTGAACGCGAACGAAATGGCTTGGCGCATGAGCCTCGCTGAAAATCTAAACAGCAATTCGGGGCGACAGATTTATATGCGCAATTGCGCTACGTGCCACGGCGATGACTTGAGCGGTTCGCCGCCGCAGATGCCTTCGCTCAACCAACTCACACCGAAGTTCAAAGCGGATTCACTTACGACAATCATCAAACAAGGCGCAGGCCGTATGCCCGCGTTCCCCAATTTGCCGCAAGCTGAGTTGACGATGCTCGTGCAATTTTTGTTGAGCGGCGAAAGCAAAGAACTCGCCGCGAAAGCTGAAACGAACTTACCTAAATATCGCTTCACTGGTTATAAAAAGTTTGTTGACCCTGATGGTTATCCCGCCATCGCGCCGCCGTGGGGAACGCTCAACGCAATCAATCTGAACACCGTCGAATATGCGTGGAAGATTCCGTTCGGCGAATACCCAGAGTTGGCTGCGCAAGGATTGAAAGACACTGGCTCTGAAAATTACGGCGGGCCGGTCGTGACGGCAGGCGGATTGGTCTTCATCGCCGCCACCAATTTCGACCGCAAGTTTCGGGCGTTCGACAAAACGACGGGCAAGCTGTTGTGGGAAACGACGCTGCCTTTCGCAGGGAACGCTACGCCCGCCGTGTATGAAGTGAATGGCCGGCAGTTCGTCGTCGTACACGCCAACGGCGGCAAAGCGCGTAAGGATGAACCGAAAGGCAGTCGGTACATCGCTTACGCGCTCAAGCCATAACTCATCAGCAATTCCCGATTTAGCTTTAGCCACAAAAAAGCACAAAAGACACAAAAAGAATCATTAAATTACTTTTGTGGCTTATGTGCTTTCTTGTGGCGAATGCCCTTCTAGTTTTAAGGGCGACTCCGGCTGATGATTTATTGCTGATAGCTCATTCAATATCAGTCGGATCGTTAAACAGCGTCGTCAACCTGATGCTGCCGTGGCGGAATTGCGGGAAGCCCGCTGCCGTGCGATCACCGGGGTCAAGATTCGAAGCCGTGTCGTCAGGCGGAAAGATAACCAGCGAATTCAGAAACTCGATGACAGACCGTCGTTGTGATTCCGACAAATCGCAAAACGCAGCGAGTGAGGCATCGGCTTCGCCGCCGTGACGCATGATGACTTCTAGCAGGTTGATGCTGCGTCCGTCGTGACCGTATGGCGCGGTTGTACCCACACCCCACAAAGCCGTCGTCAAAAACTCCTTCCGCATCGTTCCGTCAAAATGGCGTTCGTGAAAGTTCGGCCCCAAATCGTGGCGCTTGAAATCGGTGTAAATGTTTTTGACTAGAAATTCGCCGAAGCGCGGACGCTTCACCGACGCGAAGCCGCTGTTGTCTTTGACCTCGACCAACGATAGCGACGCCGTCGCGAACAACCGATTGAAGATGCCGCGTTCAGCGTCGAATACGGTTTCAACGTCGGCGACGCGGCGGTCGCGTTGAATCTGCAAATCGGGAATGTGACAAGTCGCGCATTGCGCACGCTCGAACAGGCGACGACCTTGCTCTACGCGATTGGTCTGTTCGCCCAAGCCTGCTTTGAAATAATTCAGCAGATAAAATTCCATGTGGTCTACCAAGCTGGCAGGGATTTCATTCACTGCGCCGTCGCGGTCAGGGTCGTCTGACGCAGTGGTGGCGGGCGACGGTTTGACGGTGTCGCGCGCACCGTCCAACACCATGCCCGAAGGCGTAACGATGCGTTCGCCGCGACTGGCCGCTAGCAATTCAGGATCGAAGGCTTGCAAACCCATCTCGTCATTCCACGCGCCGACGACAAATTCACGAATCGAAGCCGTGCCGCCGTGCGCAAAAAATGGCTTGACGCGCAAGTCTGCATCTACGCCGTCAACTTTGTCGGTGTTGACGGTACCGTCAGGGCGCGCGGTAAGGCGTCCATAACGAATGCCTTTGCTCGTCAAACGTTTGGTCACGTCGCGCTTTTGCTGCGCGGCTTCGGTCAAAGCCTGAGCGCGAATGGCACGTAAGTCCGTAGTGATTTCATCTGCCAACATTTCCTTCAAGCCGAGTCCGAACAGATGCGGCGCATCGCGGCTGTCGGGGCGCGTGACGACATCGCCGCCCACGCCCGCCGAACCGCGCGGACGTCCGTGGCAAGCGGCGCAGCTATCCGCCGCCCCTGCGCCCAGCGCGAGATTGGTGTTGATGTCGCCGAGTCCGTCATTGGTCAGCGGCCCTACGCCTTGCGAGCGCGTGAACTTGCGTTGAAAGAGTTGGCGTCCGCGCCTGATCGAACGCGCGGGGTCGCGCGCGATGATGAAAGACGAACTATGAGGCGTCATCCAGTCGCCGCGCCCCGCGCCGATTTGTTGTTCGAGCGATTTGGTGATGCCTTCGTTGGCGAGGTTGGGGGTGCGTGATTTATCAGGCAATTGCGCGAAGCTGCTGAACGCGAACCAAGCCATTCCAGCCAACCAGACACTGACGATGAAAAACCGCCCATAGAACTTAAAGATGCGTTTGCTGAACATAACTAACTCCTTGTGATGAAAAATGGGGGGAGTGTGGTTAAGGCTAACGAATGCTGACGCGCACGGTGTTTGCCGTCTTGCCATCAACTGACAAGACGATGTCTACGTCGCCTCTGCCTGCGAGCGAACGCGGCAAACTTACGTTGACTTGATCGAGGCCAACGAAACCGGGGGCGGCATCGGCGAACAGGATTTCGCTGTTCGTTCCGCCGATGCTGCAACGCACTGCGCTGAGCGAACCGCGCAACCTGATACCGGTTCCATACAACACCAGAAACAGTTGATCGCTGGTCGGGCCGAGGTCTATGGGCAAAGCGACGAAACGATTTTGCCCCGTGTCGAATTGAGCGACGGGTTCATAATTCAACGAACCGTCGCCGCGCACCCGCAAGGCGAGGGCGGCGGCAATGCCTTGCGCGTTCGCGTTGGCGGCGAATTGGCCCGGCGCTACGCTGACGATATTCACCGGGCCGCTGCCCACCGTATTGTTGTTGTTGGTCACGGTCACTGTCGCCGTGCCGTTCGCTGTGCCGGGCGGAATTTGATAATTGATTTGCCCTGACGAAACGAAAAACAGCGGCGCAAGGCGTTCGACGCCGAGTGCGTCTTTAACCTTCAGGCTGACGCCTGCCAATTGCGTAGGCAGCGGATTCATCGCGGCCACTTGCGTCGTGGCTGACAGGTTGGCTCCGAAAGCGGCGGCGATGGATTCAGGCGCGAGCGGCGCGGTGTAACTCGCCGCCGATACGCTGGCGACCTGACTGATCGCGCTCGTCGTCACGAGCGTGAAGCTGCGGCTGCCAGCGCAAAGGCTGCTTTGAATCAGCGCGGTGAGAGTGAAGCTATACGTGCCTGCCGTGGTCGGCGTGCCGAGCAGCAACCCGCTGGGCGCGAGCGTGAAACCCGGCGGCAACGTGCCGGAAGAGAGCGCAAACTGATATGGCCCGGCCCCGCCACTGGCTGTGACGTTTTGGTTGTAAGAAGTGCCGATGACGCCGTTGGGCAGACTGGCCGGATTGAGCGCGATGGTGGGACAAGCGGAGCAGATGAAGACGTAAGCCGAGCCTTGATCCACGTTTGTTCCGATGTCGTCCTGAAAAGCGCCCACCAGCGCCGTGTCGCCGCTCACCGCCACCGCGTTGCCGAAGCGATCCCCTGTCGCGCCGTCGTTGGCCGTGAGTATTTGCTGCTGTGTCCAAACCGTGCCGCTGCGGGTGAAGACATAGGCCGACCCACGCAAACTTTCGTCGCCATCTGCGCCGACCAGCACTGTCCCATCGCTCAGCGCCACCGCGCTGCCAAAGAAATCATTTGCCGCACCGTCGCTGGCCGTGAGTTTTGGTTGCTGTGTCCAAACCGTGCCGCTGCGCGTGAAGACGTAGGCCGCGCCTTGATCCACGTTCGCACCGCTGTCGTCTTGTGAAGCGCCCACCACCAGAGTGTCACCGCCGAGTGCAACTGCGGAACTGAAGCGATCACTGGCCGCGCCGTCGTTGGCCGTGAGTTTTTGTTGCAACGACCACGTCGTGCCGCTGCGCGTGAAAACATACGCCGACCCGCGCCTGCTGTCGTCGCCCTGCGCACCCACCAGCGCTGTGTCGCCGCTCAACGCGACCGGAAGGCCAAAGTTATCCTGCGCTACGCCGTCGAAGGGCGTGAGTTTTTGTTGCTGTATCCAAACCGTGCTGCTGCGCGTGAAGACATACGCCGCCCCGGTACTGTTGTCAGTAGACGCGCCCACCAGCGCCGTGTTGCCGCTGAGCGCAACTGATCTGCCGAATATACTAATCGCCGCGCCGTCGTTGGCCGTGAGTTTTTCTTGCAACGACCACGTCGTGCCGATGCGCGTGAAGACATACGCCGCCCCACGGGCACCGTTGCTGATCGACGCGCCCACCAGCGCCGTGTCGCTGCTCAGCGCGACTGAGAGGCCGAATGCCCCACCGTCAACGGCTGTGAGTTTTTGTTGGAACATCCAAACAGAAGGGGTCGTGCCGCTGCGCGTGAAGACATACGCGCTGTTGTCGACCTGCGCGCCCACCAGCACCGTGTCGCCGTCCAGCGCCACTGCTCCGCCGAAGTAATCATTGGTTGCGCCGTCGTTGGCCATGAGTTTTTGTTGCTGCGTGTAAGGACAAAGCACCAAGACATAAGCCGCACCCTGATTGTTGAACGCGCCGTCGTCTTCAGCCGCGCCCACCAGCACGGTGTCGCCGCCGAGCGCCACCGCGCGGCCCAAGCCGTCGTTGCTTGCGCCGTCGGCGGCAACGAGTTTGTTTTGCTGCGTCCACAACGCGCCGCTGCGCGCGAAGACATAGGCCGCACCCTGACCGAAAGCGTTGCCCAGCGCGCCCGCGACCAGCACGTCGCCGCTGAGCGCCACGTTGTAGCCGAAGAAGTCATTCACCGAGCCTTCACTGGCCGTGAGTCTTTGCTGTTGCGTCCAGATCGTGCCGACGCGCGTAAAAACGTAAGCCGCGCCCTGATTGGCGTTCGCGCCGCTGTCGCGCAAAGCAGCGCCCACCGCCGCCGTGTCGCCGCTGAGCGCGACGGCATTGCCGAAATTATCATCCGCCGCGCCATCGCTGGCCGTGAGTTTCAGTTGCTGTGTCCAACTCGTGCCGCTGCGCGCGAAAACGTAAACCGAACCTCGATTGTTGACGGTGCCGAGGTCGTCGCCCGCCGCGCCCACCAGCGCCGTATCGCTGTCGAGCGCGACCGCGCCGCCGAAGTTGTCGCCTTGCGCACCGTCACTGGCCGTGAGTTTTTGTTGTTGCGTCCAGAGCGTGCCGCTGCGCGTGAACACATAAGCCGCACCCGTTTGCGCGCCGCCGATAGACTCGAAGTTCGCGCCGATAATCACGCTCTCGCCGCTGAGTGCGACGGCTCTGCCAAAGCCGCCGAAGATATTGGCGGTCAGCTTTTGTTGTTGCGACCAACTCGTACCGCTGCGCGTGTATACATACGCCGCGTTTTTGTCAGGCGCACCCAACACGGCTGTGTCGCCGCTGAGCGCAACCGCCGAGCCGAGCCGGTCGCTATTGGCGGCATCAGTCGCCGTTAGTTTTGCCTGAAACGTCCAGCCGCTGCCGCTGCGCGCAAAGACATAAGCCGAGCCTTGATTGGGGAACGTCACGTCGTCGAACGGCGCGCTGATGAGCGCCGTGTTCCCACTGAGCGCGACTGCGGAACCGAAGCCGTCATCCGCCGCCGCGTCCGGCGCGGTCAGCTTTTGCTGTTGTTTGAAGATGGGATCAATCCTTAACGGATAAGTCGCTTCGGCGTCGTCCACTTCGATCACGACGCGCTCGTCCTCAACTCGCAGCGCCGCTTTGAGTTGCTGACCGTGAGCGTCCCACACCACCAGCTTGCTGTAATCTATCGCTGCAATGGGGGCCGCGAAAGATTCCGCCGGGCCGAGCAAGCTGACCTGTTGCCCGTCATCGCTGGCTAGCGCACGCCAGTCGTCGCTGACCGCGAGCGCGAGCCGTAATTTGAGTCCTCGGCGTTTCCTCCCGCGTGGCGGTTCGCGCAAGGTGAAGCCATGCTCCAACCCGTCTTCGCTGTTGACGTACCATTCCTCCAGCGTCTTCCACTCGCCGTCGCGCACGATGCGAATCGTTTGCCGGTCGCCCGACACGGTGCCGCCGCCGACGTAATGCAATGCCTCGCCATACCCGATGCCACGCAAGGTCAGGCTGACATACGTTTTGTCATGCAATGCCCCTTTGTTCAGTGAAATGCTCACGCCCTCTTCGGTGACATAAGCGTCATAACCATTCGCAGGATTCGGCGCATGCCATGCCGCGCGCCGCAAAGGCGTACTGATTTCGTGGCTCACGGTGAACCGCGCCTGCCTCATTGCCGCTTGCAACGAATCGTATTGCCCAGTTTGTTTGAGTTGGGTGAGCGCGGCTTCGCCTTGCAAACCCTGCTGGCCCTGCTTGGATGAAGGCTGGACGGTTTGTCCGGCGGCTGACGGCCACCGGCAAAACCATGCACTCGCCAGACAGCAAACTGTCAGCAAGACGATTAAGACAAAGCGGGTAGATTGCTCACGATTCATAAGGTTCCGTTCTATTCTGGTTGACCGAGCAAGGCTTTGCTGCATCACGGATGAAGGCGCGCGCATCCGCCTCAACAGCAGATGCGCGCGCGCAGCAGTTAGTTCATTGTTTTTTCGCTTTGCCCGCTTTGGGTGCGGCGGCCTTAGGCGGTTTGGGCTTAGGCGTCGAACCAACTAACACCTGACCATCTAACACCTGACCATTGAGCGGCGTATGAGTTGCGCCGGTTTGCGCGCCGCCAACCGCGTAGACCTTGCAAACCCAGCGGTTGTTCAGTGCGTCGCGCACGACATCCTTGCCTTTGCAAATGGTCTCGCAATTACCGAACGTGCTGCTGCCCGGCGTATCCTTGCGTTCACACTTCTTGCCGATCTTGTCTTCCCCTTTCACACTTTCAAAGGCGGCGGTTGGTTGTGGCGTGGTCAGTGAGGTCGCTGCGCAAAACAACAAGGTCGCAGCGAACGTGATGAACATCTTCGAGGTATTCGTTTTCATAATTTTCTCCCAGTTTCAGTCGTTTTCGTGCTTTATCGAATCTTGCTTTCGCGGGAAAGCGGAGTAGACTGCGCCCACGCTTGCACCTGAGCGCCACTCATCTCCCCCTCTGCCTTTCCCTTCGCTGGAGAAAGTTCATGAAAGACCGGCGATATTACTGGCGGCAAAAAATAAATCTGAACGTCTTAGGCAATAGCTTTTCCTGGCCGAGAGAAAAACCTATGCGAATCTCGCTGATTACGTGTTTGAGCGGATTGCTGCTGGCGCTGAGTCTGGTTGGTAGTGCGCTCGTCGCTGCACTGCAAACGCCCGACGAAGCGCAACTCAGTGCCCTCGCGCAAAATTTTTACGACACCTGGGCTGGCGAAGACCTCGACGGATTCTTACGTTTGTTCAGCGCGCAGTCGCCTGAATTGACCGCGCGCAAAAAGGCCGCGCAGGAATTATTTGCTAGCAGCGAAAAGATCACGTTGCAAGGTTTCGCCTTACGCCAAATCAAACTAAACAGAGACAAAGCCACTGTGCGGTTCGAAACTGAGACGCTAGTCATCGAAGCCAAAGCCGGCAAAGAGCAATCAGGTTACGGTAAACGCTTGCGTACGCCGGAATGTGTGAAGGAAGCAGGCCAGACGCGCGAATTGATGATCGCATTTCACCGCCAACTGCGCGCGCCTGCTGCTAAAACGACCAAAGCCGCCGCCTTGGGTGCTTCAGGTTCTTTGGGGTTGGATGCTTGTCCATAATAAATCTTCTTATTTGGCGAGAAAGCCGCCGGTGAAGTTGCCATTGATCGAATTGCCTTCGACCGTATTGTTACCGCGCGAAAGCAGCGCGGCGCTGGCATTAGCCGTTAAGCCAATGCCGTTGTCCGTGATCGTGCAATTTGAAACGCGAACTGTCGCGCCCGCACCTTCGGCGGTCAGCCCGGTTTTACCGTTGGCTAGTGTGCATTGCTCGAAATTCACGCTGGCCGTCGCGCTGGCGTCGGGCGCGATTTTGACGTTGAAGACGTTGCCGGAAAATTGCGAATCAAGCACCATCATTCGCAAGAAAGCGTCCGGCACGCTGGTGACGCTCAAGCCGGTTTCATAACGCGACGCCACACACCGTTCCAGCGACACCCGCAATGACAGGTAATTGGCGTGAATCAAAATGCCGGTCGTGCCGCCGCTCAGGTGCGTGTCGCGCACGAACAACTGTCCGATCATCCGTGCGTTGAGGCCGACGGTGAAGCCTCTGACTACGCAACGCTCGATGGCGACCGTGCCGCCGCCCGTCACGTTGAAACCGGATGACACAAAACCGGGGCCGGGAGAAAATAGGTTATTGGGCAGGTTAAGCGTCAACCCGCGAATCGTGATGTATTCAGCGCCTTGCGCTTCGATGCTGACGCCAGGGCCAGCCGTGTTGCGCGTAATCACCGCGACCACGCCGGGCGCAGCTTGTACCGTCACAGACTTGTTTGCTGCGAAAGGTTCATACAGACCTGAGTCAATCACGTTCACCGTGCCGCCTTCTACAGCTTGGGTGAGTGCATAAGTGACGTTGCGGCAAGGCGCGTTTAACTGACAGTTGCCCGCGTCAGCGCCGTTGCTGGCCGAGACAAAGGCCTGGGCTTGCGCCATTGTGCCAACCGACAGCGACGCCAACCCGAAACCAAGCAACGCAAAATTGCGGCGAATGAAATTTTTGATCTTCATATCTTCATCTCCTGCGTGGGTTGAGGTCGGACAAACCAACAGGGCTGTCAGCTTGTCCGACCCGGAAAGTTGAAAGTTCGTTTTATTGCCTGATGCAGGATCGACACGAGGGCGGGCAAAAATCAACGGCGTAACAGCGCGGACACGTCCAGCCGCCCAACAGCAATTGCCCCAGCGAAGTCGGTTTGCGCCACACCGGCAAGGGCGCCTGACATTTCGAACATTGCATAATCCATCTCCTTTCAGTGAAAAACCGTTTTTGCATTCACGGGAAAGCGGCGTAAACTGCGCTCGCACTCTCACCTTTCCATCACCTCCCCCTGCGGCTTTCCCTTACGCCTGTGAATGTTCTTGAAAGACCGGCCTTATTACCGCCGCTTGAAATTATTTTTTGCGAGAGTTTCCTATGCTGAAATCACTAACCTTTACGCTGTTGCTGTTTTGTCTAACCGATCCGTTGTCGCAAACCGAAGACGCCGCGCGTGCGCTCGCCACGAGCTTTTATCAAACGTGGGCGGCGAAAGACCTCGACGGCTGGGCGCGGCGGTGGAGCGCGCAAGCGCCTGAGTTGGTCGCGCGCAAAAAAGCGGCGGCGGATTTCTTCGCGCAAAACTCAACTATCACTTTGCAGGATTGCGCCGTGCGTCAGGTGAAAATGCAGGGCGACCGCGCCTACGTGCGCATCGCAGTCAGCGCGCAAGTCATCCACGCGAAAACCGGCAAGACGAATGAAGGCTACGCACAACGTGTGCGCACGCTCGAATGCGTCAAAGAAAACAATGAATGGAAAGTCTGGCGTGAAACTTCAGCATACGATGACTTTGCGCTGACGCTCATCGCGGCCCAAGACGAAACAGCACGCACGGCCTTGTTGGCGGCGGAAAAGGAATTGGTAACGGTTGAATTGGCCCGCGCGCTCAGAGAGCAGACTGCTCGTTCGATCAATCAAGGCAATTATCCGCTGGCGCTGGCGAATTCCCTGCTGGGGCAGCGGGTCGCTGAACAACTCGGCGATCAGGGCGAAGTGGGCTACGCGCTGACGAATATCGGTTACGTTTACACCCTGCAAGGCAACCTGCCGCAAGCCAAGGAACCGTTGCAAAAAGGGCTGGCGCTGATGCAATCACACGGCCAAAAAGCGGATGTCGCGCTGGCCCTCAATCTGATTGGCAACGTTTATCGTTATCAGGGCGATTATGAACCGGCGCTTGATTATTACCGGCAAAGCCTCGCGGTTTATGAAGCGCTGGGCAGCAAATTCGGCATTGGGATGGAACTCGGCAACATCGGAGTGGTTTATGCGCGGCAAGGCAATTTCGCGCTCGCGTTGGATTATTACCAAAAAGGCCTGGCCTTGAGCGAAGCTGAAAACGATAAGCTCGGCGTAGCGATTACGTTGGGCAACATCGGCGCGCTTTATCGCAAGCAGGGCGATTACGCGCAGGCGGTCGCGCATTACCAGAAAAGCATGGCGCTGAGCGAAGCCATTGACGATCAAGTCGGCATCGCGCAAATGTTGCACAACCTCAGTCTCGTGGCTCGGCTTGAAGGCAATCACACGCAGGCGCTGGAATTCGCGCAAAAGAATCTGGCGATGACCGAACGCCGTGGCGACAAAAGCGGCATCGCAGGCGCGCTTTCTGCTCTCGCCTTGGTTTACGAAGCACAAGATCAATTTGAAAAAGCCGCCGAGTATTACCAAAAGGCGCTCGCGCTCGACGAAGCCAATCAAGACAAAGACAGCGTAGCCAATACGCTGGTGAACCTCGGCGTCGTTTATAAAAATCAGGGACGCTTTGCCCAGGCGCTCGATAGTGCTGAACGCGCCACCGCACTGGCGCGCCAAACCAGCAGCCTCGAAACGCTCTTTGCCGCACGCACCAACGCCGCTCTAGCGTTGCGCGGCCTCAAACAAAACGCTCAAGCCCGCCGCGCTTTTGAAGAAGCCATCGCCGTGCTTGAAGCCATGCGCGCGCAAGTCGCCGGTCGTGAACAGGAACAACAGCGCTTTCTCGAAACGCGCCTCGCGCCTTATCTAGCTCTGATGGATATGCTCGCCGAAGAACGCCAAGCCGCCGAAGCGTTGACCTTTGCCGAACGCGCCAAAGCCCGCGTGTTGCTTGATGTCTTTCAGTCAGGCCGCCGCAACATCACTAAAGCGATGACCGAGCAGGAGCAGGAACAAGAACGCGCGTTCAAAGCCGAACTCAATGTGCTGAATACGCAAGTGACGCGCGCCAGCCGCAGCAGTGATGCAAGCAAATTCATCGAACTCAAAGCCCAACGCGATAAAACACGACTGCGTTATGAAGCCTTTCAAACTGCGCTTTACGCCGCGCATCCTGATTTGCGCACGCAACGCGGCGAAGCTCCCATCATCAAAGCCGATGAACTCACTGCGCTCGTGCCTGACGCCGCCACAGCCTTGCTCGAATACGTCGTGCTGGATGACATGACTTATCTTTTCACCGTGACGCAATCCGGCGTAAAGGCTTATTCATTGCCGCTCAAACGCGACGAACTCAACGCGCAAACCGAAACCTTACGCAAACAATTAGCCGCGCGCGATTTGGGTTTTCGTGCGACAGCTAAACAGCTTTACGCGGCGTTGCTCAAACCGGCACTGGCTGAATTGCGCGGCAAAACCAATCTCATCATCGTGCCGGATGGCAAACTTTGGGAACTGCCGTTTCAAACACTGATTGGCGCAGATGAAAAATACGTATTGGAAACCAGCGCCGTGTCTTATGCGCCGTCGCTGACCGTGTTGCGCGAAATGATGAAGCCGCGCCCCGCCAATTCAACGGCTACGGGTTTGCTCGCCTTCGGCAATCCGACGTTGCCGCAAGCTACGCTTGCACGTGGCGCGCTGGCCTTGCGTGGCAACGCGCTTGCACCGCTGCCCGAAGCTGAACAGGAAGTGAAAGCGTTGGGACAACTTTACGGCGCAACGCAAAGCAAACTTTACGTCGGCGCGGCAGCCAGCGAAGAGCGCGCCAAAACCGAAGCCGCACAAGCGCGCATTTTGCATTTCACTACGCACGGAGTTTTGAACGACGCCGCGCCGATGTATTCGCACCTCGTCCTCGCGCAAAGCGACGCGAAAGAAGGCAAAGAAGATGGATTGCTCGAAGCGTGGGAGCTGATGCAGATGGATTTGAAAGCCGATCTCGCCGTGCTGTCAGCTTGTGAAACTGCGCGCGGACGCATCGGCGCGGGCGAAGGCATGATCGGTTTGACGTGGGCGCTGTTTGTCGCGGGCGTGCCCTCAACCGTCGTCAGCCAGTGGAAAGTCGAATCAGCCGCGACGCGCGAATTGATGATCGCTTTTCATCGCCAAATGCGTACTGCCCAAACGACGAAAGCCGCTGCCTTGCGGCAAGCGGCTTTGTCAGTGATGCGGCGACCGGCGACGAGCCATCCATTTTATTGGGCAGGCTTCGTGCTGGTCGGCGATGGACGTTGATCGTTCTGCTGCCTGCTTTGAGGTGACGGTTATTTGGTCAACCGGGTATTGAGCCGAGACTTGCTCGCGCTAAACGCATATTCTCCCCGCTGGATGGTCGCGTTCTTAACGCCCAACTTCTTGGCAATGTCTGCGCTTAGAGGCACATCTTCATCCACAAATAAGGTGGCCTCTTCTTCCGCAGCCCGCTCCAATAACTTAAGCTCCAGCTTCCCATCCTCAGTCCTGCTCAGTTCCGCTGGGACGGTTCTGGCGGCACTGATCTTGCCCAAAGTGATCTTGCAGATTCCCCACCCGCCGCAATTTTTCTTGGCCCTCCCAAACGTAAGAGAGATCGAGATTTTCGGTAATTTGAGCTTCTGAGTCGCAGGAAAAGCGGCGGCATTGCTTTTCAGACTTGCGTCCGTTGCCGCCTGAACTGATGGGGGTAATTCGAAATCTATCTGGTTTTGCCTCGTTCGACTGAAGGCAGAAACCAGCAGCAGCAAACTCAGGGCGACGAGCGTAATCAAACTGTTGCGTTTCATAAAAGAGTCTCCTTTTCAGCTATTGAGCCTGCGCGCAGCGCGCGTTGATCGAGTTAAAGTTCAAGGGGGAACGCACAGGAAAGTTGCTGAAGGTTCAGGCTTATTACTATCGGCGGATTTTTTGTGGAGTGCTGCGGCTCGCCGCAGCTTTTCGTTCGCTAGAGACGGACTAAGGGAAACCGAAAGCCTGTGGAGTGCTGCGGCTCGACGCAGCTTTTCGTTCGCTGGAAACGGACTAAGGGAAACCGAAAGCCTGTGGAGTGCTGCGGCTCGACGCAGCTTTTCGTTCGCTGGTGACGGACTCCTGCATCAGCGGGGCCTGAGCGAAATGGTGCTGGTGGTCGTCAGCG
>JAYSVR010000570.1:0-3390 GCA_043718445.1 Acidobacteriota bacterium | reverse complement strand
TGTTCGAGATAAGGCGTATGAATCACCGGCACCCAAAAGCTCGCGGGCAACGCGAAACATTCGCTGGTCGAAACGTGCAACGACGAACCGCGTTCGCTGGAAGGCAAGTTATAAGTCAGCACGACTTCCATCTCGCTCAAGCCCGCCATCGTCGTCGAGATGTCGAACGAAATGCGCTGTGTCTTGTTACGCGGGTCTTCTGCCGACTTGGTGACAATCGTCGCGCCGTTCACCGTCACCGTATTGAGCTTCGCCTTTTCGTTCAGAAACAACGTGAGACGCGGCCTGTTATTCGGCGACAACAAAATGCGATCAGCCAAATCCGGCGGCAGGAAGTTGACTACGCGCAGCTTCGCCGTCACGTCGAACGACCGTGCCGCCAGATTGATCTTGGCGGTTACGTCGTATTTTTTGATCTCGAATTCCTGTGCGAAAGCCGTAGCGTTCAGCGCGAGCAATACCAAAAGAGTGACCAAAAGAGTGAGTAGATACTTGTTCATAATTGCGTATAAGTTATGCGTGTCCATACAGATGTCAGTGAGTTTTCAGGATGCGTTCAAGAACGAGCCACCGCAAGTCGGCTTGCACTCCGACCAGTTTGTTTTCGCGGACGAGCAAGCGCCGCAGATATTCATCGTCAGCCGTTTTGAACTCATCTCGGCGCACCCAATGCGATAGCCGTTTGCCGTTTATGATTTCGTGCGCTGTTTCAAGTTGCGCCAGATGTGAATCAATCAAATTTTCTGTTCGCGTCCGCATCACTTTCAGCGGACTTGAGGCGCAAGGCGGCGGCTTTTACCACGGTTGTTCTTTGTGGCTCGTAACCTTCGCTTAAGTACTCGATGTCTCCCCATCTGCCGGTTCGTTGTTGCTCTGCCAGATTCGCGTCAAAGAAAAGCCAATTGGCAGCCATCACACTCTTTAACTTATGACAAATAGCCATGAGCCGCTGGCTTACCATCGCTTCATCTGGGTAGTCGTTGGGGCAACGTTCGTGCAGCGTTTGCCGCAGCGGGTGTAACTCAACCAGATAATTTTCGAGAGAGTAGCGTTTCAGAATAAATAGGTGAGAGCCCTTTGCATAAGACGCACTCACTTCAGCAGCCGTGCGAAAGTCGCGGTCGCCAATTGCATAAGCGCGTTTGAGAGTGCTGTGTTTGAGCAATTCGTTCAGCAACGGCTCTAAGTGGGCTGAACCGCCGCAGTCATATAATTCAAGTTCTGGCCGCTGTTCTTTGAACCATTTACGGCTCTTTGGGAATTGCCGGAAGAACAGCAATATCTTGTAGTCTCAAAGTCCAAAGCGTTGGCAGCCTTCGAGGTCGAGCCAGACGCGATATTGATTGTCCGAGATTGACCATTATCTAGCGTCAAAGTGTTTGGTGCGCCTTGCAGGTCCATAGATGGAAACGTTCCTACGAACGTCCAAGCCGTGAGGAAAGAAATAACGCCGAAGCTGGGTGTCATCATAAAGTCCTCCGTTGAGCGCCTTATCTTTAGGTGCATTTTTGCGTGAAAAGGAATTGACCGCTTGAAAAACTTCGTAGTGTCGCTCTCGTTCTTGCTTGCTGACGAGCAAAACATAAGCCTACTCGCTTTGATGCGCAAATGATGGACGATCAAAAATTCGTCTCATTCATAGCCCTAACGCGAACGCCCTCCATCAGGTAGCGCAAACACAAACAGTCCTTGCCCCGCCGTGATCGCTACGTATTGCTGACCGCGAATCGCGTAGCTGATCGGATTCGCCACGATTTGATAGCCCGCCATAAATTGCCACAACGCTTTGCCGGTGCGCGCGTCGAGGGCGTAAAAATAGCCTTCGCTGCTGCCGCCGAATACCAGGCCGCCGCCCGTCGCCAGCAAGCCCGCCATCGCAGGCGCGTGTAAGCGGAACTCCCAAACTTGTTTCCCAGTTAACGAGTTCAACGCTTTGACGACGCCATAAGGCTCGACGCCCGCGAGATCGCGTCCGCCGCCGCCCTCGAACAAGTCGCCCGCGTGGTAATTCGCCTCGGCTTTGAAAAAGTATTGCGGATGATTTTCGCGCGCCAACACATAAAACAATTTGGTCTGCGGGCTATACGTCGGGCTGTACCAATTCGTCGCGCCGCCCAAGCCGGGATAGACGAGCGCGCCTTGCGTTGACGGTTCGATGTTCGGCAATTTCAGCGGACGGCCTTTGGCATCAAGTCCACTCGCCCACGTCTGTTTGATGTAAGGCGTGCCGCGCAAAAATTCGCCCGTCACACGATCAAGCACGTAATAAAACGCATTGCGATTGGCTTGCGCGATCAACTGGCGCTTGCGTCCATTGATTGTCGCATCAAATAACACGGGCGTTTGGTTGGCGTCCCAATCCCATACGTCGTGCGGCGTGAACTGAAAGTGCCAGCGCAACTTGCCCGTGTCGGCATCGAGCGCGAGCAAACAATCTGAATAAAGGTTGTCGCCTGCGCGCGCATCGCCGTTCCAATCCGGCGCGGGATTGCCCGTCGTCCAATAAAGCAAATTCAACGCGGCGTCATAAGAACCCGTCACCCACGTAGGCGCTCCGCCTGTCTTCCAACTCTCGCCCGCCCACGTTTCGCTGCCCGATTCGCCCGGCGCAGGCACCGTCCAGAACCGCCACGCACGCTTGCCAGTCTTGGCGTCATAAGCATCAAGAAAGCCGCGAATGCCGTATTCGCCGCCGCCCGTGCCGACCACGATTTTGTCTTTAAGCGCCAGCGGCGCAGCCGTCAGCGTGTAGCCAAGTTTGTAATCAGCGACGACCACATCCCAACGCGGCTTGCCCGTGTTTATGTCGAGCGCAACCAGATGCGCATCAAACGTCGCCAGATAAAGCGTATCGCCCAACACCGCCAAGCCGCGATTCGGAATGCCGCAACAACCGCGCGCGTCGGCAGGCGTAGTGCGGCGATACGTCCATAGCGGACGCCCCGTGCGTCCGTCGAGCGCCGTGACAACGTGAGGCTTTTCGCTCAAGTAAATCACACCGTCAACCACGAGCGGCGTAGTTTCGACCTTGCCCGGGTCGCGCATTTGATAAACCCACGCAGTTTTGAGACGGGTGACGTTGGTCGTATTGATTTGCGCCAGCGGCGAGAAACGATGGCTTTGATAATTGCCTGAATAGGTCAGCCAGTTTTGCGGTTCGCGTTCGGCGTGACGGATGCGTTCGTAAGGGACTTGGGCTTTCGCGGGGAAGACAGAGAGAAGGAGAGACAGAGAGACGGAGAGAGTTCGTGTCGTCTGTTTGAGAATAGAGACGAATAGGTCTCTCCGTCTCTCCTTCTCTCCGTCTCTCCTTCTCTCTGTCTTCTTCATCGCTCACCTCGCAAAGACAAGAGATACGCGGTCAAATCATTCAACTCACTTTCACTCAAA
>JAYSVR010000569.1:0-33054 GCA_043718445.1 Acidobacteriota bacterium | reverse complement strand
GCGGCACGACCGAACAGGGCTGGCCTTACGTCGTGATGGAATACGTCGAAGGCCAATCGCTCACGCAATTCTGCCAACGCCGTTCGTTGCCGTTGCCTGAACGCCTGCGCCTCTTCCGCGAAGTTTGCGCGGCGGTGCAATACGCTCATCAAAACCTCATCATTCACCGCGACCTCAAGCCCGCCAACATTCTGGTCACGTCAGACGGCGTCGTGAAGCTGCTCGATTTCGGCATCGCCAAATTGCTCAAGCCCGAACTATCGGAAAGCCCTACGAACGAGACGCGCACGGGCGCATTGCTGATGACGCCCGAATACGCCAGCCCTGAACAGATGCGCGGTGCGACGCTGACGACGGCGAGCGATGTTTACAGCTTGGGCGTGCTGCTTTACGAATTGCTGACCGAACAGTCGCCTTATCGCATCACTTCGCGCGCGCTGCCCGACCTGATTCGCGCCGTATGCGAAACCGAACCGGCGCTGCCCAGCTATGTCGCCACGAATGCGCTGCCCTATCCGGCCAAAGCCTTGCGCGGCGATCTCGACAACATCGCGCTCACGGCTTTGCACAAAGAGCCCGCGCGGCGTTATCGCACCGTCAACCAAATGAGTCTGGACATACGCCGCCATCTCGACGGTGAAGTGATTTTCGCACGGCAGGCGACGTTCGCTTATCGCCTGCAACGATTCGCGCGGCGCAATCGCGGGCCGGTCTTCGCGGCGGTGCTGATTGCGCTAACGCTGTTGGGCGGAATCTTTTCTACGTGGCGGCAGTCGCGCGCGGCGCAAGCGCAAGCGCGCGCCAGTCGCCGTATCGCTTACGCCGGACAAATGCATCTGGCGATGCAAGCCTGGGAACTCGCCAACCTCGGCCAAATGCGTGCGCTCATCGAACAATCAAAACCGCAAGACGATGAAGAAGACCTGCGCGGCTTTGAATGGTATCACCTGTGGCATCTCGCCCATCGCAACGGCGAACGACTCAATCTCACGCATCCCGAAGAAGTCTGGTCGGTTGATTACGCGCCCGACGGCGAGCGCATCGTTTCGGCCTGCGGCGACGGCAGGCTGCGCGTGTGGGATGTGCCAACAGGCAAGCTGCAAACTACGTTCGGCGTAGCTGAATCTTTCGCGTGGGACGTAGCGTGGTCACCCGATGGAAAACAAATTGCAGCGGCGTTCGGTGACGGCACGGCGCGTTTGTATGACGCCGTGACCGGCAATGAACGGATGGTTTATCGCGGGCATACGCACAAGTGGATTACCGCAGTCGCATTCGCGCCCGACGGCCAACGGCTCGCTACGAGCAGTCGTGACGGTACGGCGCGGGTGTGGGAAACGGCTACAGGCCGCGCGTTGTTTACTGCGCCGACCGGCAATAATTGGGTAATGGCAGTGGCGTTTTCCCCCGATGGGAAAGTGCTGGCGACTGCGCACGCTAACCGGCCCGTAGTGAAACTATGGGATGCGATGACAGGCCGCGAATTGCGCGCGCTCGATAGCCATTCCAGCGCAACCTTGTCATTGGCTTTTGCGCCCGACAGCCAGACGTTGTTGACCGGACACAAAGACGGCGCGGCGCAGTTGTGGGACCTCAGCACCGGCCAGGGAACCTTGCTTAACGGACATCGGGACGAAATCAAAGCCGTGGCGTTTGCGCCCAACGGAGAACTCTTTGCCACCGCCAGCACCGACCGCACGATCAAGTTGTGGGATGCGCGCACGAAAGAAGAACGCGCTACGTTAAAGGGACACACCGGAGCCATCTGGGCTGCGGCCTTCGCGCCCGACGGCCAACGTCTGGTGAGCGGTGATGCTGAAAATACGGTGAAGGTCTGGCAACTCGAGGAGGCGTTGCGCTTCAGCGCGCGCGATCGCGGCCTTTATCCAGAAGGCAACCTTGCGGCCTTTTCCCCCGACAATCAAAAACTGGCGCTCGCGCGCGGCTATGAACTTGACCTCGTGGCCGCCGCGACCGGCGAAGTCTTGACGACCAGCACTTATGCAGCGCCGGCCACGGTGTTTACCGCTGCTATTTTTGCGCCCGATGGCCGTCTGCTTTACACCGGCAGTCACGACGGCAGACTCAACGTATGGGATGCGGTGACAGGCCGCGAGTTGGCGAGCGTCAAGGCTCACACCAAACCCATCGAAGCGTTGGCGCTCACCGCTGACGGGCGAACGCTGGCGACGGGCAGCCACGATTTTTCGGTCAAGTTGTGGGACGCGGCGACGCGCGAGTTACGCGCGAGTTTCAATGACACATCCATCGTGCGCGCCGTGGTGCTTGCGCCTGACGGACAATGGCTCGCTTCTGCCGGACACAGCCAAACGATCACCATCCGCGATCTTGCGATCGGACAAGTGCGCACTATATTGCGCGGACACACCAAACCCATTCTCGCGCTGGCGCTCGCGCCCGACGGACAAACCCTCGCCAGCGGCAGCGCCGACGGTACGGCGCGGCTGTGGCACATAACGACAGGCCGCGAGTTAGCCGTTTTCAAAGGCCCCGCCGGGCACGTCAAGACCTTGAGCTTTTCGCCTGACGGAGCGCGTCTGGCGACGGGCAGTTCAGAAGGATTGATGCGGTTGTGGGATGTGGCTACGCAACAGGAAGTCAGCGCGCTGAAAGTCGGCGAAGGCAGCGTGTGCTCTGTCGCTTTTTCGCCCAACGGACAAATGCTGGTGGGAACCAGTTCCGATCCGGTGTTGCGCATCTGGCGCGCAGCGACCAAGCCTGAGACCGTGGCTGACCGCTGAAAAAAAACAACAATTCAACGAGTCACGGCTTACTTCAAAGGCTTTTCTGCCACGTAAGGATGCGCCGGATTCACGATCAATTTCTGCCGTTTCGGATCAATCAACACATCCAGGTCTTCCATCGGGATGCTGCCGAGCAGCACTTCAGCATCGCCAGGTAACACCATCGCGCGCACGCTGGTCGAGCGATTCTCAAACAGCACTTCGACAGGGCCGACGATTTCAAGGCTGACCCGCGAGCCGTCGGCTAACTCAGCGATCTGGTTTCCTAACACCGCCAAGTCCAACTGCGTTTTAAGCTGTTCGTTGATGGCAAGCATATAAGCGCCGCTATCAACCAAGGCCGTCACTTTAGCGCGTTTGACTTCGTGAGCCGCGAGATAGCCGTGGCGAAGTAAAGCCAAGTCGTCACTGCTTACCAATTCAATTTCTGTCCGAATCAATCCCATAGCTGTTTCTCCCATGTTTAGAAAATTCGCGTAATCACCAACGCCGTCGCAAAGTAACCCAGCGCTTCGAGCAAGCCCGCGCCGACGTTGCGGTCGTGGGCGATTTCGTGGTCGAGGCGTCCGTTGTGAAAGCTGAAGCCGCCGCCGAGCAGCAGCATTTGTACGACGATCTGGCGCACCGGATAAAAGCTCACGACCAGCAACAGCATCAGGCCGAACGAGCGAAACGAACTGGCATAACCAGTGAACGTGCCTTCCACGGCGTGTCCGACCATCATGCCTACGCCTACGACTAAGCCCGCGTAAGCGCACGCGGCAGCAAGATTGCCTTCATTCAAATGGTGCGCGTCGTTGTATGACGTGAGCATGCGAAAGACGTGCGTCAACGCGATCAATGCAACTGTGCCCGCGAGCCAAAAGACTACGGTGGGCGCAAGCGAACCGCCGTCGCCGGTCAATGAACCACTGACGATTTCGCTGGCGGCGAAATATACGCTCGCTGCGATCAAGCCTGCGGCGACGTTGCCTGCGCGAATCTCGGCGTGCAAATCAGTCCCCGTCGCTTTGCTGTATTGTTCAAACGCCAACGCGGTCAGGCTCATCGCTACGATGCCGCCGATGCCATAAGCCGCCGTCGCCAGCGCGTCTTGCCAAAACGAACGCGAAGGGGCGCTCAAGATCGGAATCGTCACTTGCACGACGCCAAGCAAAAAACCGCCCAGCGCCAGCGCGGCAGCGACGTTGTCGCGCTGAATCAGCGCGTCGGTCATGGATTCGCCCAGAATCACGCGATAAATCACGCGGGCGACAATCAGCAATACGATGACGGCTAACACTACGAAGCCAATGGTGGCAGCACTCATACCAGTTTCTCCTTAACTATGCTTAAACAAGGTAACGCGGACGGAAGTCCGCGCACGGTCATAGATTGCGCTTTTAAGCCGAGACTTTTTTGAGAATACGGAACAGACGGAAATAACGAAACAAACGGAAAAGAAAATTGAAGAACTTTCGTTTGTTCTGTTATGTCCGTCTGTTCCTTATTCTATCTTCTGTCCTCAGGGAAAGCTCAACTTATGCCCGTGTTTCGTATACATCATGGCAACTTAATCTGTTTAAGCAATTGGGCGAGGCGCGGGCGAGACGCTGCAATTCGGCCTACATGAGCAGGATGAGTTCATTGAGCGCAGCGGCATTGCTGTGGCGTAACGCTTTCGAGCGTGAGCGTTGGTTGATGCGGCGCGCATCTCTCAATTCAATGAGTGACGGCTGTCAGCAAGTGGCGAATCTTTTCGCTGAGATTTTCGGCGGCTGGCGGATCGTAATTCGATAGCACGATTACCGTGTATCCGCCTGACAAATTGCTTTCGAGCGCGGCGTTGATGCCGGGCGCTCCGCCCGCGATGCCGAGGCCGCCGAACTTGCGGCTGTGTTCTGCGTTGAGCAGCTTGTTAGCTGCTATAGCTTGCGTGAATTTCAATAGGTCTTCGGCGGGTGAATATCCGCCGCCCGCCGAACTGCCGCGCGCAGGCCGTGTGTCGAGATTGTTGACGCGCACGCCGGACGCATTGCCGCGCCGCGTATAGCCTTGCGCGAGATTTGCTACAGCGGCGTCTGATTCATAAGACTCAGTGTTTTGCATCCCCGCCGGTTGGAAGATGTGCGTGCGCACGTAATCGTAATAACTCTGCCCCGTGACCTTTTCGATGATTGCGCCGAGTACGACGTAACCACCATTGGAATAAGCGCGGCTCGTGCCCGGCTCGAATTTCAGCGGCTGATCGGCGAATAGCGGCAAGTAATCATTGATCTTACGCAGCTTGCCTTTCGGCGTAGCTTCGAACTTCGGCCCAAAGAAATCGCTGATGCCCGATTGCATATTTATCAAGTGAGCGAGGGTAACTTTTTCGGCAGCTTGCTGATTCGGATAAGCGGGCAAGTGTTTGCCCAGCTTGTCGTCGAGCGACAGTTTGCCCGCCTCGACCAACTGCATAATGGCGAGGTGTGTAAAGATTTTGTTGATCGAACCGAGATTGAATTTGGTGTCGGGGCGATTGGGCGATTGCTTGCTTTGATCGGCGAGTCCGACGGCGCGGGTGAAAATGCTCGCGCCATTTTTGGCGATCAAAACTACGCCAGAAAATTCATCCGCTGCGGTTTGCTTTTCGATGAATGCACCGATTTGCTTGAGCGCATCAGCTTCGTTCGGTTTTGCGGCAGGCGTAGCGGACGCGGGTTTGGCGCTTGATGAATCAGCGGGCGCTTCACCTGGTTCGATGCGAAGTTCGTTTATGCCGTGCGGAGCTTGCGCTTCTACGCCGAGGCTGAACTTTATCCAACGTCCGTCTTTTTTGGTTTGCGCGAGGGCCGTGATGTTCGTGGCCGAAGCTTGCAACACGCTGTGCAAAAGCAAGCCGCCAGATTGTTGATAAAAACTCCAATCCTGTTGTGCGTTCTCGGTGTTGCCGCCCAGCTCCTTGTGAAACTGTTGCATGGTTTCGAGCTTGCCGCTGTTGAACGCCGCGACAAACTTGCCCAGCACTTTGCCGACAGGCGTATCAGGCAATTTGAGTTCGCTGGGGGTTGCGGTGTTTTGCGTGAGAGTTGGCTCAACGGCTGCACGCACAGGCACGTCAATCGCGCCGACTTCCTGTTGCAAGCTGGCGATCAAGCCTTTCAGTTGTTCAGCAGATTGCGCATCGCTGACCGTTGGTTGCACGCTTTTGAGCGCAGCCAGATGCGCGACTTTCAGCGCAAGTTCGGCAGTGACCGCGACATCGGGTTTGACGCCTGTGCCTTCCCAATTGGTTTTGGTGATCGGATTGATCGAACGCGCAAACGGAACCGCGATGATGAAATGTTCGCCGAGCCGTTCGGGTCGCACCGGATGCGCTCCGCCGCCGGTGGTTTCGCCGATGAGGGTGGCGCGTTTCAGGGCTTGCAGGTTGTAAGCGAATTCTTCCGCGCCGGAAAACGAATAGTTACTGGTCAGTACGAACACCGGCTTATGGCCGTAATGCTTGCCGGGTACGTTCTCGCGCGTCCAGAACTCGCGCGTCGTATCGCCAGGCCGGTCGTAAATGTCGTTCAAGTGGGTGCGCTGATCGAAAAGATAATTCGACAGGAACGCGACCATTTCAGGCGAGCCGCCGCCGTTTTTACGCAGGTCAACAATCAGCGCCGCAGTGTTCGCCAGAAAGTTGAACGCCGCCGTCGCCGTTTCTTCCGCCGCGCTGCCCGGTTCAAACCCGCGCAGGTCCAGGTAGCCTATGTTGCCGTTTAACCGTTCCAGCTTTTCAAACCCGTAGTTGCGCTGTACGGCTTGAAGTCTTTGATCGCCGCTGAATCGCGAGCCTGCGCTCAAGACGACGCGCAGGTGTTTGTCTTTGCTCACCGCTTGCAAGTGCGCGGTCAGCACGCGCGCGAACTCGCCTGCATCAGTGATGGCGTTGTATTCATCGCGTTGCATCCGCTGCCGCACGGCTTGTTCCATTTGTTGTGCGATAGCGGGAAAAACGTAATTCTGTTTGAGCGCCTGCAACGCGCCTTCGATTACGACGCGACGCATTTCTGTGTCGAGTTTTACCGGTTGTGCAGCGCTACGGCCTGCCAGGAACAATACGAACGCGAACAGCCAAACGCTCGCCTTTGCTTTCTCAAAATGTTTCTCAAGATATTGATAACGATTCATGGTTTCCTTCTCCTTCGGTGTCAGAATTAATTTTTTGACGAAGCACGCCATTCGAATTTGGTCAGACAGTGACGCTGCGGAAAAGTATAGCGCGCCGCAACTGCGCATTGGTTAAGCCCACGAAAAGGAATTGTTAAGGATGTTAAATTTACAGCGATCCGGTCACGCGCTGAAAAAGGCGTGCTAACATCGCTGCTGATGAAACGCTTCAAACGCCCTTCATTATTGCTGGTATTGGCGCTGGCTTCGCTGGCGTTGCTGCCGCTGCTCGCTTTCTGGCAGTACCGCTGGCTGGGTGAAGTCAGCCAAGCCGAATGCGAACGAATGCAGCGCAACTTGCAAGCCAGCGCGGCGCAATTCAGCTTGGAATTTGATCGTGAGTTGACGCGCGCCTATCTTTTCTTTCAAGCCTACAGTGCCGTACGCATTGTCAGGCCAGGGCAACCGCCCTGGCCTGACAATGCGTTGCCGCCGCAGGAAGACATCGCCACGCGTTATCGTCAGTGGGGCGAAGCCGCCAAACATGCGCGGTTGGTGAAAGCCATTTATGAAGCACGTTTGAATGCGCAAGGGGCGTATGAGTTGATGCGGTTCAACCCCGCCGCCAGACGTTTTGAGCCGAGCGTTTGGACGGATGAATTGGCCGTAGCGCGTGCCAGCCTCAATGCCGCGCAACAGCCCCAGACGACGGGGCAGCAGGTAGTGCAAAACGTCGTGCGTTCCCGCATCAGCGGGTCAGGGCAGGGAGTTCCGCGCATCGTGCAAACGACGATCACTCTCAGCGCGTTGCGTTCGCTGGATGAACGGTTGCCGGGCTTGCTAATTCCGTTACGCCCGTTCGAACCATCCGCCTTTGAGGCGACGGCGTTGAAATCAGCGGCCCCTCTGCCGTGCGATTACCGCATCGTGTTGTTCGATCTCGCTTACCTGCAACAGCAAATGCTGCCCGAACTGGCGCAACGCTTTTTGTTTGAGCAGGGCAAGGATGCTTACACCTGCGCCGTGCTGCCGTCGTCGGCCACGCAGCCGATTTATCAGTCTGACGCGCAACAGAATCCGACCGCGTTTGCTCAAAGCGATGTGAGCGTACCGCTTTTCAAATTGCGCCTCGAAGAATTCGATCAAATGCTGATGCCTCACTTGCAACAGCAACTGACGAACCTTGCGCCTCAGGCCAGTCAACGCCTTGAGATGTTTGAGGAGAAAGAAACCAGCACGAAAATCGAACGGCCTTTGCCGTTGGTGATGAGTGAGCAGCCGTTAGCAGAGCAACCGCTTCTTGCTCTCAAAACGGCTAACAGTGGAGCTTGGCGTTTAGTCGTCAAGCATCGTGCCGGTTCGCTCGAAGCCGCCGTCAATCAGGTGCGCCGCCGCAATCTGGCGACCAGCTTCGGCGTAGTGATCTTGCTCGGTCTCAGCGTAGGCTTGATGTTGCTCGCCAGCCGTCGCGCGCAAGCACTGGCCGAACGCCAGATGGAATTCGTCGCGGGCGTGTCGCATGAACTGCGTACGCCGCTCGCCGTGATTTGCTCGGCTGCCGAAAACCTCGCCGACGGCGTAGTCAATAGCCCCGCGCAGATCAAACAATACGGCGCGCTGATACGTGACGAAGGCCGACGGCTCGGCGGCATGGTCGAGCAGGTGATGGAATTCGCAGGGGTGCAATCAGGTAAGCGTGCGTATGAGATGCGTTCGATCAACGCGCGCGCAATCATTGATGATGCGCTCAATGCACTGAAAGCTCCGCTGACTGAACAGGGCTTCACCGTTGAAGAAGATTGTCCGCCGCGCTTGCCGATGATCGAAGCGGACTTGGCTTCGTTAAGCCGCGCGCTGCAAAACCTGTTGACCAACGCGATGAAATACAGCGACGTGAGCCGTTTGATTACGTTGCGCGCCGTGGTCGTCAATCACACCGAATTGCAGTTCATCGTCGAAGACCGCGGCCTCGGCATTCCGGCAAACGAATTGCCGCACTTGGGCGAAGCTTTCTATCGCGGCAAAGCCGTCGTGGCCGCGCAAATTCACGGCAATGGTTTGGGGCTGAGTCTCGTCAAACAAATTGCGCAAGCTCACGGCGGACGATTGAGCGTCGAAAGCGAAGTCGGCAAGGGCAGCAAGTTCACGCTGCACATTCCCTTGCCGCAAGTGACGCAAGTGCAATCGGTGTTGGACGACCTGACTCAGAAGCTGGAGGCGCGATGAACAAACGTCTCTTGCTGGTCGAAGACGAACCTGGCCTCGTGCTTACGCTCACCGACCGGTTGACCAACGAAGGCTATCTAGTTTCCAGCGCGCGCGACGGCGAGAGCGGTTTGCAGCAAGCGCAATCGGGCGGCTTTGACGTAGTGATTCTCGACGTGATGTTGCCGCGCAAAAACGGCTTTGATGTATGCCGCGATTTGCGGCAAGCGAGAGTGACGACGCCCGTGTTGATGCTCACCGCGCGCGGCCAAACCGTAGACAAAGTCGTCGGCCTCAAACTCGGCGCAGACGATTACCTGACCAAACCTTTCGAGATGATGGAATTGCTCGCGCGGCTCGAAGCCTTGTTGCGTCGTGTGCCTGCCAATGTGGTTGCGACGGAAAGCTACCAATTCGCCGACATCAAAATTGATTTCCGTCGCGCCGAAGTCGAACGTGCCGGTGAGCCGCTCGAATTGTCAGCCAAAGAATTCCACCTCTTGCGTTATTTTATCGAACACCGCGAAGCCATCATTTCACGTGACGAATTGCTCGACAGTGTGTGGGGGTACGACGCGATGCCTGCCACGCGCACCGTTGACGTACACGTCGCATGGTTGCGCCAGAAACTCGAACCTAATCCGCGCCACCCGCAATACATCCTGACCGTGCATGGGATGGGCTATAAGTTTGTCGGTTGACTGTGCCGTTTGAGCGACGCCATCGCTTGCGTCTCGTTACGTAAAAATTCCTTTCCCTTTAGCAATCCAATGCCACGGCGACTCCCGTAAAGCCAGACAGGTGGGCGTCAAGCATTCGGCTCATCCACAACGTTTCAATAACAGTAGGTCAATCACCAAAAGAATTTTCACGGCGAGCAGGACTCGTCTTAGGGGAGGTTTGTCTTTATGCAACGGCAATTAAAAAAGAGGTTTCGTCTATTCGCGCTGGCGTGTGCGAATTTGGCGCTCATCATCGGTTTAATCAGTGCGTTCTGGCACGTGCCGACGACGCAGGCGCAAGCGACCAGCAATATCATTTACGGCCTGACAGCCAACAACCAACTGATTTCATTCAACAGCCTGACGCCGAATTCGATCAGTAGCAGTCGCGCCATCACTGGCTTGGCGGCGGGCGATACGTTGCTCGGCATGGATTTTCGCCCGGCCACCGGACAGCTTATCGCGGTGAGCAGCGGCAATCGCATTTATGCGATTAGCCCCATCACAGGCGCAGCGACGCAAGTGGGCAGTGCGCCGTTCACGCCGGTGTTGAACAGTCAGGTGATTGGCCTGGATTTCAATCCCATCCCTGATCGCATTCGCCTCGTGACCGATGCCGAGCAAAATTTGCGGCTGCATCCTGACACGGGCGCGGTTGCGGGCGTTGACACCCCGGTCGCTTATGCGACTGACGACGCGAACGCCAACGCGAACCCCGCCATTGTGGCGGCGGCTTATACGAATAATTTTGCGGGTACGACAACCACCACGCTTTATGGATTAGACGCGACGCTCGACACGCTGGTGCGGCAAGGCTCAGTCGGCGGCACGCCTGATTCGCCCAATGGCGGCAGGCTGTTCACGTTGGGACGGCTGGGTATCAACATCGGCAACGACGCAGGCTTTGACATTGCCGCGCCGGGCGATGTGGCCTATGTCTCGGCGTCGTTGACCGGCGAAACGGCGACCGGCTTTTATTCGATCAATCTGACGACGGGCGCTGTGACGTTGATCGGCCCCATCGCGGGCGGGCAACTCGTACGCGCCATTGCCGTCGCGACGAATTTCATTCCGCCCAATCCGCCCGCGCAACTGGCGGTCGTGAATGCAGCGAGCTTTGTGAGCGGCATGGTCGCTCCGGCTTCGATCGCGTCGGCGTTCGGCGCGTTTCAAACGACGAATGGACAAGCGGCGATTTCCAATGCCACGCCGTTGCCGACGACGCTCAACGGCGTGACGGTCACGGTCAACAATACGGCGGCGGGCTTGTTCTTTGTCAGCAACGGACAGATCAATTTTGCCGTACCCGGCAGTCTCGCCGATGGCGTAGCGACGGTCGTCGTCACGAGCGTCAACGGCACGCGCACCGGCACGATCAACATCGTACGCGCGGCGCCGGGCATCTTCACGGTGATGGGCAACGGCGCGGGCGTACCGGCGGCGCTGTCTACGTTTGATGGCGTGAATTACGAGCCGGTGTTCAACGCCAACGGTTCGCCGCGCGCGCTTGATCCGGGCACGGCGGCACGTCCGAATTTTTTGGTGCTTTATGCGACGGGCTTGCGGCGCGCGGTGGCGACCAATCCGAACGATGAGAACGGAGTGGCTGAATCGGTCGAAGTGTTGATCGGCGGCGTTCCTGCCAGTGTCACCTGGGCTTTCGGCCTCTCGCTGGAAGGTCTCGATCAAATCAACGCGATCATTCCGCTGCAACTCGCGGGGGCGGGCGATGTGCCCTTGCAAGTCATCGTCAACGGACAAATTTCCAACACAGTAACGGTGCGCATTGGCGGCACGGCGGCGCGCGTGAATGCGACGCCGATTCCGTTCGGCCAAACCATCGCAGGCGCACTGACCGAAAACGATCAAGTGCAACGCGGACGCGGCAATCAGGCTTATTTCTTTGACGCTTATAGTTTCAGCGCCCGCGCTGGCATGGGCTTGGCGATTGATTTACGCGCGCCGCTGTTTGACGCGCTGGTCACGTTGCACAAACGCAATGCCGACGGTTCGCTCACGCTGGTCGCCGCTGACGATGAACTTGGCGGACTCGGCAACGGCGGCGTTGATAACCGCAATGCGCTGTTGTTGCATTACGTGACCGAGACGGCTGATTACGTTTTGATGGCGACCAGTGCGGCGGGCGACCCCGGCGCGACGGGCGGCTATCAATTGCGCGTCAGTGCCAACGCGCTGCAACCGCTGACTTACGGCGCGACGGTGAGCGGCGTGATCGGTTCGACTGACTTGCAAACGTCGGCGGGCGATTACTTGGATGTCTATTGGTTCGCGGGCAACGCGGGCGATGCGGCTCGACTGACGATGAGTGCGGCTACGTTCGATCCCGTACTGATTTTGGCGCGCAACAACGGCGAACTCGTCGCGGCAGATGACAACGGCGGCGGCGGGACAACGGCGCAGATTAGCCGTACGCTCGACGCGACCGGTGTCTATGTCGTCATCGCCACGCCTTTCGCACCGTTTATCACCGGCAGCTATTCGTTGTCGTTGTCGCGCGGCTCGGCCTCTGCGGCAGAAGCAACTGTTGCCGCTGGTCGTACGCAACGCCTCGCGCCGCAACTCGCTGCGCACGGACGCAGTTGGTTCGCCGACCTCGCCGCGCGCGTGGTCGTACCGCAAGACTAACGTGATGCGCTGTGGGGCAGGTTCTCAACCTGCCCCACACCTCCGCTCGTGTTTTTCCCGTAAATGCAATTGCAAACCGATCTAGATCAACCAGCGACGGCGTTGTTCTTCGGTCAAGTTGCCGCCGCATAAAATCGTTCCCACCTGTTGTCCTGCCAATTCGTCGCGCCGTTTCATGATGGCTGCCAAACCGACTGCGCCAGCGGGTTCAAGCACAACGCCCAGATGTTGATGCGCCGAACGCATGGCAGGCAATAAGTCGTCGTCTTCAATCAACCACACGTCATCCACGACCGCGGCTAAATCTTTCAGCGCATCAGGCACGGGCACGCGTACGGCGATGCCATCGGCGATGGTGCGTACGTTATTGGTTTGCACGAGTTGATGAGTACGCCACGATTGTTCCATCGCAGGTGCGCCCGCCATACACACGCCGATGATGCGCGTAGCCGGCGCGTGTGCTTTGAACCATGTGCCTACGCCGCTGAGTAACGCGCCGTTGCCGAGCGGCACGACCAGCGCGTCGAGCGGCGCATCGAGTTGCGCGTTGAGTTGCATGGATGCTTGCGTGAGTTCGACGGCGATGGTGGCTGCGCCTTCGCTGATGGCGGGTTCGCGTCCGTCTTCGATAAAGGTGAAACCGGAACGTAAGGCGAAAGCCTTGGCGGCGTCTTTGGCTTCGTCTAGATCACGGCCTGACAACGTTACCTTAGCGCCCAGGTCGCGCATACGTTCGAGCTTCAGCGGATTGGCAGAGGTCGCCGCGAAGACCTGTAACGACTTGCCGCGTCGCCGTGCGGCATACGCGAGGCCTTGTCCGAAATTGCCTGCCGAAGCGCACACCAGTTGATTCTTCTCGTCTGGTAAGCGCGCCATCAGAAAGTCGGCTCCGCGTCCTTTGAAAGAACGAATCGGATTCAACGTTTCGATTTTGACCAGCAATGAAAGCCCTAACTCAGTGCTGAGCGGTTCGCTGACGAATTGCGGCGAATGCAGAAAGACCGGATCAATCAATTGCATGGCAGCTTCGATTTCGTTGAGTGAAAGGCGTGACGCAGATGACATAAATGATCCAGGGGTGATTCAGGGAGTAGGCGCCGCGATCGGCACATTGTCACGCAAATAGTGATAAGCGCGGGCTTGTGTCAATACGCGAGCGAGGATCGGTTTTAATTCCCCCGGTGGCGTCAGCCCGTTTTCTTTGGCAAGGCGTGTGGCTTCGGCGTCTTTGTAACGCATCGCCAGTGTCCAGCTTTTGATGAAATCAGCCGGGAGCTTTTGCCTTTCGAGTTCGGCCTGTTGCGTTTGCACCTCTTCAGGCCGACCGCGCTTGCGCAACAGTTCAGCATAAGCGGTGCGAAGAATGACCGACTTGGGGAAACTGGCGATCCCTTCGCTAAAAATTTCCTGCGCCTTATCGCTGGCGGCACTATGTTCGTGGGCAAACGCACGCAACAGATAGGTGAACGGGCGATTGTAGCCATGCTGAAAAGCGTAATCAGCGTGCTGTAAACATTCTGGCAAACGTTTCATCTGAAAGAGCAGAATGCTCAAACCCAAGTGGGCTCCGGCGTTATATGAATCGCTGTCCAGCACTTTTTGATAGCGGGCCACCAGGGCTTCGTTGGCGGCGTCATTTCCCAGCGCAAAGGAAAAATCCAACTGTTTATCCAACCGCGCCGAGCCGTGCAGGCGTTGACCGGCATAGACGTTGTAATTGCGTACGAGCAGCAACGCGCTGGCGAGGGCTGCGAAAATCCATAACCCGGTGATTGCGTTGCGCGGTAAGGTGAACACTGATGCAGCATTTTTTTCCTCTACCGGGCTATCGGCTACTGCCGCAAGGCCTAATACCAGCAAACAAGCCAGAGAGATGAATCCAGGGCTTTCCCGCAAGGCGAAAGAACTGGTCGCGGCACTCACTCCGAAGGCGATAACGCAGTTAAAGACGCCAAAGGCCAGATAGCCTCTGCGCGCCTGCCGCACACGCCATAAATATCGCAAGCAGGCCAACCAAAATAACGTAAACAGTACGATGCCGATGAGGCCCAGTTCGGCGAATACTTGCAGATATTCGCTGTGGGCAAAGGGGCTACGAATTTGATCGTAATCTTCCGTTTCCGCTGCCGCGATGACGGCTCCGTTGTTAGGGTTTTCCGCAAAGCTACGCCGATAGCGGGAGTAATGCATCGGGTAATTACCTAATCCGACCCCTTTGATCGGATTGCCTTTACCCATTTCCCAAGCGGTTAGCCACGTGACCGCGCGGGTGGTCAGTCCCAGTTCGATGGACTCAGTTCCTACTGCCGCTTGTAATTCAGTTACTCCGCGCAAACGCGTCATGATTGATTCGCGTTTCAGCACGATGACCGGCAATCCAACCACCAGCAGCAGGAACACTACGAGAATCACTCTGATTCTTTCAGCGCCTTTCATCTGATTGAATAGTAACGAACCCATAATGCACAGAAATGCTACGACTGTGCCTAGCAAAGGGCCGCGTCGTAAGGTGAGTGATAAGGCTGCGAGAGACGCCAGCATGGCGAGCAGTGCGGCTCCCACGGCGAGTCGCCGATTTTTCTCGAACAGATACACGCAAAAAAACAAAGGGAAGAGGGTGGCCAGCAATTCAGCCATCAACCCGTGACTAAAAAATACCCCCTGCATATTGACGCCGCCGGTAAGGCGATATTCGAGCGCCAACGCCAGCGCCAGCACGACTGACAGAGTTACCAGCGAATAAAAAATCGCCCAGGCCGCGCGCGCGCCTGAGGCATTCCAGCCCGCGCTTAAGAACACCAGAAAACCGAACCACAGCCCAAGTTGCCGCCAGGCTTCGCCCCGGTCTACTGACCACGTGAGCGAGCATATCTGCCACAGCATCAATAAAAGTAACGGCGCAAAGAAGAACCTCGCCTCCCGCGAAAAAGTGACAGGTAGCTGGCGATTGACCGTTTTATCGGGCACTAAGCTGAGGCCGATACACAATGCTATCGCGGTCGCAAAGCCTAATTCCTGTGTGGCTAACCCCGGATAACCCAAGCTGGGAAGGATGAAATCTGGGATCAATACCACGAAAGGCAAGAGCGGAAAGAAGTAATTTAACCAATGCTCACCTGCATTGGCGGCGCGTCTCTCAGACAGCGCCGCGATGGATTCAACATTACCCTTTTTTTTCATGAGCGTGATTTTTTGCGTGTCGTTTGATGGGCGGAATTCGTGGCACCAGGCGCAGTGGTGGTTTCCTCGGTGGGCTTGCCCAGCGGACGTCGCTTACGGGCAAAGGTCAGGGCTTTGGCAGGCACGACATCCAGCACGCCGTCGCAGCTTACTTCTTTGTTGGCCTGTCCAGCCTTTTTGCTTTGCGCCCTGAGGTCACTCATCAGGCCCAAACAGCATAGCCCGACCAGCAAAACAGATAATCCAAGTGATTTGAGTTTCATGCGAATGCCTCGCTCCGATTGATTGACTTACGATCATTAGGTCACAGGGGTCTGAGTTAAGGCGCGCATTCTAACGCGCTCAAAATTCAAAAGCCAAACGTACTCAGCGAGCCGCCGCCAGGCGTGTTTTTAGCCGAATTTGCAGGCTTTTTGCCGGTCTTTTTGCGCTTTTGCCTTTTCGAATATCGCTCCCTATAATCCGCGCGCTTCGTTGCACCCTACGTCGTTTTCAGACAAAAAAGATAGACTCATTTCAGGGAATCGGTGATGCAGGTGAATTACGCTCGCGCTTCGGAATTGCGCCAACTTGAATCGGATATTTGCGCTTATTGCAGCGGCACCGGCTGGGAACCCGTCGAACGCAAAGGTGTCAAACCGTGTCGTTGCCGTTCGACCAACCGCCGCGAAAGGCTGTTAGAGCAATCGCGCATTCCGTCGCGTTATGTCAATTGCGCATTCGACAATTATTTTCCGCAAGGCCAAAGCTCGTCGCAGAGCTTTCTTTCCCAAGCCTATGCCTTGCGCGACGCCAAACATCTCGTAGACGAATATCCCAACCTCGACGTAGGGCTGCTTTTTCTCGGCCCTTGCGGCGTAGGCAAAACCCATCTCGCCACCGCCATCGTCAAATCGCTCATCAAGACCAAAGGCGTGTCTTGTTTGTTTTACGACTTCCGCGATTTGCTCAAAGAAATTCAAGACAGTTACAGCCCCGTCGTGCGTTCGACGGAACTTTCCGTACTCGCGCCAGTATACGACGCCGAAGTCTTAGTGCTGGATGAACTCGGCGCTTCAAAGCCAACGGATTGGGTGCGCGACACGATGACGCAGATCATCAACACCCGCTACAACGATCAAAAGGTCACGATCTTCACGTCGAACTATCTAGACACCACTGACTCGCCCGCCGAAGAAACCCTCACCGACCGCGTAGGCATGCGCTTGCGTTCGCGCCTTTACGAGATGTGCAAAATCATTACGCTCAAAGGCGACGATTATCGCCAGAAGATAGGCATGAATCGCGGACGGAAGTTCTAACTCGTACCACACAGCTTCACAGCCAATGCTTCCGCCACAATTGCATTAAGGGGCGCATATACCCTGACCGTTGCAATTGTTCGTGTTGGGACATCCAGTTTGCCCGAGGCAATCGCCAGGGGTAACGCACTGACAGCCGCCGGCGCACCTAGTTCCGTTACAAAGCGAGCCAGGGCAGCAGCGATTTGGCCCCGGTAGGCAAAAAGATAATACATTAATGCACGACGCCGCCATTACCGCCGTGGGAGCCACGATTGCTACGATAGCAGGCAGCATCACTAACGAAGAAAGGCGTGCTTTTTTGAGTAACTCACGGCGGGGAAATCCAGTTACCTGAGCGGCTATAGCGTCTTCGGGTTCCAGCAGGTTTTGTTTTTTGAGTTGTTTCAAGGCCAGCCACACCAGGTCTTCGCTGATCAGGGTTTTTAATTCCTCGCTCACTAAATCGCTGATTTCGGTCACGGAATTCGTGCCGTCACAAAATTGATAAACCAAAGCGGATGTTTGATTCAAGCAATAGGCTTTATGAAGAATTAAATCATAAAGCAAAACTTCATTTTCAAGCTCGCGGACAACAATATTCGCCTTGCGGCTAACCGGTCGGTGTAACATGTTCGAATCCTTTATTGGGGGTAAGGCTCAATAATTTTTGGGTGATCTACTTCAATCAACAAACGATATAAGGGTAGGCGTTAGTTGGAAAGCAGTGTGAGTGCGACATAGGCTGAATTTACAACAAAGTAAAAAAAAAGCAAGAACTTCCGCCTTGTTTTCACGACAGTCACAAATAAATTATGAGGATGGCGGCTTTGCTGATGTAGTTACTCGAAAATCTATTTACCAATCCGCCACAAATACCCTTGCGAACGAATAAACAGCGCGCCGTCAGTTACCGCAGGCGAAGCTAAAGTCGCTTCATCCAGATCATTTTGTGCAATGCGCTGAAAGGTCTTGCCGGGTTTGATGATGGTGGCGAGGCCGTCTTCGTTGAGGAAATAGATTTTGCCGTCGGCGTAAAGCGGCGAAGCTGAGAAAGTACCGCCGAGTCTTTCTACCCAATGAACGCTGCCGTTTTTTGCGTCAACGCAAGTAGCGATGCCGTTATCGCTGACGAAATAAACTTCGTCGCCGACAACTAACACCGACGGCGTATGCGGTGCGGAGCGTTTGTTATTCCAAACTATGTTAGTCGCCGTCGCGTCGCCTTTCGCGCCCGCCGGACGAATCGCAAAAAGTACCGGGCGGTCATAGCCGGAACTCACAAACAACAAGCCGTGCGCAAACACTGGACGCGGAATTACCGAAAAACCCGTGTCATAAAGTACGCGCCACAACTCTTTGCCCGTCGCCGGATCATACGCGCCGACGAAGCCGCTGCCGGGGCTGATGATTTGGCGCTGGCCTGCAACGTTAATGGCAAGCGGCGTGCTGAACGAAAACTTTTGCCGCACTGGCGTGTCGCGCGGCGTGCGCCATTGCTCCGCGCCTGTGGTTGCATCCAGCGCAATCACGAAAGGATTCACCGCGCCGTCACAACTGAAAATTAACGAGTTGCCTTCTAACACCGGCGAGCCACCGTTGCCGTGTACGGGCAGATATTTCACCTCGGTCTGCCGCCACAGCACCTTGCCGTTTAACTCAAGCGCCGCCGTACCCAAATGACCGAAGTGAACATAAAGCCGTCCGTTTCGCACGATCGGCGTCGGGCTGGCATAACTGTTTTTTTCGTGCAGCGATTTGGTCAGGGCCGAAGGCGGATGGCGAAAAACTTCTACGTCCCAAAGGATTTTGCCAGTCACAGCGTCAACGCACAGCGCGCGCAACGAAATGGGTTCAATCGCGGACGCGGCAACCGCCGTGGTGAGATAAACGCGATTGGCGACTAGCACGGGCGAAGACCAGCCGCGACCGGCAATCGGCGTGCGCCACTTGATGTTTTTGGTCGCGCTCCATTCGGTCGGTACGTTTTTAGCGATGGAATGGCCTTGCCCTTCCGGCCCGCGAAATTCCGGCCAGTCGTTGCTTTGCGCCCAAGCCATCAAATTCAGCGTACATAAAAACGCAGAAATACGAATAGCAGAGATTAGCTTCATCTGTTAATTATCTCAGGGAATGGGAGGCGTGGCGGGTGGCGCGGCTTGGGCTTGTTCGAGTAACTTGCGGGCTTCTTCCAGCGCCTTACGAATTTTATTCATGTCCAAACTCGTTTCAGTCGTAACGTCCAGACTTAACACCATCTCGAATTCTTCTACGGCCAGTTGGTAATCTTTGCGGCGCATCGCAATTTCTGCCAACCAGGCGTGCGGACGCGGCCAGTTCGGCGCCAGCGAGATTGCTTTGCGATAATTTTCTTCGGCTTTGACATCGTCTTTGGCGAGTAACCAAGCCGTACCTAAATTGTTATAAGGCAGCGCCGTATTCGGTTCGCGGCGAATGGCTTCTTCACAGGCGCTGCGGGCGGCGGGGTAATTTTTGCGTTCGTTATAAATTACGCTCAACGAATTTAATGGCAGAAACCACGTCTTATCTTGTTCGGCGGCTTTTTTCCAAAATTGCAGTGCTTCGTCTTTTTTATTTCGCAAAAAAGCCAGTCGCCCTGCCGCATAACTGGCTTGTGCAATTAACTTGGTATTTCTGGGTTCGATTTCGGTCGCCCAGGCGAGCGCGCGCTGGGCTTGTTCCCAGGCGTTTTGCGCTTCTTCCGGCGCGGCTTCGCGTTTGCCGGGCAGCGCCAGATCGCTGAACATTTGTTGCGATTGCGCAGTTAGCTTGCTGAGGTAAGGCTTCGCCAGCGCGTTTAATTTATCAGGACTGACTCCGTCGCGTTTGAGTTGCTGGTAAAGGTCGTAAGCAGAAGTTCCCGCCGGTTGAACTAACTCGCCTTTTTGTAACGCCGCTTCATAAGCGCGATGTGAGCTACCTGCCCAAAAACGATAAGCGCCGAATCCGACAGCGAGTAACAAAGCGACAACTATGACTAACACCCAGGGCAACCAGTTGTTACGTTTTTTCGGCGCGACGCTCGCACGGTTCGTGCTGTAATCTTCAATTGTAGTGGGTGTCACCGGCAAGGCTGGTTCTTGCGGCGTAGTGGGTGCTGCCGGGCGTGGGTTCGCTTGTGTTACTGCGCCCATCATTTGGGTTTCCATCGCAGGCTTGAGCGGTACGGCGCGCGCCACAGGTTGCGTCGCCGGTGCAGTGAACGTGGGCGCTGATGGAGCCGGTTGGGTTTGCGCGATGGTCGGCAGATACGGCGTAGTGGCTGCGTTGGGGTCAAACCCTAACAAACGCGCGCCGTCCTGCTGGCAAAAAGTCAGCGAGTCGGGGAATTGTTTGTTGCACGTGGGGCAGAGTTTCATCGCAAAAGTACAGCAACCTTTCCAGGTTGCTGTGGTTTGGTCAACGAATACATTGATTGTCACGGACGTATCGCACAATCAATCCGCAGCAACCTGGAAAGGTTGCTGCGCTTATTAAAATACCGCCAGCTTAACTGAAAGGTATTTCTTCGGGTTTTGCCGGAAGTCGTAAAGTAACTTGGTGACTTCGGCTGAGACGTTATTCACGTTGTTATAAAGCCGGTCGTCTTTGAGCAACATGCCGGCTGTGCCTTCGCCTTTTTCGAGCTTGTCGGTGATGATTTTGAATTTGGCGATGGTGTCGCGCGCTTCACGATAAAGGTCTTCGTCGCGGATGAGTTTGCCCAGATTGCCTTCGCCTGATTCGACGCTTGCCATCGTGCGGTCGAGTCGGCTCGTAAATTGATCGAGCCGTGCGACGAGCGAGTTGGCTTTGTCATAAATTTCTTCGCTTTTAAGTAACTTGCCAACCGTGCCTTTGCCTGAAGCGAGTTGTTCGTTCACCGAGTTCGCCACGCCGCGCAATTGGGCGATGGTCTCAGTGAGTTGGTTATACATTGCAGGGTCTTTGATCAACTTGGCCGCCGTGCCTTCGCCTTCGCGCAAGCTGGACATGGTTTTTTCAGCCGACAACACAGTCTTATTTAGGTTCAAATAAAACGCGTCGTCATTGAGCAACTTGCCCATCGTGCCTTCGCCTTTGCGCATGCTGCCTGACATAACTTTGATGTCGTCAGAAATTTCGTTGAGGTTGCCGACAGCGGTTTGAGCGGCGTTGATAATGTCGCCTACGCTTTTTTGCGCCTGGCTGGGAATCGAAGCTCCGTCGGTGACGGGCAAGCCTTTTGACGTGCCGGGTACGATGTCAATTACGTTATCGCCCAACACACCGGCGCTTTTGAGTACGGCCATCGAATCGCGGCGGATGCGTTCGATGGCGGGCTTGCCGTCAATCTTGCCGTCAATTTCCATTTCGATAATCACGTTGTTTTGCGCGTTGGGATTATCGGGAATTTTATCGTTGAATTTAATCGCACTGACGCTGCCGACTTTTTTGCCCGACAGTCGCACTTCGGCCCCTTCGTGCAAGCCGTCAACGCTCGCCATCTCGGTGCGAATCAACGTCTTTTTGTTAAAGCCGGGAAAAGAAACGTCGCCCGCGATAGAGAAAATAACAAAGGTTAAAATTCCCAACGCCGCAAGGACTAACAGTCCCACGCGCAATTGCGATAATTTAGGTGTCGTATTTTGTGGCATAACTTCCTCCCAAAATAACTAGCTCAGAAAGCGTTTAATGTATTCGTTGTCGGCCTGACGCATTTCTTCGTCAGAGCCGCTAAAGATGATGTCTCCATCTTTGAGCATCAAAAATTCAGTGTTAATGAGACACAGCGTGTCGTCTTCTTTTTTGAAAACCAGATTGCCCCGGTCGTCACGCACGACGTATTCGTTAGCGAGTACCTCAATGTCTTGCAAACGATGAGTAACAAAGATCGAAGACACGTCTTCGAGGTCGCGTAACTTAAGCGCCAACTCGTTAATGGTGCGCGCCGTGATCGGGTCGAGTCCGGCGGTCGGTTCGTCATAAAGAATAATTTTGGGACTACCGACCAGCGCGCGAGCAATGCCTACGCGACGGCGCATGCCGCCCGAAAGCTGATTGGGCATTTTGTCTATCGCGTGTTCCAAGTCTACGAACCGTAACATACGGCTGACGACTTGTTCGATCTCATCTTCTGACTGATGTTGTTCGCGCAAGCGATAAGCGATGTTGTCAAAAACCGACAAGCTATCGAACAGCGCGCCTTCTTGAAATACCATCCCGATTTTCTGGCGCACATGCATCAATTCTTCTTCGCGCATTTTCGTGATGTCTTCGCCATCTACAAAAATTTGCCCGTCGTCGGGTTTAATCAACCCCAACACCAAACGGCAAAGCGTAGACTTGCCCGTACCCGAACCACCCATCACGATTTTGGATTCGCCGTAACGTACGTTAAAGCTCACGTGGTCGAGAATCACCCGGTCGCCGTAAGCCAGATATACGTCGCGGAACTCGATAGCGTTAAGAAAGCGATTGCGCACGTTAGGCATAACAAGTTACTGAGCCAGCAGGGTAGTTAATAACAACTTGGATAACAAAAAATCTGCCGCAATGATCAATATCGAAGATAAAACCACGGATTGCGTGGTGGCGAGGCCGACACCCACCGTACCGCCGGTCGTATGCATTCCTTTATAACAACCGATGACAGCAATAATAAATCCAAAGACCGTAGGTTTAATCAGTCCGGCAATAATTTCATTAAACGTAACCGCAGTTTTGGCCGAAGCCAGATAAACCGAACCGGGTTGATGCAACAGTGAAACAGACATCAGCATACCGCCCACTGTGCCGACCAGGTCGCAAATCACGGTCAGCGCCGGAGCCATCGTGACCAGCGCAATGATGCGTGGCGTGACCAGTTTCTTGATCGGGTCAGTGCCCAGCGCGCGCATCGCGTCAATCTGTTCGCTGACCAGCATCGAACCGAGTTCCGCCGCAATGCCCGAACCTACGCGACCGGCGAGCATCAGGCAGGTCAGCACGGGGCCGAGTTCACGAATCAAGCTGGTGATGACCAGTTGTCCGGTCACGCTTTGTACGCCAAATTTTTGCAGCGTACTCGCCGAATTCAAGGCCAGCACCGCGCCTGTGAAAAAGCCGGTGAGCGTAATAATCGCCAGACTGCCGACACCCAAAACATCCATTTGCCGTAACATTTCAGAGGCGTAACGCGGCTTTTTGGTCAAGCCGCGCAAGACGCGCCACACGAGCAGGGAAATTTCTTGAATTTGGGATACGGCGCGAATGAAAGGGTTCATGCAGAAAAATCAGTGCGACAGCAGCGAGGCTTATGCGTCGCTCGTTCAACAACCTTGCGGATGCCTTTCGGCTGTTTGATGCGATAACCGTGCATATCTATTGCATATCTATTAGTTGTAAGTCTTATCGTAAGTTGGGGCAATGATGCTTTTTTTAAGAGGTCAAATCAAGCAGGGCTGAACTCATTGCTGTGTCGTCGCAGCCTCAGTTGCCGAGGGGCGATGGAGGCGCGCGCGTTCAAGCAACGAACGGGCTTGCGGCATTTCGGCAAGCGCCGCCAACACTTGCGGATCGGCTTCGAGCAGGAAGCGTTCGCCGATTTCTACGCCGTAAGCGGCGGTCATTAGTTCGGCGCGCAGCCGACGGCGCACGGTTTCGGTCTGATTGACAAAGCGCGTCTCAAACGAACGCCACGCGGGCGTCGCACGCAGGTATTCACGAAAGGCCGCGACGATTTCTTCGGTAATCGGAAACTCAGTGCCGCGCGGACTGTCGCCGCTATTCGTTTGCGTGACCTTATACGCCGCGAATTCAGGACGCGGACTGGCAACGATTTGGCGCGCGAATTCAAAGCAGGCATCACGCAAACGGTAATCAGGTTCGGCAGCCAGCGAGAGTTTGTCGGGCGTGATGCCGCCGCCACTTGAAAGCGCACGGCGCGTAGGCGTGAAAAACGTTGGGCCAGTGGGCGGAGCAGCGGGTTTGTGATTAGGCCCGCCGCGCCGTTCGGCGTAGTAATCATAAAAACTCAGCCCGCCGTATTCGCGCTGAATCGAACGTCCGCTCGCCGTAAAGTATTTCGCAGTGGTCAGCATCAGCCCCGTACCCGCAGGCAGCGGAAAAACCGTTTGAACCAAGCCCTTGCCGAAACTCGGCGTGCCGACGATCCAACCGCGATCTTGATCTTGCATCGCTCCGGCGACAATCTCTGAGGCCGACGCCGAATCGCCGTCAATGAGTATGACCAACGGCAAATTTTCGGGCGTCGTATTGTCAGAAACGTGTTTGCGTTTGGTGCGCGCGTCTTTGACCGAAACGATTTCACTGCCACGCGGCAAAAAGAGTTCTGATACTTCAATCGCCTGACGTAACAATCCGCCAGGGTTGCGCCGCAAGTCGAGAATCAGCGAACGCATGTCTGATTTTTTCAGAGCATCTAGCGCATCGCGCAATTCGTCGCTGGTCGTTTGGTTGAATCCGCCCGTCAGCGCGATGTAACCCACCTCGGACGGCAACATGAAATGATTGCGCACCGAAGGGAAAGGCACTTCAGCGCGTTCGATGTCGAGCGAGATCGGTTCAGGGACGCCTACGCGCTCGACGGTCAGGGTGACGGATGTGCCCGCTTTGCCGCGTACATGTTTGAGCGCATCGCTTTGTGTCCAGTCGCGTGCGGGTTGGCCGCCCACCGTCAACAGCGCGTCGCCATAACGCAATCCGGCTTTATCGGCGGGCATGCCGGGCATCACGCCCAACACATAAAGCCGTCCGTTGCGCTGATTGATCGTGACGCCGATGCCGTCGAACTTGCTGTTCTGTTCGTTGCGCATCTCGCCGAATTCGCGCCAGTCGAAAAAGTTCGAATGCGGATCGAGCGCGTGCAACATTCCGCCTAGCGCGCCTTGCGTCACACGGTCGCGCGCGGGCGTCGTGACGTAATTTTCATCGAGCAAGGTTAAGGCTTGCGTGAAAGCCTGCGTGACGATTTCTCCGGCCTGTGCGTTTTTGGCATTGGCAGTGTTGGCAGCCATTGCGCGCCAACGCGCTGCGCGACGGCGTTCGAGCAAGCCTCCGCCCACCGAAGCCAAAACTAACAACGCGATAGAAACCCATAGCAATTGACGCGGCATAATAAAGATAAAGCTCAAAACCCAGTTCAGAGCATGTTTGAAAATTGAATATCCGCGGTGGCTTGAGAGGGATTTCGCCACGAAGAAGCACATAAGCCACAAAAGGAAAGAAAGTTTTTTGTGGCTCTTGTGCCTTTTTGTGGCGAAATCCCTCTCAGGTAAAGGCGAACTTCAAATTTCAAAACAGGCTCTCAGAATAAAGAAGGCTGTTCGATCAATTCCGCCGGTTCGACGACCGGCATTTGCAGCAAGCGTTTCAAATGATTAGCCGACGCGGGCGAATGTCCCTGAAAGTGATTGTTGAAATATCCGTCAATCAGCGGAACAGCTTGGCGTAACGTCGCCAGATTGTCCGCCCAAGCCGCCAACTCGGCGTCGCGGTTAAGCTGTACGCGCGAATGATCGGTCAACGAACGCGGCCCCAGCCAACGGATATAAGCAAACGCAGCGTCTTTGACCGCCGGATGCTGCATCAACTCGAACATCAATTCACGCGGAATCCACTGGCTGTCGGTCAACGCCAGCGCGACGCCATTGGTTCGCAATAATTCAAGTGTCGTTTCGCCGTTCTCACGCAACAGCCAATGGCGGTCACGAAACTCAATGGCAAAGCGCAAGTCGCGCGGCAACAGCGCCAAAAATTTTTCTAAAGCATTCATCACGCGCGGCGACAAATCCGGCGGGCATTGTATCAGCAACGTCCCCAACGCCGCATCCAGCCCGCGCACCCGTTCGCAAAATTGCGCCATCACGTCTTCGCAATCAACCAAGCGTGCCTCGTGCGTAATGGCTTGCGGCAGCTTCAACGCATAACGAAACCCCGCAGGCGCGCTCTTGCGCCACTTTGCAATCGCAGCCGCCGACGGCACGGCATAAAAGCTCGAATCAATTTCGACGGTATCGAACGCCTTGACGTATTGCGGCAAATAATCAGCAGCCCGTGTCCCGCGCGGATAAAACCCGCCCATCCAGGCGTCGTAATTCCAACCTTGAGTGCCGATGTGCAAGCGGTTCATCACGGGTTCAGCGCCGTTCCTCGATCAGGCATTCTGAAACCGGCGCACCGGTCATTTCAATGCGTCGGTAAACCCGCAGGTAATCTGGCGGTAGGGATTGTTTGGGTAGCAATACGCCTTCATTGCGCATCTGCTCAAGGGCTGCGTCGAGGCGGTTCGCTTCAGCTTCGGCCAGCACCTGTGTGACGGTTTCAACAAGGGTGACGCCGCGAGCTTGCGCCTGTCTTTCCAGCCGTTGGTAAACTTCGTTTGGTAAATCAATCGTTGTGATCATTGTTCTTCCCCTTGTCATTCCAACCTTGCGTGCCGGATGTGCAATCGAACCGCGTCGCTTCTTCCCGTGACAGGTTGGCATCGCGGGTCATCAGCGGAGCGACGACGGCCCGCAGGCGTTCGTCTTCGTCTTCGGCTTCGCTCTCAGTCAGTAGCCGTTTCACGCCTTGACTTGCTTGCGCGCGAGTTGCAGTAACAGCCGCAACGCCTGATTGACTGAGGCCGAATCAGCGAAGGCTTGCGAAACATCGTCTTCGAGCAATACCACGTTCGTACCCTGGCTAACTTGCCGGTAATACTTCCCGCGCACGCCGCCGCTGAAATCGTACTCAGCGCGCATTTCATCGGCGTCATCGTCAATCATTGGGTCAGCTTTCGTCTTCTTCATATTGTTTCCTTTCGCTGCGCGTGGGGATGCGCGCGTTGATGATACGAATTTTGTCTTGCCGTTGCGTATGGCTCACGATGAGCAACCGGCCTGTGTGCGATTGGCCCAGCGTAAGCTCGCGCTATTCGGTGATGAAATGATCGGGGTCGGCTATCGTTTTCGCCAACGGATCATAAAAGACCGTGCTGGCTTCGCCAAAAGAGATGCGCCGCCTTTTCAGGCTCCGCTCGGCTTTCTCAGTATCCCATTCAAATTGCATCGTTGCTCAACCTCCCTGAGTGCTTCGTGTGAAGGGCAGAAGCGCAGAAGGTTACGAGTTCTCAAACCCATCACAACACGAAAGCCCTACATCCAGTTGATAGGGTTGGGCGTTGCGTTGATATGATTGGCAGAACGGCAGCGCCATGAAAGGTGAAGCCATGAACCGCCCCGCAGCGCCCAGTAACTTGAGTTCCCGCCACTCAACCACGCTACGCCATCGACCGGCTCAGAGGTAATCTCCTTGTTCATAGGCTGCTCTTTCTCGGTGCGTCAGTTCGCACGCCGAGAAGTGACTGCGCTCACATCGCTCGGTGTATGCCGCCATATTCCGCACCACGCCGCTCTGATAAAATCACGGCTTGGGCGAGGGAATTCCGTCTAAAATCCGTTGGCGCTCATGTCTGTTATAACTACATTGCTCTTTTGGCTCCTTGCCGTCTGGAAACTTGCGCCAGGTCGTTCTTGTACATAATCCTCTATTTGGTAACAAGCCAGTGATACTACAAACTTCAAAAGAAAGCATTGGGCCCTCATGGCTGGAAAGATCGCATGAATGTATTGGTTCCAGGCCGTCCGTATATCTGCGCCAAATCGTTCTGGTGCATCTCCCCCTAACCGGCAACAAGCCACTTACAGAGCATACCTCAACAGAAATCATCCGTTGTTGAGTATTAGCAGTCCCTACTGATTTACTAGTTCTCTGATTGCTTGCAACAGGTGATGGGCTAGGTTTCAGTAACAAAGTAGAAGTAGGCGTTGGCTTAGAAAGAGAGAGGGCGGGTTTGGAGGACATCTTGGGTGTCGCCTTCGATGTCGCTGGGGCCATTAAAGTGGAGGTGGTATTTGGGTTAATTGAAGCGGATGTTGCTAAGGTAGTTGCGGGTACAATTGAGGAATTAGCTGTGTCTGGTGTTACTGGGGTTAGCATCTTACGATAAATCGTCAAACCTATCAGGGCTAATGCCACATACAACCCTATAATCAATATGGTTCTGTATCGTGCTCCTAAAGAGTTGGAGTCTTTTTTGAGTACCAGCGGAGCGATAAGGCGCTGATCTGGTATTGGCAACTCCGGCTTACGTAGAAGATGTTGTCGCGGCGTAGGTTCAACCGGACGCGGTTTGGGTTTAACAGAAATGGTCTCAGGTTCAATAGAATCAATAAATTCAGGAGTGGAGGGTGATTTAGGGCGTACTGTCGGAATGGGTTTGACCAACGCATCACTCATTTCTTCTGCCGTCTGAAAACGTTCTGCCGGATTTTTGCTCAAGGCTTTGGCGACGACTTGTTGCAGCCACGGCGGCGCTTCGATAGGCGCGGGTTCGTCGTTGGTGATGCGTACGTAAAGCTCATACTTGTCATTGCTGAGGAAGGGGAAGCGTCCGCTCAACAGTTGATAAAGCATCACGCCGACTGACCAAATGTCAGTTTGATAATTGCGTTTGCCCTTGAAGGCTTCGGGAGCCATGTAAACCGGTGTGCCTGCTACGACGGCGCTCATTGACGTAGAGCGCAAGACCCGCGACAGCCCGAAATCAGCCAGGCGCGGCGTCGTGCCTTTCAACAAAATGTTATCGGGTTTCAAATCACGATGGACGATGCGGCGGCTGTGCAGGTGGCTGAGTCCGGCCAGAATGCCGCGCGTCATCTCGAGCGCCGCCGCTTGCGAAGGAGCTTTGCCGCCGTGCGTTTTCAACCACTGTTGCAACGAACCATCCGGCGCGTATTCGCTGGCGATGACGACCTGTCCGTTATAGAGGCGGGCTTCGAGCATGGGCAGCACGTTCGGGTGTCCGCTGGCGGCGACCCAGACCGTGGCTTCCTGACGGATGGCGTCGAGGTCTACGTCATCGTCGAGCGGCAGCTTGAGTGCGACGGCGGGCGCACTGGCGACGAGATTGTCTACGTCGTGGGCGAGCCAGACTTCGCCGAACGCACCTTTGCCGAGCTTGCGGATGAGTTCATAAGGGCCGATGCGGTCGTTGGGTTTGGGCATAACAAGGGGAGGTTCGCGGTGATGAAGCGATGATTATGCAGCAAGCCGTTCAATCAGAATTGGCGTAGGTTTGCGCTCAGCCGGTTGGTCTTCCGCGAAAGAAACAATGAGGCGGTCTTCGGTTTTCTCGCGCGCTTGCAGGTCGGCCACGATGGCGCGGATGTCATAATTGAATTGAGCGGACAGTTGCTCGCGGATTTGATGTAGCTCTTCGATGATCGGATCAGTCATTTTATTTCTCCCATTTCTTCCGGCGTACAAATCACGGAAGGTTCGTAACCGGCTGCGCGAAAGATGCGGTCAGCCATTTTGCGTACGTGAGCGTTGGCAATGTGTTTGCAATTCCAACTCAGCAAATAATCAATTCGATGCACAGTTGCCACGGCAATGTGCAACGCATCACGCTCGGCTTTGACAGGCAATGCACCGCGCCTGAGCAATTCCTCGGCGAGCAAGCCCGCTTCGTTAGTGACGGGAATCAACGGCACGTTTTTCAACGCCGTCATTCGCTTCACGATCTCGTCCGGGTCGCCCAAACGCGCTTCTTGCAGCACGACCTCAGAAACGAACAACTCGTATTTGCTGCGCTCGTTTTCCCACCAGTCGTTCGTGAGTTGCTGTCTGGCGGCAACGATTATGTCGCGGCTACGACGTGCCACCAAATAGCTGACGAGACTGGTTTCGATGTAAACCTTTGGCATAGTTTTGCTCCAGATCAGCCGCTAGCTTACCGCAAGCTCCCGTTCGCGCAAATACTTGATCTTGTCGCGTAGCTCCGCCGCACGCTCGAACTTGAATTCTTTCGCCGCCGCGCGCATCTCGAACTCAAGTTGCGCGATGGTTTCTTTCAATTTCGCGGTCGAATAATCGTCATAAGCGTCAAGGTTGATCGGCACTTTGAAGTAATCGGCTTCGTATGCCGTGACTAACGTAGCTTCAATCGGTTTGACGATGGATTGCGGCGTGATGCCGTGTTCAAGGTTATAAGCAATTTGTTTGACGCGGCGGCGTTCGGTTTCGCCGATAGCTTTGCGCATCGAATCAGTCATTTTATCGGCATACAAAATCGCCTTGCCGCTTGAGTTACGCGCGGCGCGTCCGATGGTTTGGATAAGCGAAGACGCACTGCGCAGGAAGCCTTCTTTATCAGCATCAAGGATGGCAACGAGCGAGACTTCGGGCAGGTCGAGACCTTCGCGCAAAAGGTTGATGCCGACTAACACGTCGAATTCTCCGCGTCGCAGGTCGCGCAGAATTTTAATGCGTTCGAGCGTATCAATTTCGCTGTGCAGGTAACGTACCTTGATGCCTAAGTCGCTGTAATAGTCAGTTAAATCCTCCGACATTTTTTTCGTCAACGTAGTAACTAAAACTCGCTCGTTGCGTTCGGTGCGAACTCTGACTTCTTCGAGCAAGTCGTCAATCTGCCCTTTGACCGGACGCACGTCTACGACGGGGTCGAGCAAGCCAGTTGGGCGAATAACTTGTTCGATAAATTCGCCGCCGCTTTTTTCTAGCTCATAAGGGCCGGGCGTAGCTGAAACATAAATAATTTGTCCGGTACGCTCTTGCCACTCTTCAAATCTGAGCGGACGATTGTCGAGCGCCGAAGGCAGGCGGAAGCCGTAATTCACCAGCGTCTCTTTGCGCGAACGGTCGCCTTTATACATGCCACGAATTTGTGGAACGGATTGATGGCTTTCGTCAATCACGACGATAGTATCGTCGGGCAAATAATCATAAAGCGTAGGCGGCGGGTCGCCGATGTTCTTGCCAGTCAAGTGGCGCGAATAATTTTCTACGCCGCGGCAATAACCTAGCTCGTTAAACATTTCGAGGTCATACATCACGCGCTGATGCAGCCGTTGCGCTTCGACTAACTTACCTTGTTCGATCAGTTGCGGTTCCCACCATTCGAGTTCGGCCTTGATGGTGGCGACTGCGCCTTTCACCTGCGGGCGCGTAGTGACGTAATGCGACTTAGGGTAAATCGGTATGCGGTCATCGTGTTTTTGCAGCACTTCGCCCAACAGCGGATCAATGGTCGAGATCGAATCAATTTCGTCGCCGAATAACTCAATGCGAATCGCTTGTTCCTGATAGCTCGGATAAATTTCGATCACGTCGCCGCGTACCCTGAAAGTACCGCGACCGAATTCGATGTCGTTGCGTTCATAAAGTAACTCAACCAGTTTTTTGATGAGGGCTTCGCGTTTAATTTTCAACCCTGGTTCGATAAATAACACCATGCCGAAATAAACGTTGGGGTCGCCGATGCCATAAATCGCCGAGACCGAAGCCACGATGATTACGTCACGGCGCTCAAACACCGAACGAGTAGCGCTTAACCTGAGCCGGTCAATTTCTTCATTCACTGTTGATTCTTTTTCGATGTAAATGTCAGACGCGGGTACGTAAGCCTCTGGCTGGTAATAATCGTAGTAACTAACAAAATACTCGACGGCGTTGTGCGGGAAAAAGGTTTTGAATTCCTGATACAACTGCGCGGCCAGCGTTTTGTTGTGTGCCATCACCAGCATAGGACGGTTTAAGCGCGCGGCGACCTGGGCTACGGTGAAGGTTTTGCCGCTGCCGGTGATGCCGAGCAAGACCTGATGCTTTTCGCCAGCGTTGAGTCCGTTGACGAGGGCTTCGATGGCGGCGGGTTGATCGCCTTGCGGGGCGTATTCAGAATCGAGTTGAAAGGGTCGTGACATTGGTTTTGCTTCTCCTGCTTACTTTCGTGATTGAGTCGGGCGGGGATTATAGGCGGAAAAATTTCTGCTGCCACCCATTGCACTTTGTCCCAGACGGGCGTTGAATGTGCGCCAAACAGGGCGCGGCAATCGAGCGCCTTCTTATTCACCGGCAGTACCCCAAGCAAACAGGAGCTACAACTTATGAGTAACATCAACGTGGGAAGAGTGATTCTGGGCGGATTGGTGGCGGGCGTGGTTTACAACGTCGGCGAAGCCATTTTGAACATGGGCATTCTCGCCAAAGACCTGGAAGATTTCGCCAAAAAATATCAAACGCCGCCGATGGATAACAGCTTCATCATGAAAATGACGCTGCTGATGTTCGTCTTCGGCATCGTGACGGTCTTCGTTTATGCCGCGATTCGCCCGCGCTTTGGCGCAGGCCTCAAGACGGCGGTCATCACGGGCTGCCTCGTATGGTTTCTGTCGTTCTTTTACGCGACGTTTTTGATGGCGACGATTGGCCTGTTTGCGGCTGGCCCGTCGGTGAAAGGCGCAGCGTGGGAATTGGGCGAAGCCATCCTCGCTTCGATTGCCGGCGCGTGGGTTTATAAGGAGTCGTAACAGCAACTGGGTGGAACAGGTTCGTAACCTGTTCCACTGGTTTTAGGAAAAGGAACTCGCTATGACTGCAAAAGAAATTGTCGAACAACTCAAACCGTTAGGCGCAGAAAGCTATAAGAAAGTGCTGCGCAATCACGGCGTACCTGAACCATTTTTCGGCGTGAAGATCGAAGAGCTAAAGAAATTCCAGAAACAAATCAAAAAGGATTATCAGCTCGCGCTCGACCTTTATGACACGGGCAATTATGACGCGATGTATCTGGCGGGGCTGATTGCCGACGACATGAAAATGACCAAAAAGGATTTGCAGCATTGGGCGAAAACGGCGCATTGCGATGGCATTGCCGAATACACCGTTCCGTGGGTCGCGTCGGAAAGTCGTTTTGGAAATGAACTCGCGCTCGAATGGATCGAGTCGAAAGACGAACGCATCGCGGCGACGGGCTGGGCTACGTTGAGCAGTCTGGTTGCGATCAAGAGCGATGATGAACTCGAGGTCGCCGCGTTGAAAAAGCTGCTGGCGCGCGTGGCGAAAGCGATTCATCAACAGCCTAATCTCGTGCGTTACACGATGAATGGCTTTGTGATTGCGGTCGGCAGTTACGTGCGCGAACTGACCGATGCTGCGATTGAGACGGCGCAAAAGATCGGCGATGTTTATGTTGATATGGGCGACACATCGTGCAAGGTTCCGGCGGCGGTCGCTTACATTCAGAAGGTGCAACAGCGCGGTTCGATTGGGAAAAAGCGCAAGACAGCGAAATGTTGAAATGCTTTCAAACTCTAT
>JAYSVR010000568.1:0-10451 GCA_043718445.1 Acidobacteriota bacterium | reverse complement strand
GCGTATCTCGCCGCTAACAGCTTTTCCATCTCAACATAACCACGGTCGCGCGTGAGCTGAATCAAGCTGTCATTCACCGCCAGCCCCAACGCATCAGCCACGCGCAGCCTTATCAAATCATTAGCACGCAAAGTTCCGCCGTCGGCCACAATCTGACGAAGACGGTCACGACCATACAAGTCGGCGACCATCCGTTGAATCGCTTTCTGATGACGCGCGTCGTCAAAGACATTCCGACGCACGCTCTGAAAGGCACGCTCTTGCTGCTGCCGCCGTTGGGCAGCGGCTTTCAGAATTACGAAGTCAGCGAAGACGGCGATTACGACAACTCGTTTGCCGCCTATTACGCCAGTCGCAATTTCGATGTCTGGGGTTATTCGCAACGAGTGCAAGGCCTCGCGGCGGGTTCGTGCGAAAGCGGCGTGATTGATTGCGCGGTCATCTTCTTACTTGGGCATACGCAAGGCCGCAGCCCGCGACCAATGAAGCCAAAAGAATCGGAAAGCTACTCAGGATTCTTCCAGCGGTTGGGCTTGAAGCTCCTGTGACCCGCGTGTACTGGCGGCGAGAGTTTTCAGGAAAGCCGGATGCGGGAAGTCCGTATGTCCGGTAGCGTAGTAGGAAGCGGAAACCCTCCTCCTACGCTACCGGTTTTTCTGAAGGATTCCGTAACTCGACTAAATTCGTTCACTGGCATTGGGCTAACGTCCACACCAGGGGGACAGGCTGAAGTTTGGGCCACGTTCTACCAACTTGCTCAAGCCAATCGGCAACGTTTATCCTCCGCGCTCAATTCACCAATCAAATTGTTACTAAAACCTAAGGAGTAGCCCCAAATGGCTTCAGATTTTTATTCGGCTTTGGCGGCGACCGATGACGCGGCGTGGGCGCGCATTGTCGGTACGTTGCAAAGCGACATTCATCCCGTAGACCGCAACGCCACGCGCATCTGGTTCGCTTTCTATCCCGTCAAACTCGCGCGCGCTTTTGCGGCAACTGATGATGCGGCGGCCTTGCACAAAAAGTTGATTATTAAAGGTCAGCCATCGCTCGCGGCCATCGCAGACAGTGCGCCGGAATTTTTATACGGACATCGTTACTGGCCGAAAGTGAAAGCGGCGGTGAGCGAATACGCCGCAAAGGCTGACGGCGCGACACCGATTGCGCAACACATCAAGACCGTAGCGAAGCAAATCGCGCAACAGGTCAATGCGAGCGAAACCTTGACGCTGGGCATCACAGCGGTGGCGTTCGGTACGTTGCAACAGCTTGGCGCGGCGGCTTTCAAGCAAGCGGCGGTGACGGGCGATTACGGCAAGCACTGGAACAAGTCCGCCGATCAAATTGTCGCTGATCGCGCCAAAGACGATGGACAGGGCGTGTTCGGCTTTCTTAAAACGATAGACAAAAGCTTCACCGTCAACTTCCGTGAATGCGAACCCGGCCACAACTTCAAGCTAACGAATATGCAGGACGTGACGATGGCCGCGAAAGAAGCAGGCAAGCCTTACAACCTGAAAGACGAACGCTACAAAGAAGGCGACGGCCCGATTCCGGTCGAATGCCGCACGGCAGCTTGCGGTACGTGTTGGGTAGGCGTGTTGTCGCCGACCGAAAAACTTTCGCCGCCGACTGAGCGTGAGATCAATAAATGGAAGTATTTTGGTTACGAAGGTTTTACCGGTGAAGCGGATTCGCCGATTCGTCTGGCTTGTCAGTTAAAAGCCTATGGCAACGTAACGCTTACGATTCCCGCGTGGTGCGGCATGATCGGCAAGCTCGACGAACCCGAAGCCAAAGCCGCTAAAGCCTAAATGCATTTTTGGAAATTGAATCCTCGCGTTGGCTTGAGAGGGATTTCGCCACAAAGAAGCACATAAACCACAAAAGAAAAAACCGTTTTTGTGGCTCTTGTGCTTTTTTGTGGCGAAATCCCCTCAGGTAAAGGTGAACATTAAATTTCAAAATAAGTTTAGAGTGCAACACCTTCAAATCATAAGCCCTGAATTACGCGAGTGTGGTTCGGGCTTTTGTTTTGTCTAATCGGGTTTCGTGAAAAATTCTGCCAAAACCCGTAATGCTACGTATATTCAGGTCAGCCCTCCATACGTAAACTGCATCTCGGTTTGGACGGATGAACACCAAACACGCAGCGCGAAGCGATGAGCCGCACGGCACGCGCGGTGGTTTTATAACGGCTCCGACAGGCGCACGAGGTAGGGGACGACCTCGTCCTGTTGTTCGGAGGCGAGCGTTGGGGAGCGCTCTAATCCAATCCAGATCAGTGGGCGGCTTAGGTCGCCCGCTGATCTGAAAAAACGAAAAGCAAAATGTAAATCTTGCGAACTTAATCAAACGGTGGTGTGTGATGGTGAAAACCACGATTTCGGTTTTACTCGTGGACGATAATTTGGTGTTTCGTGATCTGGCGGCGCGGTACTTAGGTACGCTGCCGGGGATTGAGGTGGCTGGGACGGCGACTGGTGGTGCGGAAGGGTTGGTTCGTGCGCAGGAGTTACACCCCGACTTGGTGGTGATGGATTTGCATATGCGCGACGAGAATGGCTTGCAGGTCATTCCGCGCTTGCGCGCTTTGTTGCCACAGGTGGGCATCATCGCGCTGTCGTTGCTTGATCCTGACGGATTCAGGCAAGCGACGTTGCGGGCGGGTGCCGATGAGTTCGTAGATAAAATGACGATGTCCAACGACCTGTTGCCAGCCATGCAAAGAGTCGCGCAAAGAGTGGCGCAACTGGCTTGGGCGAGTGTCTAAAAGTTCTTTGAGAAAGGCTGAGTCAGGATTGGCCCAGGATTGGCCCAGGATTGGATTGTTGAGCGCCGTTCATCGTTAAGCGATGGTGTTAACTTAAAGGCAGACGGCGAATATGAAAGGGTGTCAGGTGCAGGGGAAAACAAGACGGCGCGCAAAGTACGCGACCGTCACGCCCCAAAGGTTTTCGCGGCAAAGAAAGACGCTCAACAACCGAGTCCTGTGACTCGACCTCCTCCCCCCAGACTGTTCCCCGGACCGTAGCTTGGGCTGGTTGACTGGTCGCTCAGAAATACATTGTTGAATTTGAGGGAGACGCTGCCATCAAGGGGATCAGCGTGGATAGATGGCGGCAAATCAGGGGCAACAATATGTGTATGAGCGACCAGCCAACTTAGCCGTCCGGGGCCGTCCGAGGAATCAACGTCATTAAAAAAACCGAAAGGCTCAGTGATCTAACTCATTGAGCCTTTCGGTTTTTATAGCTGCATAAGCCGGTCATCGAATCATTACAGGAAAGATTTGAAATCGCGTAGCTCTACGTATGGACGGTAAGCGACTCTACTCGTATCTTGCGTTTGTAAACGAAATTGGCAGGGAAGGGTGATGAACGCTGGTTTCTTCGTGGGGGAGAAATTGGTGATCTTGCTAGGAACTGCCAATACTCTAGTCTCTGATTGAGGTGGGTTCCACTGGGGATTTGGCCCATTTCACAGAGAGGGGAGGTCGGATGTGGGGCCGACCTCCCCGTTCTTTTTTTGTTCAGCCTTATTCAGCACTTACCCAATAGCCTGCCGCGCTCAATACCTTTTTTGGCAAAGTCGAAACCGTTTCATTGACGAACTCAAGTTCACGATGCGTGAGGTTGAGGGCGAATACGTAATTGCCTTCCGTCGTTTCGAGCCAACCGATGCTCCAGCCGAGGTAATAACCGCTCTGCAAAAATCCGACGCCGGTTTTCAGGTAAAGGCGATAACCGTCGCCGCTCTCGCGCAACAATAATGTTTTCAATTCGCGCTGACGCAGCTTGCTGGCAGGCAACGATTCGTTGACCAGTCGAGTCAGGAAATCAGTTTGCGCTTGCGCCGAAATACGTAACCCGCCGTCTTCCCAGCACTGAGGCCAGCATTGCGGCGGTTCGGTGGAAAGCAATTGATCGCCATAAGCGAATTTGTGCAAGGCCGCATCAAGACGCACCGCGCCGAGCCGTTCGCTGATGTCTTGCCAATACCACGGAACCGAATGCGTGAAGGCCGAACGCATTGTGTGGTCTTCGTTCCAGTTGGCAGGTGAAGTTTCAGTCGGCGGATATTTGAAACGATTCCACGGCGTGAGTTCGCTGAGGTTGCGGACGGTGCGCGTTTCGAGCGCCGCCAGCGCCACAGGAAGTTCCAGCGTAGCGAACGGCGGAAACTCTTGCGCGAGGCGCGCTTCGTTCAAACGTAGGAATGCGCCGGTGCGCGTCTCATGAATGACGACGGCGGCATCTAGTCCCGACAAACTTTTTTGCAGTTGAACGATTGATTGACCGCGCACTTCTGCGCACCACAGGCCAGATAAAAGCCCGGCACCAATCCACAAAACAAACCAACGCATGTTGACCTCAAGCAAGAGAAGTTGAGTTGCGCGAGTCGCGCGGGCTTCAGGCAGGTGTGAGAGAAGCGCGCGAACGAAAAGCGCAGTGAAGGCACCGCGTGCAATATAACGGCAAGGCTGAAATGGCTCAAAGAGTTTTGTGCATCAGGTGTTTTATTGCTTGCGGCCAATCGCAAACAAGCTCTGCGACGACCGCACATACATTACGCCATCCGACAACGCGGGCGTAGCCATCAGCAACTCGCCCATCGCGTTCGTCGCCACGTGCGCATAATTTTTTCCTGCCGTGATGACGAGTATGTCGCCGTCTTCGTTTGAGAGATAGAGCTTGCCATCGGCGGCGACGGGCGAGGCGCTGAATCCGTTGCCGACCAGCGGCAGGCGTTGGCGATAGACCTCTTCGCCGGTGCGCAAATCGTAAGCATCGAGCAATCCGTTATTCGCCAGCACGTAAAGCACGCCCTGATAAATCAACGGCGTAGGCATATAAGACCCGCGCCCCGTCTTGCTCCACGCGACTGAATCATTCGCGGTTTTGCCTTCGGCCAACGTCAGGTCGCCGCGCGCTCCGGCTTTGACCGCAAAGATCGGACGTTCGGGCGCGCGTCCGCTGGCGAAGATAAATAACTCATCTGCAAACAGCGGCGTAGGCGCAGTGATCTTTGAACTCTTGCCCAGCCGCCACAATTCCTTGCCCGTGCGCGGGTCGTAACCGCGAATGAAATTGGAAGCGTTCGTCACCAACTCTGGCCCTGCTTTGGTTATAGCCACCGTTGGCGTACCCCACGAAGGCAACTCTTCGCGTTCGGTTTTCCACGCCACTTTGCCCGTATCAGTGTCGAGCGCGAGCAGGAAAGAATCAGCCTGCGTGTCGCATTGCAGAATGACCAGATCGTTCCAGATGATCGGCGAACTCGCCGGGCCCCATTCAAACGTAGGAATGTCATAAGCCCCCAAATCAATGCGGCCTAGTTCGACCTTCCAGAGAAAATTGCCTTTCAGGTCATAAGCGAATACGCCTTGCGAACCGAACCACGTCACGACGATGCGCCCGTCAGTCGCGGGCGTTGAATTGGCATACGTAGATTTGATGTGACGCTTTTCGAGCGGCGTGCCTTGATGAACGACGCGCTCCCACTGAATCTTGCCGCTGCGTTTGTCGAGCGCATAAAGCATCCACTTTTGCGTTGAACGATCTGCCGAAGCGTCGCCGTCGCCATACAAACCCGGACGAAATGTCGCCTTCGCGTCAGTGCTGACGGCGCTCGTGACGAATACCTGTTGCCCCCAAACCACCGGACTCGAATGCGCCAGACCGGGAATCGCCGTCTTCCACAAAATGTTTTCACCCGTCTTGCCGTCCCACTTGTCAGGCAGGTTTTGCTTTTCGCTCACGCCCGCCGCTTGCACTCCACGAAACGAAGGCCAGTTGCCCGCTGGTGTATGCGCCGCCGCACGCGCCGGAGGTTTCGCTTTTGCGACGTGCATAAACTTGCGCGCAGCAATCGTGATGGTTTCTTCGCGCGGCGACCATTCGCTGCGGTCAAGAATCATACGGCGTGGTTGGCATTCATCCGTGATCAACGCAAAGGTGATGTGTGTACCGTTGAACTGAAGCCGATAGCGCCCTGCAATGTCACAGCCTTTGAGATTGCCGCCTGACACCAATTCGATTTCATCGCCTTTGGTTTTCCAGGTGCCTTCAAACGTAGGCCAAAAAGAGCCATCCATTTTGAAGGAGCCGTCAGCCTTGAACTGCGCGGTGAAAGCGCCGAATTTGAGCGGACTGGCGGGAAGCTGCGCGTTAGAGGATTGCGCGAAGCTCAAGTTGCTGGCTACCAGCAAGCCAATGGTTACGGCAACGTAAAGGAAGGGAAACGGTTTCATCAGCATTACCTCATGCCTTTGTGAGCGGTACGGTGAACGTGAGCGATCTGAGCCTCGGAAATGCGACAACTGATCCGAAAGGACGCGCTGCCGTGGGCTTCAGGTCGCTTACGCTTCCCGTACCGCACTGGGCGGTTATTTCTTCACCACCGTCAGCTTCATCTCTGACGGATGCTGCCGCGAATGATGCACGGCGTTATGCGCGACGACGCCTTTCGCTTCGTTGTAATTCTTCCCGCCCGTATTCATATTGCGATCAAAGCGCGGGAAGTTGCTGCTCGACACTTCCAACCGAATGCGATGGATGGCTTCGAAGTAATCAACGTTTTTTTTTGAGCTATTGCAGCAACGCAACAAAGCCCGCTTGAGTAAAATGTTTATCGGTAGTGAGTGCGACGGTAATGCCTTGCTCCCGCATTACCACGAACGAGAGACAATCTGTCAGCCCCCATTCTTTGTCAGGTCGTGTACGGTAAAGCTCAAACGCCCGCGCACTGAGTTCTTCTGAGGCAGGTACGATTTCAACTTCAGGGTCGGCTTCGAGTGATTCCAGCAGTGTTATGGCAGCCGCGCGATAGCGTTGTCGCGTCAGCGCATTGCCGATCTCAAAAAACACCGCCCGCGTCGTAACCAGTCTGATTTGTCCTGCTTCAATTTCATCCGCCAACTGTAAGGCTTTTTCGTGATGCTCGTCTTTCGGCGAAGACAACGCGATGGCGTAGGCCGTATCAAGAAAGACCTTTCTGCGCGGCGTCAGCGTCATCGCCATAAAGATAGTCCTCGATTTTTGATGACCAGTCGGTCGGGCCATCCAGTTCGAGCGAACGAGCCGTTTGCAGGAACGAACGTTTGGCTTTTGTTTCAGGCTCTTTCGTTTCGACAGTAATGCGCAACCGCGTGTTCGGCTTCAAATCGAGTGGCTGAACTGGTCGCAATACCTTTCCGTCATAAACAGCTTCAAGAATTAAAGTCATCGTTTACCTCCGGCATCAGGATAACATCAGACTGCCCCACAAGCTCGCTGGTTGTCGTCACCGCTTTACTACCGTCAGCTTCACCTCTGACGGATGCTGCCGCGAATGATGCACCGCGTTATGCGCGATGACGCCTTTCACTTCGTCGTAATTCTTCCCGCCCGTATTCAAATTGCGGTCAAATCGCGGGAAGTTGCTGCTTGAGACTTCGAGGCGAATGCGATGACCGGCTTCAAAGAAATTGCTGGTCGTCATCGGTTGTAGCGTGACTTTATAAACCTTGCCCGCTTCCATCCACGCGAGCGGCTTGTCGTATCCATCACGATAGCGCACGCGCTGAATCGTCTCGTCCAGATTGTAGGCGCGTCCGTCGGGGTATACGTCAATCAGCTTGACCGTGAAATCGGTGTCTTTGGCGTCGGAGGAAACATAGAGCGTGACTTCAATCGGGCCGCTGACTTCAACGCCTTGCGCGAGCGGCGCGGTGCTGTAAACCAGAATGTCAGAACGCTCTTCCATCTTGCGTTGATCGAACGCGCCGCCCTGCACGGCATTGCCCGTGCAGCACACGTTGCCGCCGAACGACGGCACCGGGTTCATCGGGTCGTAATCAAATTTATCAGGCATATCCGCAGTAGGCGGCGCTTCACTCAGCACGCCGTCGCCATTTAACGTATTCGCCTTGCCGCCGCTTGCCAGAAAGAATTTCATCTGTGTCGCGCCCGTCGGCGGCCACGTGTCAGACGACTGCCACTTGTTCAAGCCCATCGTGTAATAGCGCACCTTCGGCATCTTCAGAATGTCGTTGTTTTCGCCTTTCAGAAAACGATCAAACCAGCCCCACGTCAGTTCGCTATAATTCAATCGCGCATCGCCCAGGCTGCGTTCGCCCACGACGGTGTTTTCGCTCGCGCGCGTATAAGCGCAATGCAACGTAGGCGCGATCACCGCGTATTGCTGATCGGCAATCTCAGGCCGCGCGGTTTTGCGTACGTGATTGTATGCCGCGAGATTTGGCCCGACCGATACGTCATACCACGACATAAACCAGAAGCCGGGCACGTTGATTTTCATGTCGTCGTGCCACAAGCCGCCTTTGTACCAAGCCGGATCGTTCGGCGCGCGTTTGATCATCGCGCCGCCGGTTGGCACGGGCATCTCGTCGGCGAAAATCCCGCGCGGCCCGTCCACGGCTTTCATGATGTCCATCACGGGCAAGTGCGTCAGCGCCTTTGACCAATCCACCGGCGGCGATTGTTGCGCGAGGTCGAAAGACTTCGACTCACGAATCAACTCTTCCTGCGTCGCGTTGGGCGGCATCAGCGGACGCACCTGATTCTGTTCGCCATAAAGCCACGCGATAAAGAGCATCTGCACCGCGCCGCCGCGATACCAGTTGCCCTGTTCGTAATATCCGCCGACCCTGCCAACCCCCGCGCCGAAGCCTTGCGGGATCATCGCGGCAAAGGCCGGATTGCCGAGCGATGCCACGCCCATTTGCCATTCGGCGGTGGATGAACAACCAATCGTACCGACCTTGCCGTTTGACCACGACTGCGCCGAAATCCATTTCAACGCATCATCGCCGTCGCTCAACGGAGCGCCCAAAATGTCGTAATTGCCTTCGCTAAAAAAATGCCCGCGCTCGTTCATCGTGATGTGCGCGTAACCGCGCTTGACGGCTTCGACGACGCTGCTCATATCGCGCACCGCGCCGTTGCGTACGTCCCAATAGTTGAAGTTATAAGGCGTGCGCGAAAGCACCGTCGGATATTTCTTTGACGCATCTTTGGCCGAATCTTTTGGACGATAAACATCCGCCGCCATCCGTTTGCCGTCGCGCATCGGAATCATCAGTTTGCGTTCGACGACGGCGATGGATTGCAACTCGGCTTCGACGGCGTTGCGCCGCTCGCGCATCTCAGGCGTCATCACGCCGCCGCGTCCTTGTCCGAACGCGCTGTGCAAGGTGACAACACAACCGCAACCGATCAACAGCAACAGAAAGAGTTTGTTTCGCATACGAGTTTCTCCCGAAAAGACGCGCCTGCCGACGCATCGCGTGGTGACGAGGGGGAAGTTGTTGTTCGCGTAAAACTAGAGAAAGGAATTGCGTTTGAACGATGCTCTTGCGACGCTGAGATTGTCAAGAATGCGCAGGCAACTCGGTAAAACAATCAGTCAGCATCACCGCTTCTTGTTCCAACTTCTGTTGCGCCGTCAGCAAACATTCGATGAGCGGTGCGCAATCAGCCAGCCAAGGATTCGCGCGCAAGTGGCGCAGCGCTTCCGGTTCACGCGCGTTGAGCGGCTGCGCTTGCGACTCGTATTTGGCAAAGAGGCTGACGCTCGCCGCCAACGGTTCAATCGCGCCGAGTTGCTGGCGCAGGTGCGCAAGGATGCGCAAGCCACCTACGTCAAGATCGCCCCAGTGAAAGAAAAGCAGCGCCGGATGCGCCGCGCGAATCGCTTGCAACAACGCGATGGCGGTGGGGCTGGCAAACCCGCCGAGATAAACCGCCAACACCGACGGCGGGCGCGCGGCTGCGAATTCGCTGAAGCTGGTCAGGTTTTCAATCGTGACCAACACGCGTGCCGCACAATCAACGCTTTCAAGCGTGCGCAACGTTGATGCTGATAAAGCTACGCTGGGCGCGAAAGGCGCAAGGTCAAGCCGTTGCCCGCCGCATTGCAAAATCAACGGCCCCGCCAGCGGGATGAATTCGGGCACGCGCTCAAGATTGAAAGCGCGCAACAAGGCGGCGTCTTCTTCGCCATAAGCCGCACTCTCATCGGCAAAGCGACGCAATACGTTGAGTACCGCGCTGCGCAAGGTTTCAAAGCGTTTGCTGTCGTTGAAAAGCCGCACGCTGAATTTGCGTTCGAGCTGCGGCGCACGCAATTGCGCTAACGCCGCGAGTGCAGCCAGCAACTCACGATTCCAAGCGTCATCGAATTCCAGCGGCTTGACCGAAGCGTGCGCGTTAAGTTGCGCTGTCGTCCATGCCAAAAACGCCGCGTGCCACGGCGCGTGCGGCGTTTGCGCGGCGAGCAGTTCACGCAGTTGCGTGCGTTGCTGCGACAACGGTGCGCGCGCCAACAACGCATAAACCGCATCGGCTTGTTCGACCTTCAAATCAATCTTGTCGAGCCAATTGCCCTCTTCCCACTTGCGCCAATGCAAGCGCACGCAACCATCATCCGCCAATCGTTGCAAAGCTTCG